>SVOV01000029.1 GCA_015066205.1 Oscillospiraceae bacterium
GTGATTCTCCATGCCGATTTGCAGAATCCTCCCGAGCTTATCCCCGAATTTATAAAGAAATGGGAAGAGGGCTATCAGGTGGTGCTCGGCGTAAAGAAAAAAAGCCGTGAAAACAGATTTATGTATTTTATGCGCTCGGTCTTCTATTTTTTGATGATTTATGTTTTCGGCATAAAAATCAAAGCTCACGCCACCGAATTTGAGCTGTTTGATAAAAGCTTTATTGATATTCTGCGCTGTATTTCTGTGCCTCAGCCGTTTTTAAGGGGGATAATTTCCGAATATGCTTCGTCTTGTTCCGAGGTTTATTATATTCAGGATATAAGAAAAGCGGGGAAATCAAAATTCAATCTCAATAAATATTATGATTTTGCGATGACAGGAATCACTCAGTATTCCGTGAATATCCCCAGAAGAGTTATTATTGCGGGAGTTGTCGGAATGCTTATCTCTCTTATCGAAATTTTCTTCTTTTTTATCCCCGATGCGGCAGGGCTTCCTTTTTCAGAAATGAGCGGAGGACTGCTTATAAGAATTCTGATTATTCTGGTTCTCGGACTTTTTATTTTCCTCTCATTAATTCTTGAATTTATAATAGCTCTTATGAAGAATTCAGGAGAGAAACCCCTTGTTACCGAAGAAAAAAGAATCAATTATTAAGGAAATAATTATGATTAACAAAATAAAGAAAAAGTTGTTTGACCATAAGACAGCAATATTTATTTTCATTTTTTTCGCCGTATATAATATATTAATTGTAGAAAAAGCAGAAATTCCTGCAATTGATGAAATTACTTATACATATCACATAGTTGACTATACCATAGGCTTCTGCACAAAGCTTCTGCCCGGTGCAATATATAATTTCCTTTTTCCGACGACAGATGCTGTTGTTGTAAATATTTATTTCTTTGTACTGTATCATATTTTTCTTGTTGCGGTTTCTCTGTTATTGGAGAAGCTTCTGAAAGATACGCCCGAAAACAGCAGAATGTTTGTCCTTATTCTTATTATGTTTTTTATTACGGGGCCGTCAACCTTCTCGGGCCATATATACAGATTCGGTATGCTTGATACCTACTGGCTGTTTTTTACGGTTCTCTTTGTTGTGTTTCTAAAGAATAAGTACCTGAAATGGGCAGTTCCTGTTTTCTTTGTTCTTGCTCTTCTGATTCATGTATCGGCTCTTGTGTCTTTTATTCCGTTTTTTGCTCTTCTTGTTCTTCTCGAAGCCTCGAAGAAAGAAAAAGCCGATAAGGGTACTATGGCAATATTTGCAGTTTCGGTTGTTGTTGCTCTCGGTGCAGGCTTATATTTTGTTGTGAATGAATCTGATAATATAGTACTCAGCCGTGATGCGTTTTTGAAGCTTTTAGAGGAAAGAAATATTTCCGAATGGGAATCATACAAAACTTATTACGATTATTCTATATACAGAACCTCATATCTTGACGAGGAAACAAATATGGGTGCGGGATTTTCTGACAACGGAGGACTGCTCGCCCTTCTGTCGCCTCTTATTATTCAGATAAAGGAAACCTTTGCAGCGTACAGCTCTATGGATTCTTATTTTGAGGATTCTTTCAGAAGTGTGGCTCTTTCTTTACCGGTTATAATATTCCTTTATATGTATGCCGTATCTTCATTAAAGGAAAGCAGAAACAATCCTGTAAGGTGGTTTACATGGCTTTGTACACTGTTTCTTCTGCCCCTTGTTTTTATATCGGGTATCCTCTGCTCTCCCGATATCACAAGATGGTTTTCACATTCCGTGATTACTCTTTTTATTGTTGTGCTTTATGATATTTATTCCACGGGCGCTGAGAAGCTTCAGAAATACTTACATTGGGTAAGGCTTCAGAACATTCCCGTTCTTACGGTATATTTCTTATTATATATGTCTTATACCGTTGATCCGTATTGTTAAAAGGGTGACTGAAATGAAAAAAACTAACATTTCCGATAAAAATAAAAAAGCGAAGGCTTCTGCAAAGTCTGAAAATATTCAGGTTTTTGACAAGCTCGGCTTTATTGCTTTGTTTTTTTTAAATCTGTTCTGGCTTCTTCCGGGCTTTGCAAGAATTTTTTACCGTTACAAAGAGACCTCTTTCCATGCCTCTCTTATGGTCGGCTTGGCTGTAATTGCTGTTGCTGTTTTGTTCCGGTTTCTTAAAAAAGATATTCTGAAAATTCTGTCGGTGTTTGTTCTGCTTGTGCCGATAGCCTTGGTCGGAGGCGTTAATCTGATGCTCTCCGTGTTTCCGTTTTTTTCAGCATGGTGTATCTATAGAATAGAAATATGCTCTGCCCGTAATATTGAAAATACAAGAACGCTTCTTGTTATATTGACACCTCTTGTTGCAATAGCGGCGGTGATTCTGAATTTCAATACCTTTTTTAGTGAAGCATTCCTGATTTCTAAAAGCTTTATTGTGCTTCTGCAGCTGTTTGCCGTTTTTTTTATTATGCGTATGACGGTAAAAAAAAGCGGAATAAAGGGTCTTATTGCAGTAAAATACCACAGTGTTCTTCATATGGCACTCTACGGTGTTATTTCTGCCGCATCAGCTTTTTTATCAGTTCATAATTACAGCTTTCTGTTCTTCCCGTGGTTTTTCTTTTTGACATATATGATATATGTCAGGGATCCTTTGATTACATTCCTTTTTGCAAAGCTTTACAACGGTATCAGACGGGGTGCTGAAATAAAAGCTTGACAAGAAAATAATACTATGTTATTCTATGCATAGAAACTCTATGCATAGAATTTCGTTTTTAAAGGAGGGATAAAATGAATATCAGAAAAGAGCTTACAAAGGGCAGCAGTGCCATGCTTGTTTTGTCTGTGCTTGAAAAGGAAGAGCTTTACGGGTATATGATAATCAAGCGTATTTCCGAAAGAAGCGAAAATGCCTTCAATTTCAAGGAGGGGACTCTTTATCCCATTCTTCACAATTTTGAAAAGGAAGGCTTCGTCAGATCTTATTCGGTTGAAGCCGAAGGAAGAGTGAGAAAATACTATAAGATAACCGAAAAGGGACTTAAAACTCTGAATGAAGCCAAGGAGGAGTGGAGCTCCTATACCTCGGCGGTAAGTAAGGTCATAGGAGTTAAAACCTCTGCTCTTTCAGTCTGAGGGAGGTGCTTTTATGGATAGAATAACAGAATTTGTTGATTCTTTCATTCCCAAAACGCTTCCGAAAAAAAGGCAGAAGGCATTAAAGGATGAGCTTTACTGCCATCTTTTAGATAAAGCCGACTATTACAGGGAGCTTGGCTTTGAGAAGAAAATCAGCTTCGATAAGGCTGTTGAGGATTTCGGCACGGATACCGATATGAAAAACTATATCCTCGGCGAATTTGAAGAGCTTTATAAAGAGAGAACTATCTGGGGAATTCTTGCTGCTTTTTTTATCTGGGCACTTAATATTCTGTGCTATCCTCTCGATTTGTGGTCATACTCGGCAGATTTTAACCGCGATCCGGACCCTCTCGGGGCATTTATGAGCTTTCTTATGATTTTCTCGGTGTTGGGACTTGTTGTTTTTGCCCGAGTTAAAAAATACAGAAAGATGCTTTTCTTCATAGGTCTTTCAAACACCACCATTACTGTAGGCTTTCTGTGGTGCTTGTATCCGCAGATGGCGGCGTATTCAATGTGGTATAATATATCTCATTGACCGCTTTACACCCTTTATAAGCTACGATACTATAGCGTCGGTTATAATGCTTTGGATCATATGGGTCGGTATACCTGCTATGCTTTCTCTCTATCCTCTTATAGCATCACTTTTATTAAAGCTCGGACGGCTGCCGGATGTGAAGAATCCGAGGAAAAAGTGCATTATAACTGCCGTCGTATGCTTTACGGTTATGTTTACCACCTGTATGCTGCAGAAGACAGGCTTCGAATATTCTGACGAATACCCCGTTTTCTTTTCTCCCTATAACATTTATATTTCGGAAGAAACCGAGGATATCTATAACAGAATAACTATCGGCTGTACCGTGGAGGAAGCGGAAGCGATAATGGATGAATATGCCATTCAGTCCGTTGAAAAATACAGAGGCTTTCTTGATAAATTAGGTAAAAAACAGCTTGATAAAAAGCTTCGGGAAATGGATTTCGACGAAAAATATAAGGTATATTTCCCGCCATATTCCTATATAAAGGGTGAGGGCTTTGTGGGAATCACCGAGGAAAACGGAATAGTCACGGGTGTTGCTGTCGGAAATATTGACGATTCTATGTTTAACGAAAAGGCCCGCACCTTCGGATATACTGATACAGGCACCTGGAAGGGGTGGGATAATATGGGAGAGGCTCTCATTTATCTCGGAACGCTTAAAGGCGGTGACAGGGAAGAGGATATACTCGTGAATTTCGGGGATGATTTCGGTCTTCTCGGCGAGGATACGGGAATGATATATTCAAAAAGAAAGCACCTCGAAAACGGCAGTCTTAAAACCTGTTACAGGGTGTATTTCTACGGAATCACAGACCCCGAAAAGAAGCTCGATTATGAAAGATTCAGCCCCTATTATGCCGAGCTCTTCTTTTCTGACGGAGCGTTGGAAAAGGGCTCTCTTTATACAAGAGAATATGATGAGGACGGAATCGTACCGAAAAAGGTTATGACCATAGGCTAAAGGGCTCGGTTGACAGATAAATGCATTTGCGGTATTATGAAAATGACCTCGGAAAACTGAAATTTTATAGGAGATGGATAGCTATGAAAAACTATGATATTGCCGCATTTATCTGGCCGTCTTATACGGGCGACGAGCCCCGAACAAGAATATTCTGGCCCGAGGGCTACGGAGAATGGCAGACCGTAAAGGCTATGACCGATAAGGGCTATAAGGGCTGCCGCTGGCCGAGAAAGCCTCTGTGGGGCTATGTGAACGAAGCCGACAGCCGTGTTATGGAAATGCAGATAGACTGTGCCAAGTCCTACGGAGTAAATGTTTTCATTTATGACTGGTACTGGTTCGATAACCGCCCGTTTCTTGAAAACTGTCTTAATGACGGCTTTCTTAAGGCAAAAAACAATAAGGATATGAAATTCTTCCTTATGTGGGCAAACCACGATGCCACCCATTTGTGGGATAAGAGAAATTCCGACAGTGACCTTTCCACCGTTATATGGAAAGGGGCAGTAACGCCCGAAATCTTCTCTGATATCTGCGACAGAACCATTGAAAAATATTTCTCCCGAGAAAACTACTATATGATAGACGGCTGTCCCGTATATATGATATTTGACCTCGATAATTTTATCCGCTCCTTCGGTACAACCGAAAAATGCAAAGAGGGTATTGAGCTTTTCCGTAAGAAAACGGCAGAAGCGGGCTTCAGAGGTCTTCATTTTCAGGTCGTCCATTGGGGAGAGAGAATATATAATTGGCTTCCCGATGAGGATATAAACAAGGGCATTGACGCCTACAGGCTTTATGATTTTCTCGGAATCGACTCTGTTACCAATTACAACTGGGGCGGAAATGTCAATTTCGACGGGGACTATGTGGAGCTTACAGAAAAATATATAGCTACCCTCGAAAAGGCTTCGGAAAGGCTTTCTGTTCCCTATTATCCCAACATTTCCGTCGGCTGGGATAATAATGTGAGATTTTATAATTTTATTCCGGGCGTTGTGGAAAACAATACCCCCGAAAATTTCCGCCGTGCCTGTGAAAGAGTAAAGGAATTTTCCGATAAGTCGCTTTCAGACGGCAAAATGAGAGCTCCTCTTATAACAGTCAACAGCTGGAACGAATGGACGGAGACCTCGTATCTTCAGCCCGACGACCTCTACGGCTACGGCTATCTTGAGGCAATACGGGAAGTTTTTACAGAAGACAAATAAATCACTTGATTTCAAGGCACAAGGCTACCTTAAAAAGGGGAGCTTTGTGCCTTAATTTCTTGACTTGAAACATCAGCTGACATATAATTAGTTAAAGGCGGTGTTTTTATGAGCTATGATAAAAAGCCTGAAATGATTCTTTTTGATGTGGGCGGGACGCTTTTTGATGACGGGAAATGTATTCCCCGCGACGGACTTTCTGCGCTTCTCGGATATGCCGATAACCCTGAATTGACAGATGCTGATGCTTTAGCCGCTCTCTGGGATGAATATATGGATGAGGTGGATGTGGGGCTTCGGTCAAAAAACGGACATCAGCTTGATATCCCGCTGTCGGCAATTTTAAGATACATAACAATGAAAGCGGGGCTTCATTTTTCTATACCTATGCCTCGGCAGGAGGAGATCTTTGACCGCTTCAATTCAACAAGAAAAATTACACCGGGACTTACTGCTCTTCTTGAAACTCTCGGAAAAACAGGGATAAGAACAGCGGTTATCAGTAATAACGGAATGAGCGGGGAGAGTCTTTCTCTTGCGGTAAAAGAATGGCTTCCGTCTTCGGATTTTGAATTCTGTCTGACATCCGCCGATATTCTTCTTGCAAAACCCGACAGTTCCCTCTTTCAGGCGGCGGCTGCCTTTTCGGGGCTTGAAACAAAGGACTGCTGGTATTGCGGTGACAAAATAATTCCCGATGTGTACGGTGCAGTGAATTCGGGGATGACACCTGTTTTATTAGATCCGAAAGGGGAGCTTTCGTGTGAATACCGCAGTGACGGCAGTGTCAGATATATGACCGTAAAAAGCTGGTATGTGCTTGATGAATATATAAAGAATAATTTCGGAAAGGGAAAAGAATGAAAAAGTATTTATCTGCATCCGTTATGTGCGCGGATCTTCTCAATATGGAAAAGGGGATAAGAGAGCTTGAAAGGGCGGGTATCGATTATCTTCATATAGATATTATGGACGGTGCTTTCGTGCCGAATATTACGCTTGGTTTTGATTTTATAAATCAGGTGAAGAGAATTACCGATATTCCTCTTGATGTTCATATGATGGTGAATGAGCCCTCGAAATTCATTGACAGTATGGCGCTTTCCGAAAATGACATACTCTGTGTGCATTATGAAAGTGAGCTTCATATAATGCGGACTCTCGAAAAAATCAAAGCAAAGGGCATAAAGGCAGGCCTTGCCGTAAATCCCGCAACACCGACAGAGTGCCTGAAATACCCGTCGGAGCTTATTGATATGGCTCTTGTTATGACCGTAAATCCGGGCTTTTCGGGTCAAAGAATAATTCCCTTTGCCGAAAGAAAGGTCAGAGAAACGAGAGAGCTTTTAGACTCACTCGGAAAAGGGGATATCCTTATTGAGGTTGACGGAAATATCAGTCCCGAAAACGGAATGAAGCTGTCAAAGCAGGGCGCGGATATTTTCGTTCTCGGAACAAGTGCTCTGTTTCTTAAGGACTGCGATATAAAGGATGCCGCAGAAAAATTCAGACAGGTGCTTTAAGGGAGAAATATATGTATAAAAGCATTAAGGCTGCCGTTATGGGCAGTATCAATATGGATATAATTCTTTCAGCCGAAAGGCTTCCCGAAACGGGTGAAAATGTTCTCGGCAGCTCTTATTCCTATGCCTTCGGCGGCAAGGGAGCAAATCAGGCCATAGGCCTTTCAAGGCTTGGAGCTCAGGTTAAAATGATAGGCAAGGTTGCAGACGATGCCAACGGCAACAGGCTTATAGAAAATTTAATCAAGAACAATGTTGACACCTCGGGCGTAGCACGGGACGGCTCTTCCACGGGGCTTGCCGCAATTTTAATCGACGGTGACGGAAAAAACCGTATAATTGTGTATGAAAGTGCAAATTCCGAGGTAGTTCCCGAACAGGCGGCTTCTCTTATTAAGGACATCGATGTTCTTTTGGTGCAGTTTGAAACAAACGAGGAGGCAGTTATTGCATCGGTCAACACCGCAAAAACTAAAAATATCGTAACGGTGGTGGACTGCGGGCCCGCAAAAAATTTCAGCCTTGAAAAAATGCAGGGAATGACTATTCTCACGCCCAACGAAAACGAAACTGAGGCTCTTTCGGGAATCTTCCCCGCAGATGAAAGAACTGCTCTTGAGGCTTCAAGGGTGCTTTATGAAAGAAGCCTTGCAAAATTTATCGTTCTTAAATTAGGAGAGAGAGGCTGCAGTCTTTATGACGGTAAGGAGATAAGCTTTTTCCCCGCCTACCCTGCAAGGGTGCTTGATACCACGGCGGCGGGAGATTCATTTACGGCGGCTCTCGCCCTCGAATATGTAAAAAGCGGGGACATAAAAAAGGCCTGCGATATGGGAAATAAGGCAGGCAGTATCGCAGTAGGAAGAGTGGGAGCAGAAAACTCAATGCCGACAGAAAAGGAACTGATAATATGTTTGAAAAAATAAAGGAAATTTTATGTGAGAATTTTGATATTGATGCTGATATTATCGAACCGACCTCGGTGCTGAAAATTGATCTCGGGCTTGATTCTCTTGATGTTACGGAGTTTATTATGTGTCTTGAGGAGGAATTTGATGTGCTTCTGGATAATGAAGACTTTAACACAGTAAGAACGCCTGAGGATGCCGTAAGGGCTGTTGAAAAGCTTCTTTGAAGCAGGGATGATTATGGAAAAATATGTACTTGAACAAATTGAAAAAATAAGGGAAATTCTTTATAAGTCCTCTCACGCGGTGTTTTTCGGCGGTGCGGGAGTGTCCACGGACAGCGGGATTCCCGATTTCAGAAGCTCCTCGGGGCTTTACAGCGAGCAGTCCAACGAATACTATCTCAGCCGTTCCTGTCTTTTTGATGAGCCTCAGAAATTCTTTGAGTTTTACAGGAAAAATATGATATTCCCCGATGCCAAGCCCAATAAAACCCACCTTGCCTTGGCTGAGCTTGAAAATAAGGGCATCATTAAGGCGGTTATTACACAGAATATCGACGGGCTTCATCAGGCGGCGGGGAGCGGGACTGTAATTGAGCTTCACGGAACAGTAAACCGTTCTTACTGTATGAACTGCAAAAAGGTATTCCGCGGTGAATATATAAACGGCGGTACGGGGATTCCCGTCTGCGACAGCTGCGGCGGTATGGTCCGTCCCGATGTCACTCTTTATGAAGAAAATCTTGACGGCTTTTCTATTTATGAGGCGGCAGGTCATATTGATTCGGCAGATGTTCTGATAGTCGGCGGGACATCTCTCAGAGTTTTCCCCGCGGCGGGCTTTGTTCAGGATTTCAAGGGAGAAAATCTCATTATCATAAACCGTGACCCCACCCCCTTTGACCGTAAGGCACAGTTCGTTCTGCGAGAAAGCCTTTCAGAGGTTTTTTCAATGCTTTTATAGGAGAATTATTATGAAAGAAAAAGTAATCACACCCGAAAAGGCACAGAAGCTGAAAATAAAGCGGGAAAAGGAAATAAAAAAATGGGAGAAGCAGCAAAGCCGTCCCAAGGGTAAATTTTATATTCCTTATCTCATTTTTATCATAAGTCTTATTTATCTTACGGATGAGGTGGCTTCTCAGATAGGGCCTCTGATGAAGACTGAAATTGCAAACGGACTTCTTGCCTCCTACGGCGAAAGCTCCGTCGGTGTTTTGGATTTTTTAAGTATGATAGCAATTCCCTTTCAGATACTTGCTATCTTCTATAAGCCCCTTTCCGATAAATTCGGTAGAAAAAAGTTCCTTGTTATAAATACATTGGGACTGGGTACTGCAATGCTTATAGTATTCCTGTCCGACAATATTCCCCTTTATGTTATCGGTACTTGTATCATACAGTTCTTTGTGCCTCACGATATGCAGGTGGTTTATATTATGGAATCCGTTCCCGGTAAACACAGGGCAAGGATATATTTTGCCATAAAGAGCTTTGCCACTATGGGAATTATGCTCGTTCCCGTTTTAAGAAGAGTTCTTATGGAGGATATGTCCCAGTGGCGTGTGGTCTTCCTTGTTCCCGCCGTTATAGGACTTGTTACCTCTCTTGTGGCTCTTCTTTTTGCGAGAGAGACCGATGCCTTCATAGAATCCCGTCTTCGTTTTCTTAAGATGACTCAGGAGGAGAGGGAAGAAGAGAAGAAAACAAATGCACAGAAGAATGCACAGGGCGGTATCGTCAATGCCCTTAAATTCGTCTGGGCACATAAGCAGCTTCGCTGGCTTTATGTTGTTGCGGGACTTACCAACCTCGGCTATATCATAACAATGTATTATCAGGTCATAATATCCTACGGCTATGCGGGACATTACGGCGAGATAACCGATGAAATACTTAATACCGTAAGCCTCAATGAGGTCACAAATGCCCTTTTCTTTTTCCCCATAGGCAGTGCCGTTATGCAGTTTTTTGTGGGCATCTTCGGTGACTGG
Organism: Oscillospiraceae bacterium; assembly: GCA_015066205.1. Taxonomy (GTDB): domain Bacteria; phylum Bacillota; class Clostridia; order Oscillospirales; family Acutalibacteraceae; genus RUG806. Next base: position 10,295 of record SVOV01000029.1, read on the forward strand.
CTCGGCAGAAAAAAGGCGGCAATAATTATGTCCGTTCTCTGTGTTTTGTCCTTCCTCGGCTTTTCTCTCGGTCCGAAATTCGGACTTCCCACGGTGATTACGGGACTTCTTTCGGGTGCTTGTATCGGCTCATACTGGGGCGCGGGCGATCTTAATGCACTTATGGTCAGCGAATCCGCTCCCACGAATCTGCGCTCCTCAATTCTCTCGACTCTTTATTTCGGTATGGGTGCGGGAATTGCATTTTCATATGTTGTGGGAATTCCTCTTGTGACCTTACTCGGAAATGCCGCCATCGGTACTATATGCTTCTTCTTTATAGTGCCGGGCTTTATTGCCGCCCTTATCGTGATGATGAAAAAGACCCACGATACAACAGGTGTTGACCTCAACACCGTAACAGGCGACGAATGGGAATAATAAATGTAATGGGCTGTAAAAGAGTTTTTACAGCCTCTTTTAGTATATCGCACAGAAAAACAGCCTTTTGTCTGTATAGAATTCACGAATTTTTTTTATTAATAAAAAACACTTTATTTAATTAAAGTAAAATTATATAATTGGGATAAAAGGAGATGATATTTATGAAGGTTTCAGAAATCATCGGCAAGGTAAAAGAGGCCCCCGCTTATGTAAAGGCGCATTGGAATACTCCCGCCGAGGGGGAATATCTGTCGCTTAAGGAAATAGCGGCATATACCGCTTCTCAGGCAGGAACTTATATTTATGCTACGGCGGGCGGACTTATGACCTTTTCCGCTTCATACTTCTGCGGCTCAATTATGGGTATTGCCGCTATGGATTTTTATCTTATCAATCTTGTATCAACTATCATAAACTATGTGCTGATGTTTATGAATCCCATAAGTATGCTTATTTATGAGAATCACGGAAGACTGTCCTCTGGTATGAGGAAATTTGCTCATATTTCGTATATCGGAGAGATACTTGCAGGTGCGGCCTGTTATTTCATCCCGATGAATACCTTTGATATGATAATGCCGGGCTTACCGCAGCTTATAGGCAATATTCTTCTTATAAGCGGTGTTACAAACTATATTACCTGGTTTATAAGAAGAAAATTCTGTGCAAAATACGGAAGAGTAAAGCCCTTTATCGTAATATGTGCAATTCCCTCTGCAATTCTTGTTTCAATAATCCCGTTTTTGCCTGTTGAGGGACTTTCATATTCCTATAAGCTTATAGTTTTACACGGAGCCTTCTCTCTTATGAACTATTTCTATAACAGCTTCATAGGAGTAAACGGTCTTGTTACCTTTATGACCCCCAATTCTCAGGAAAGACAGAAGCTTCACTCTATAGTCCCCATTATTACGGGTCTTTTCCCCTCAATTATAAACATGTTTTTCCCGTTCCTTATTTCAATTACGGGCGGATATCTCAATATCACCACATATAAGGTGTTTATCCCCATATTTGCGGGAATCGGAGCTCTTATTTCTCTTTGTGCGATATTTTGCAAGGAAAGAGTTATTGAAGAGAATATCGAAAAGAGAAAAAAGGTCAAATTCTTTGAGGGTGCAAAGAATGCACTTAAAAACAAGTATCTCTGGATGCTGAATATTGCCAATGTTGTAGGACAGTGGCAATGGCTGATGGCTTCAATACTGGATCTCTGGTTTATCTATCTTCTCCGTACCGAATCAATTATGGGTATTGCGAAAAATCTTGTTGTTATAGGAATGACGGCAGGAAACATTCTTTGTCCCATTCTCACCGCAAAGTTTCAGAAGAGGGATATTCTTCTTGTATCAAAGGCTGTAGCTCTTGTTATTCTTTTCGGTGCTCTTTTTGCGGTAAAATCAGAAAATCTTATAATATATCTCATCCTGATGTTCTTAAGAAATACTATTCAGCCTGTTGAAACGGGAATCGCTCTGGGTCTTGGTGCGGATATACAGAACTACCATCACTGGAAATACGGAGAACGCTCGGACTCGGTTTCAGGTGTTTTCAGCTGGTTCTTAAATCCCATAAATATGGGGCTCGGCTATCTTCTTCCCTGGGTGCTTGAGCTTTGCGGCTTTACCTCTGACTGGGATGTTTATTACGATTCAACTGTTCTCAATAATGTATTTTATGTCTATATCTGGGGTGCAATTATTTCAACGGCTCTGTTCGGCGCTTCGTTTATCTTCTATGACCTTACCAAGGAAAAACACGATATGTGCGTAAAAGAGCTTAAGGAACGCCTTGAAAAAGCCGAAAATGAAGAAAGCGAGGAGCAAGCGGTATGAAAAAGCTGATATCTGTTGTAATTGTTCTTTCTCTTTTCATTGTCTGTTTTTCAGCCTGTAATATGAATGAGACAGGGGCGGGAAATCTTAAGATCAAATACAGAATTTCTGACGGCGAAGCCATAGTCATCGGTGTTCCCGACAATGCAACGGTTCCCGAAATAGTGATTCCCGATGAATATGAGGGAAAGCCCGTTACGGAAATTGCGGATTTTTCAATAGTAAATCTTGAAAATGTAACGAAGGTCACCATAGGTAAAAATGTCAGGACCATAGGGCTATGGGGTATGGAAAACAACAAAAAGCTCACCTTTATTGAGGTGGATGACGAAAATCAGTATTTCACTGATGCTGACGGTGTTCTTTTTTCCAAGGATATGAAAACTCTTCTTTTCTATCCTATGGCAAGAGGCGTTGAAGAGATGAAAACAGCTGACGGAGCCACCGTGAGGGGAATCAGCTATTCCATTCCCGAGGGTGTGGAAATCGTCAGAACAAAGGCATTTTACAAATGCTCGGACATAAGAGAGCTCACTCTTCCCGAAAGCCTTAAGACCATCGAGGAAAAGGCATTTTTCCGTTGCAGTATATCTGAAATAGCTCTTCCCGAAAAGCTTGAATTCATCGGAAAGGATGCATTTTCCTACTGTACAGGTCTTAAAAGCATAGTTATTCCCGAATCCGTAAAGGAGATAGGCGAATATGCATTCTATAACTGCACAGCACTTCTGGATATCACCGTAAATTCCAAGGAAAGCGACCTTACCCTCGGAAAAAACTGGCAGCCCACAAACAACGGCCTTAAAATCAACGAGCTGAAAATCACATGGAAAGAGTAATGAGTTCCGCTTTGCGGAACACAAATTCGGATTTCGGAATTCGGAATTCGGAGGCGATACACTCCGCTCGGCGGAGTGTAAATGCAGAATGCAGAATGCAAAATGCAAAATGAATGATAAATTACAAATCTTAAATACGGGAGGGGTGACCCCTTCCCTACGAAAGGAGAACCGACTCACCCGTAGGGGCGGGGTTGCCCCGCCCGCATAAAGCATCTGTAACTTTCCGCAAGGGCCGAAGGCACGAGCGGTACACTCTGCCGTGCGGAGTGTAAATGCAAAATGCAAAGGGCAAAATGCAAAATGATTTGAATTACAAATCCTGATATCTGTAATCTCAGCAGTGTGCCGAAGGCACGAGCGTTATTTAAATAAAAATCGGCACGGAACTCCGTCAGGGAATTCTGTGCCGAAAATTTTTCAGAGCGTAAGCGGAACAAGGCGAAGCCTTCCTTCACATCCCGCGAAGCAAATATATCACTCATTCCGCAGAAATGAATATCACTGCCCGCAGGGCAATATCACTCGTTTTGAAGAAACGAGTATCTCTGTCAGAAGCGGTCTGCTACTGCTTCTGACCACGCGTGTGTTCTTATATATTGAAGTACCGTTTCAAGGCCCTTTTTATTGGGATGAAGTCCGTCGCTTCCCATAAGCTCCTCTTTTGCGTGTCCGTCCTCTCCGAGAAGAGGTGCAAATGCATCAATATAGGGAACGCCCTGTTCCTCTGCAACCTCAAGGATCCAGGAATTGGCTCTTGTTATGGTCACATTTGTTATATCCCCCCAGCCCCAGTAAGCGGGAGTGATGGGGTAAATTGCCTGACACATAAGCTTTGTTTCGGGGCTTATTTCCTTGATGTCGGAAACAAGGTCACGGTAATCTGCCTTGAATTCCTCTTCATCCATAAAGGAAACTCCGTTTATACCCACGGCAATTATGAGATATTCGGGCTTATGCTCCTCAACCACCTGACGGATGGGCTTTTCCACTCTGTCATAGGGATCGAGAATACAGTATGTGCTCTGATATGCAAGTGTCATTGTGCCCTCGGGGCCTGTCCAGATGCTCTTTGAATCCTCTTTGTCCTTGAGAAGTCCCCAGGGCCACATCCAATAGGTAGGGGAGTCGCAGATGAATGTGAGCTTATCAATGTATTCCTGTCCCATATCCTCGCTTTTGGGAAGAAGAGCGGGGGAGGAATAGTCAACGGGAGTAAGGTCGGGATGAGCCTTGTATATCTCCTCGCCCATACGGTCAATTTCAGGCTCGGGAAGAGTCAGCTGTTCCTCGGTGATGCTCTCAATTTCAGCGGTGGTCTCCTCTGAAATGTCAGCACTGCAGCCGAAAAGACAGGAGATAACAAGCAAAATACTTAAAGCAGCTGTAAGCTTTCTCATAAAAATCCTCCTTAAAGGTATCTGTTGTTTTTCTTTTGCTCAATTTTTATACTGCCGTCAGGAAGAAGAGTGGTGAGAGTAACTCCGTAATGGCAGTCTTTTTCGGGGAAATTCAGCTTTTCTGTCATATTATAGGTATTGTAGCCTGTACACTGGGTGTAAACGAGATAAACGCCCTCATATATTGCACAAAGGTCATTGATGTGATCGTGACCCGAAAAGACAGCCTGAAGACGGGCATCAGTCTTGCCTGCAGTGAAAAATCCGCTGTTATAGCGGGATGAACCGACGCTTTCATACTGTGTGCCGTAAAGAATTTCGGTCTTTCCCGAATCTCTGTAGTCATACTGTCCGTACTCGTCGCAGATAAGCTCATATTCCTTTACGGGGATGTGCATATAGCAGATGGATTTGTTTTCGGGAGTTTTTTTAAGGGTCTTTTTCATATTCTCCGTATACCAGTCGATCTGACCCTTCTTTACGAAATCATATGTATCCGACCAAAATTTTTTGGGGACATTATGTGAGATATTATATTCCTCTATCATATCTCTGCCCGAATCAATGAGATAAAGGCTCTTATAATATGAGCCGTCGGCATTTTTAATGTGAATGGCGGTGTTTCCGAAGCCGAAAAGCTCACTCTTTCCGAAAAGAGTAAGGCAATGGGGATAATACTGCATACCTCTCAGAAGCTGATATTTGTAAAAGCCCTTTTCCTCTCTTGTTTCGTGATTTCCGAAGCAGTATGCCCAGTAAACACCAAGCTTTTCCATCATATAAGAAAACTGAACAGAGTCTATATGCTGACAGTCGGATAAAATGCAGTCACCCGTAATGATAACAAGGTCAGGCTTTTCATCCCGTATCTGACGGACAAAACGGTCAATGGTCTTGTTGTTAAGCTCCGCTCCGGGAGAGCCCAGATGTAAATCGGTGGCGGTCATAATCTTAAAATCGGAATTGTCGATATTTCCGTTTTTGTCGGTCTTTGCAATTAAGACCTCATCCTCGGTCTTTCCGAGAATTTTAAGGCTCGAGCCCACAGGTGTAAGGTCAGTATTTGCGGAAAACAGGAATTTCGGTCTTTTTCCGCCAGTAAGATTATGAAGCACACGGGATGCACCTAAAATTCCCGCAATAATTTTATGACGGACTGTTGCAAGAGGCTTGTAATAAAACATAAATTATCTCCTTTTAATTACTGATAAAAGTATAAGGCTATACTGCGGATATGTCAATTGTTTTGGAAAAATACAGGCGGAAAGTAAAAAAAACTTGTAAATTAACCGTATTTATAAGTATAATAAAGAAAAAGGGGTTAAATAAATGATTTATAAAAAGACATTAGGAGCTCCTGAAAAGTTTGTTCCTACTGCATTCGCACCTGCACCTGCGGTTGATATCTGTGCTATGCCGGATGATATTTCAGAAAAAATCAGGTTTTGTGTAAGTAAAAGAGGAACAGTTTTAACATTACCTCTGGGGACGGATACTGCCGTATACGGCTTCGGACTTCAGATGAAGGCAATAAACCACAGAGGCAATAAAATTACCCTGCGCTGTAATGCCGATCCCAAGGCGGGGGCAGGCGATTCCCACGCTCCCGTACCGTTTTTTGTTACAAATGAGGGCTGGGGATTATATGTTGATACTGCGAGGAGTGCGGTTTTTTACTGCGGAAGCGAGCTGAATAAGGGTCTTCACTCGGCGGATTTTGAGAAATTCTCCGAAAGTGAGTTTATAGATAATACCGGTGATCTTTATGCCGATAAAACACGCGAAAATGCGGCTATGACTATAGAAGTGCCGTTTGCACAGGGTGTAGATATATATTATATCACAGGAGAGAGAATAGTCGATATTGTGGCACAGTACAATATGCTGGGCTCAGGCGGCTGTCTTCCTCCGGATTGGGGGCTCGGTAATTATTACCGCTGCTGCGGCAGATTTAATGAGGACGAGGTCCTTGAAATGGCACAAAGCATCCGTGAGCAAAAAATTCCCTGCAGTGTTCTCGGACTTGAACCCGGCTGGCAGACAAGAGCATATTCCTGCTCTTATCTGTGGAGTGAAAAGTTCAAAAATCATACCGAGCTTATAAAAAAGCTCAAGGGAATGGGCTTTGAAATCAATCTTTGGGAGCATTTTTTTGTGCATCCTACAGCTCCTGTTTTTGATAAGCTGCTCCCCTACAGCTGTGATTATTATGTGTGGCACGGTCTTGTTCCCGATCTGTCTGTTCCCGAGGCGCAGGAGATATATGCTTCTCATCAGAGAACGCTTGTTCAGGAGGGAATAACAGGCTTTAAGCTTGACGAATGTGACGGCTCGGATTTTACAGGCGGATGGTCTTATCCTGATTGCGCACAGTTCCCATCGGGTATGGACGGTGAGCAGTATCATCATCTTTCAGGTATGCTGGGAGCACAGACTCTTCTGCGTGCATTGGGTGATACACCTACCTACAGTGAGATACGCTCCCTCGGAGCTCTCTGCTCAAGCTATCCCTTTGTCTTATACAGTGACCTTTACGATTTCAAGGACTATCTGACGGCTGTTATCAATTCAGGCTTTTCGGGTCTTCTCTGGTCTCCTGAGGTGCGCAGATGCTCTTCAAAAAGCGATCTTTTAAGAAGACTGCAGCTTGTTGTTTTCAGTGCGCAGAGCCTTGTGAATGCGTGGAATTACGATCATCAGCCGTGGCTTGATTTTGATGCCTCCGAGGATGTAAGACAGCTTTTTGAAATGAGAGAAAAGCTGATTCCCTATATAAGACAGGCATTTGTACGCTACCGTGATGAGGGTATTCCTCCCGTAAGAGGTCTTATCTGTGATTATCCCGAGGCTCTTCACACAGAGGATGAATATATTTTCGGCGATATGATAGTAGCTCCCATTGCACCTGAACACGACAGCCGTGAGATATGGCTGCCCGACGGAGAATGGGAAGGCTTGTTTGATAAAGAGGTGTATTTCGGGGGCTTACATACCGTAAAAACCGAAAATATTCCTGTTTTCTACCGTAAGGGCTTTTCTCCCTTTGAAAAATAACAAGATCAGAAATATTACAGGAAAAAAACACTTGGGGATATTCTGCATCAAAAAACAGACCGCGGAAATATCTGTCGCACACAATGAAGCAATATCCCGAATACTAAAAACAGACTGCAAAAAAGCCTTACGCTTTTTGCAGTCTGTCTTCTTATCAGTCGATTTCGACCTGTATTTTCATATCCTGTCTGTTAGCGGCGGAGCGCATAACAGTGCGGATAGCTTTTGCTATCTTGCCCTGTTTTCCGATAACTCTTCCGATATCGTTTTCGGCAACATGAAGATGGAATACTGTAACGCCGTCTTCATTTACCTCATCAACTGTAACGGAAACCTTATCGGGCTCGTCAACGAGGCCTTTAGCAATTCCGAGAAGTAAATCTTTCATTTATCTTTGCCTCCGGATGTGTTATCAGTCGATAACGCCGTTCTTCTTGAGAAGAACCTTAACAGTGTCTGTGGGCTGTGCGCCGTTAGCGATCCACTGCTTAGCCTTGTCAGCATCAACCTTAACAGTCTTGGGCTCTGTCATGGGGTTGTAGTAACCGATTTCTTCAATGAATCTGCCGTCACGGGGATATCTTGCATCAGCAACAACGATTCTGTAGAAAGGAGCTTTCTTTGCACCCATACGACGAAGACGAATTTTAACTGCCATTTTAATTTCCTCCATTAATAAAATATATGTTAAACAACAGCCGTAACGGCTTAGTGTCTAATCCGATATTAAAGACCGGGGAAGCCTCCGGGCATTCCTCCGCCCATACCGCCCATTCCGGGGAAGCCTCCGGGGGGCATCATACGGCGCATTTTCTTTTTGCTGCCGCCTTTGTTTCCTGAAATAGCCTTGAACATCTTCTGCATCTGCTTATACTGAGCGAGGAGTCTGTTGACATCCTCAACCTGCATTCCGCAGCCTGCAGCAATTCTTCTTTTTCTTGAAGGATTGATAATCTCGGGCTTTTCTCTTTCCTTGGGAGTCATTGAAAGGATAATGGCCTTTGTTTTGTCCATTGCTCTTTCATCTATATCCGCATCCTTGATTTTCTTTCCGACACCGGGAATCATTCCGAGAAGGTCCTTAATTGAGCCCATCTTCTTCATTTCTTCCATCTGCATCAGAAGATCGTTAAGGTCGAATTTATTTTCCTTGAGCTTTCTTTCAAGCTCCATTGCTTTCTTTTCGTCGAGAGAGGTTTCTGCCTTTTCGATAAGAGAAAGCACATCACCCATTCCGAGAATTCTTGAAGCCATTCTGTCGGGATGGAAAACATCAAGGTCATCAAGCTTTTCGCCCACACCTACGAACTTGATGGGCTTTCCCGTAACAGCTCTTGCGGAAAGAGCCGCACCGCCTCGGGTATCACCGTCAAGCTTTGTAAGAACAAGTCCGTCAATTCCCAGCGCTTCATTGAAGGTGGAAGCAACATTTACAGCATCCTGACCTGTCATTGAGTCAACAACGAGGAGAATTTCGTGGGGCTTTACCTCAGCTTTGATGTTTTTAAGCTCAGCCATAAGCTGTTCGTCAATGTGAAGACGGCCTGCGGTATCAAGGAAAACATAATCATAGCCCTTGTCCTTGGCGAGCTTTACAGCTTCTCTTGCTATGATTACGGGATTTTCCGTGCCCATTTCAAAAACGGGAACACCTGCCTGTTCACCGACGACCTGCAGCTGCTTGATAGCAGCGGGACGGTATATGTCACAAGCTGCAAGAAGCGGTCTGTGACCGTCAGCCTTGAGCTTTTTGCATATCTTTGCACTGTGGGTAGTTTTACCTGAGCCCTGAAGACCGCACATCATAACGACCGTGGGGGGATGTGATGCATTTGCAAGTCTTGACTGAGTTCCGCCCATAAGAGCGGTAAGCTCTTCATTTACTATTTTGATTACCATCTGTGCGGGGGTAAGGCTTTCCATTACCTTTGCACCGATAGCCTTTTCGGTTACTCTTGCCGTAAAGTCTCTTGCGACCTTATAGCTTACGTCTGCTTCAAGAAGTGCAAGACGAACCTCTCGCATAGCTTCTTTGACATCGCTTTCATTAAGTGAACCCTTACTTCTCAGCTTTTTAAACGCCGAGTCAAGTTTGTCGGATAAGCCCTCAAAAGCCAAAAGAGGTCACTTCCTTTCCAAAAAATAAGGCTGATTATTCAGCCAGCGACAATGCTATTGATTTGATTCTCACGGACAGGTCATTTATCTCTCTTGAAAGACCTGTTTTTCTGTTTTCTGCGCTGATTTTAGTCGCACAGTCGATAATTTCCTCAAGACCGCTCTGAACATCCTTGAAACGCTTTACAAGACCGAGTCTTTCTTCCATTTCAATAAGCTGACATTCAGCTCTCTTTATGGCATCTCTGACACCCTGACGGGTGATTCCTACATTTGCGGCAATTTCGGAAAGAGAAAGGTCCTCATTATAATAATAATCAAGAAATTCGCGCTGCTTTGGTGTGAGCATATCACCGTAAAAATCAAGAAGAATAGTAATATCAAGATTCTTTGCCATTGTCTTAAACGCTCCTTTCTTCCTCTTTATCATAAGAAAAAATCTTACGATTTGTCAACCCCCTACCCCCAATCTTGGGGGCTGTAGGTGTTTCTTGTTATAAGCTAAATTGCTCACAATGCGAGCAATTTCCTATATAATAAGAAATGCCTGTAAAGTCTGAAACTTTACAGGCGATATTATATTATAAAACCAAGGCTTTGTCAATAGGAAAAAATGCATTTTTTCACTATTGTTTAAAAGCGACACAATATATATGATAAATGTAATTATTATTAATTATTATATATATACTCTGCCGTTTCTTCGGGGAGCTCGATTGTTTCTTCCTCTGAAATAAGGGTGGTCTCAGCCTTTGCCAGCTCTCTTTCGTCGATAATGTCATTACCCACGACGGCGGCAACGGGGACATAGATAAGAAGCAGAAAAGCACAGCCGAAGCTCAGTATTATCTTCTTGAAAGGTGAAAAATCAGTCACAAACCCCGCCCCCTGTCAGTTTTTTCGGAAAATTTCTTTCCTTGTATATAATTTATCACATATTTTAGGATAGTGTCAACAAATATTACAGCTTTGAAATATTAATTTTGTTTTAATTTTACAATAAAACAGGAGGATTCTTAAATATTAGAAACCGACATCATCCGCCGGCTTTCTTCAAAAACTGCAGTAGCTTATGGCAGACAAAAAATGAGGCACCTTCCTCGGGGAAGGTGCCTTTTGGTCTGTTTAGTTCTTCAGCTGTTAAAATTTGAAGAGATTCTTGAAGAATTCGCCTATTTTGCGGAAGAAGTTTACTAACATTTCCCAGAATGAAAGCTTTGCTCCTGTTTCGTCGTCTTCATAAGCAATACCTTCAATTCTTACATGTGCGTCACCTGTATTTGCTTCAATTGTGTATGTGCCCGAAGCATCAGGTGTAACTTCCTTGTTATTGATGAAGATCCTGTATTCCTCAAAGGTACCGTCTGTAACAACTCTGAAATGGATGGGAGCATCGGTTGCCCAGAAGATGTTTGTTGTTTCCTTGATGATGAGTGAGCCTTCAACAATGTAGTTTGCATTTGTAAGAAGAGAGTCGAACATAATAACTCTTGCGTTTGTTCCGCCTGTTACTGTGATTTCCTTTGAAGCGGAAAGGTTTCCTGCGGAAACGGTAACGGTTACCGTGCCTGCTCTTACAGCGTGGAACTTTCCGTTTATGAAGAAGCCTATTGTTTCGTCGGAGGAGGTCCAGATGCCGTTTGCAATAAGAGTATTAAGAGGACTGAGATATGCATTGATCTTTGTTACGGAGCCGAGAGAAACCGTATTGTCTGATACTATGAAGATTCTGCCGTTTTCTTCAGGATAAAGAGCGGAGATAAGACCTGAGATCATATCTGCTGCAGCATCAATAGCGGGCTGCTCGGAGATATCTCTCACATCTCTGTCCTTGCTGAATTCCTCGATCTTTGCCTTTGCGGCTTCGATTTCGGACTTGTAGATCTTTATCTTGTCTTCGTTGTTATAAGAGCCGTCGATCACGCTGTAGAAAACCTCTGTGAGCTTGTCGAGGTTCTTATAATCACAGGAGGATGTATAGGTTGCAACATATGTGATGTCGCCTGTAACTGTGAGGTCATCTGTTTCAACACCGTCAACAGTCCAGCTCTTGAAGCGGAATGTGAATCCGCCCTGAGTATAAGAAGCAACCTCGGGAGCTGTTACCTTTTCACCGGCATATGCCTTTACGGTAGTAATTGTACCTCTTATATCGAAGCTGATCGTCTTAAGAGTTCTTACCGTTACGGTGAAGGTCTTTGTGAACTTACCGTCGGCTGTTGTTACGGTGATTTCGGTTTCGCCGTCCTTATTTGCTGTCATATGACCTGTGGAATCCATTGTGATAACGGAGGTATCTGCAACTGTTACCTCGTAGCCTACACCATCTTCAACCGAGATAATGTTGTGGATGTTTCCGATATATCCGTTTTCGTCGGCGTCAAAATCAACAGTTCCGTCGGCGGGGATATCGGGAAGAGTGATTACCACTCTTACGGGAATAGCTTCTGTCTTTGTATGTGAGGGATCGTTCTTACAGGTATAAGTAAGAACGCCTTCTTCTGTTTCTGTGGGTTCCTTTGTAACAGTGCCGAGATCCCAGGCGTGGCCTGTCTTATCTTCGAGTTTTTTACCGCAGACTGTACATACCTTATCGTTTTCACAGTCCGGCTTGTCACGGTCAGGCTTATGACCTGCTTCGGGAATAACCTTGAAGCTCAGCTCCTTGCCGCAGTCGTTACAGATGGTGGCTTCTCTGCCCGCTGTTTCACAGCCTGCAGGAGTTGTCTCTGTTCTTGTTGTTCCGTGGCCCTTGGGAGAAATGCCTCTTGTTGTAATTGTTTCGCCGCAGGCGGTGCAAAGAAGAGATTCAGTGCCCCAGTTTTCACATTCTGCAGGAATGGTTACCTTCCATTCGCCCGCATCGTGGCCTGTTGCAGCCGCAACTCTTGTCTTAAAGCCTGTGCCGCAGACCGAGCAATAGTTAGTTTCAATACCTGTTGAATCACAGTCGGGAGCTGTAGTAACTCTCCATTCGCCCTCTGTGTGACCGAGAGCATCCACATAGTCACCCTCGTATGTCTTGCCGCAGACAGTACAGGTGAATACGGTATAACCCTCATCTGTACAGGTGGGAGGAATAACGGTTTCGCTGTAGGAGTGGGGAATTGTACCTGTTGTAGCATATTCGGAAACAGTTTCACCGCAGACAGTACAGGTAACCTTGACGGTGTATGCACCGACAGAGGTACAGGTTGCCTCAGTTGTGATATATTCTGTCTTTTCCGTGTGTCCGAGAGCCTTCGTAAGTATTTCTCCGCAGACGGTACATGTCTGTGCTGTAGTACAGGTAGCTTCAGCTCCGGGAGTATGGGGAAGCTTTGCGATAATTACAGAGGAAGCGAGAATTCTTTCTGATTCGGGAGTTGTGACTGTTGCATCAGTGCCGAAATAAAGCTTACATCTGTCACAGTATTTGTGTTCGGTGTTACCTGTTTTGTCACAGGAGGGAGCCTTCTGGGCAAAAACAGTAAGATTATGTCCTAAGGGGCTTACTGCCTCACCCTTTGTGCCGCCGCAGACGGAGCAGGTGTATGTCTTTACGCCGTTTGTAAGACAGCCGGGCTCGGTTGTGACTGCACCGTCGTTCCATGCGTGGTCCTTGAGAGGAGCTTCTTCAATTATCTCGTGTGAACAGTTTTTGCAATAGGTCCTTGTGAAGCCCTTAACCGTACAGGTGGATTCCTTAGTTTCTGTCGCAATATCATGGCTTACAACATCATCATCGTAATAACGGGCAATAACTGTAAGGTCTGATGTTACGCTTGAGAAATCAGCTGACCAGTTGCCGAATACATAGTGTTGTGTTGCATCCTTGTAGGGGGTAAGGGTGAAATCAGAGGGAATCTTTGCTTCCTTTGAATATTCAACCTTGACGGGAGTATCGACCATAACACCCTTATTGTTGCGGTATCTGAATGTTACGGTGTAAACATTGATCTCCCATACTGCATAAAGAGTAACTGTCTTGCCGTTTTCATAGGCGAGATTTCTTACGGACTGACCATCGGTATATTCAACGGTACCGTCGGCTGCAGTTGACCAGCCGATGAAATGGTAGCCTGTCTTTGTAAATGTGTTATCTGCAAGAGAACTGTAGGCATCATATGTCATTTCCGTATCAGCCATAGTACCGTTGCCGCCGTTGGAATTGAAGCTTACGGTGTATTTAACGGGTTCCCATACAGCGTAAAGGGTAACCTTGCCGTTCTTGTCGGGGTTGATATGGTTTACGGTTGCTCCGTTTTCATAAACCTTTTCGCCGTTCTTTGTGAGTGACCAGCCTGAAAGGATATATCCCTTCATTGTGAAAACATTTCTGGGAAGAGCAACCTCGTCCTCATAGCCGTAAACCGTTGCGGGAATATTCTCTCCCTCACCGCCGTTTTTGTCGAAAGTGAGTGTGTAGGAGTTTTCGCTCCAGATGGCATAAAGAGTAACGGTGTCGCCGTCTTCCGTACAGAGGTTGTCATACTGAACATCTGTAAGAAGCTCTGTGCCGTCAGGTGTAGTTGACCAGCCGATAAATGTGTAGCCTGTCTTGTTGAAGCCGTTTTCGGGGAGGGGAGCTTCGCTGTCATAGGTTATAACAGCATCTGCCATTTCGCCTGAGCCTGTGTTGGCATCGAACTTAACTGTGAATTTGTTTGCTGTCCATATTGCATAAAGCGTAATGCTTCCGTTTATTTCGCTTGTAAGGTTGCTTACCTCTTCTTCATCGGTGTAAAGAACCTCACCGTCGGGGGATAAGGACCAGCCTGCGAAGGTGTAGCCTGTCTTTATAAAGTAGTTTGCGGGAAGATTAAATGAAGTTCCGTAAACGGCATTGAACATACCGAGTCCGCCGATACCTGTGTTGCCGTCAAGTGCAACGCTGTACTGATTAGGTATCCACGAGGAATAAACGGTGATGTTTTCACTCTTGACCTTGGTGTCAGCCGTGATCTCTTCGCCGTCAGTGGTAACCCAACCGTCAAATACATAGCCCTCACGGGTGGGTTCAGCGAGTGCACCGTAGCCGTCAGCATTGAAAGCTACTGATTTCTGTGCATCTGTCCAGCTTATATTCTTATCGTATGTTTCAGCATCAATAAATCTTATATTACTGAAGCTTGTAGCAGTATTGCCGCTGTTTGCCACGCCGAAGCGGACTGAAAGAAGCCTTGCGCTTTCTGTTGTGGTGAAGCGGACAACAACATGTGCATCTTCATGAACATAGCAGTCAATATGCTGAGGAGCTGTCAAGGATGATGTGCGGGGCTCTGCTCCGGGCTTATAAACAGAATATGTTACATCAGAAGCGGGATACCATGTAAGGCTTCCTTCTGTGTCATCATAGAAGAAGATGAGAACCTGTGAGCCGCCGCCCTCTGATATGTCAACATCATATTCAAGAACATATTCCTTAAAGGGCTCAATGGGGATGTTATAATTGTTTTCGCCCTTGCCCTCAGGTGCATAAACATCACCGTTGGGAGCGCCGTCAGCGGTAATTGTGATTACGCCGTTTTCACAGCTTACATATGCGTTTTCAGGACGATTTGTACGCATACTGTCCTTATTGGAAGCCATTTCATTTACGCTGAAAAGGTTATCGTAGGAAACGGAATATTCATTTGCAGTCCACTTTGCATAGAGGATTCTTGCTGAAACTTCACTGTCGGAACCGACTGCTGTTGTAAGAGCCTTGTCTGTGTACCAGCCTGCAAAGGTGTAGCCCTCACGGGTGGGGACGGGAAGAGTGCCGTAGGTGGTGCCTGTAACTATCTTACCTGCAGGTGAATAGGCAGTCTTTTGGTTACCCTTTTCAATTTTCAGCTGAACAGTAAAGTTATCGAATACGCTGTCGCCATCAACATTATAGTACCATCTCCAGAACTTTACACCTTCGATGTTGAGGTAGTTTTCCTCTTCATAAGTGACAGTGCTTGATTTGGTAGCTTCAAAGTCAAAATTGTATCTGTATCCTGCTGCATTTGTTACATTTACATTGTTTGCATTTACCATATCAAATACAACACAGCCGGCTTTGTTGTATGTACCTGAAAGCTGAGTTGCACTGATGGTATAAGCTGCAGCATCGGGAGTAAAGGGAGTTGTTCCGAACTGAGTATCTGCCGAATATGTACCGTTGATAATTACGGCTTCATTATTTGCATCCCATGTAAAATCGGAGGAAGAGGGATTTATCCAGAGGTTAACGCCGATGTCGTCGTGGTTTACATCAAAGTAAACACGAAGACCCTTGCCTGAAAGAAGAGCATCAAGAGAAGCGTTGAGCTCTGCGGCATATTCGTTATAGGATATGGGAAGATCAACATCTACATTGCCGAGTGCACCGCAGGCATTGATATATGCTGCCTGGAATCTTCTCCAAGCAGATATGCCTGTATCGGGATCGGTGTAGTTTACATCATAGTAATATGAATTCCAGTTTTCCTTTACGCCGAGAACGCCGAAATATGAAACTGCTCTGTCAACAGCCTCACGGAGAACGGACTTGTCAACCTGCTCTACATTGAGGTTGATGCTTGCGGAAGCACCAAGATAGTCGCCGTCCTTGTCCTTTGATTCATAGTAGCTCTTGAGGGTATATGTGGCATCAGTCTGTGTTTTGTCAAGCTCCTTAAGCCATGAGCCGGCATATATGATACCCTTTGCGAGAGGTGTACTGAGATCTTTTTCATAAGCAAATTTTATGTAAATACCGTCTCTGATGCTGTTGAATTCATTGAAGTCGGTATATGTGCCTGTATTATAAACAGTTTTTCCTGTTGCGTCGCCTATATACCACTGTGAAATGGGAGCACGGTTCTGATTAGCAGCATCATTGAAATCGACATCGGTTATCATCATACCGACAGCAAGGTTGGGAATCTCGTTAAGATTATTATAACGGCTGATATCAACCTTTACAGAACCGATTTTTGTAGGTGTTACCTGAACTGTTGAATACTGAGAGGTTAAACTGTCCTCATAATAATAATCAAATGCAACGGGATAAATACCGGGGTCTGTACTGTATGGGCTGAAAAACTCTCTTACTCTGTAGCTTCTTGAAAATTCAGCACCGGTCTGATTTGCCCAGAAATATGCAGTATCGGCATCAGTGCCTGCAAAAACAGCATTGTAACCGCCGTTTGCCACGGGAGCGGCACCGCTGACCTCAACTCCGCCTACATATGCCTTGTTGTCACGGCTTAAGAACGGAGAGAACGGATATTCGCCGCGGGTATTGTCAGTTGAAACAACTGCATGTGAAACAGGAATATAACGGGGATAAATAGTATGTGTCTGAGCAGGATTTGTGTCAACGGAGTGAACACCTGTTACCCATGTAATATGCTGTCCGTAAGCATTTATATCGCCCTTTGCATTATAAGCTCTTACAGCTGCGCCGTAGGGTACAACATAGGGCTTATAGATGTATGAATAATTGAAAGCAGTTTTTCTTTCGCCGAGGTCGGTGGTATAAGAAACAGCCCATTCAATATAACAGCCGTTGACATCTGCTTCCATTTCGGGGGAAACACCGCCTGTTACGGTGATAAGGTAATAGCCGCCCTTGTCCACTGCTTTATATTCGGCTGTGCCGAAATCGGCTTCATCCATATATTTGCCGAGAAGGTCAACGAACTTTATACTGACCGAAACATCGCTCATTCCCTCTTCGGAGGCAAAGTATATCTTACCCGTGCTGTCAAGATTTGCCTCGGCAACGGGTGTATTATAGATATTGTTCACATCCACTGTATTATTGACATAATACTGGAAAGGGGTCTTTACCGGTGCTGTCCAAGAGGTTACATCGGGATAAAGATAAATTATTTCGGGTACATAAAGAGCCGTTTCTGCACCCTGAGATGAAACTGCAGCCTGAGCTTCCGCAGTGACTCCGTCAATGGGGAAGAAGCACAGTGTAGTGAACATCATAGCAGCGCATAGAATGACACTTAATGCTTTTTTGAGAGTTTTCATATTGCATACTCCTTATATTTTATCTTTAATAATTAAAGATAATTATAGTTATAAATATTTTATCACGCGAATAAAATATTTTCAATATAAAAATAAATAAAGCCCTCTGTCATAACTCACGAAATATGAAATGCATTTTAGTAAAAAATAACTATGACACATCGTGAAAAATTCGGAATTTCAAAGACAAAGCACAAGGTGCACTGCCCGAGAGCAGTGCACCTTATTTTTCATATCAAGTCTGTAAGAGCACAGAATTTTTAAATAATTGTGCGGCAAAAAGACTGTTTTATGACAGTTTGCGGAACTTATGCGAGTTCTGCGAAGTACTTGATTGTTCTTACCATCTGGCTTGTGTAGCTGTTTTCGTTGTCATACCAAGCAACGACCTGAACCTCATAGAGGTCATCAGCGATCTTAGCAACCATTGTCTGAGTTGCATCGAAGAGTGAGCCGTATTTCATACCGATAACATCGGAAGAAACGATGGGATCTTCATTGTAGCCGTAGGAAGCAGAAGCAGCAGCCTTCATAGCAGCGTTGATGCCTTCCTTTGTTACATCTGTACCCTTAACAACAGCTGTAAGGATAGTTGTGGAGCCTGTAGCAACGGGAACTCTCTGAGCGGAGCCGATAAGCTTGCCGTTGAGCTCGGGGATAACAAGGCCGATAGCCTTTGCAGCGCCTGTTGAGTTGGGAACGATGTTAGCAGCACCTGCTCTTGCTCTTCTCATATCGCCCTTTCTGTGAGGACCGTCGAGAATCATCTGGTCGCCTGTGTAAGCGTGAATTGTGCTCATGATACCGCTCTGGATGGGAGCATAATCGTTGAGAGCCTTAGCCATGGGAGCGAGGCAGTTTGTTGTGCAGGAAGCAGCGGAGATGATCTGATCATCAGCTGTAAGAGTTTCTTCGTTAACTGAATATACGATAGTCTTGAGGTCGTTGCCTGCGGGAGCGGAGATAACAACCTTCTTTGCACCTGCGTTGATGTGAGCCATGCTCTTATCCTTGGAGCAGTAGAAGCCTGTGCATTCAAGAACAACATCTACACCGATCTCACCCCAGGGGAGTTCAGCAGCGTTAGCCATAGCATAGATCTTGAGGGTCTTGCCGTCAACTGTGATTGTGCCTGCTTCGTCGTCAGCTTCAACTGTGTGAAGGCCTTCGCCGATTCTTCCGCAGTAGCCGCCCTGAGCTGTATCATACTTGAGAAGATTTGCAAGCATTGAGGGCTTTGTAAGGTCATTGATAGCTACTACTTCGTAGCCTTCTGCACCGAACATCTGACGGAATGCAAGACGTCCGATTCTGCCGAAACCGTTAATTGCAACTTTAACTGACATAATTAATTTCCTCCATTTTCAGAAACTTTTTGTTCCTTAATTTACCATTCTATATTATAACCGAAAATTCAGATTTTTCAAGCACTTTGTTAAAATTTTCACCCACTTTTAAAAGTTTGGGCAAGTGCTATAAAATCCGCTGAAAAACTCAAAATAATTACTGCAAATTACACTACATACGGGGGTTGTTTACCACATTGACGGGGTGTCCCTCGCAGAATGCCTTTACATTTTCCTCAAGTATTTTCATAAGTCTTACTCTTGTGTCATAGGAAGCCCAGGCTATATGGGGAGTTATATAAATATTCTTCGTATGGAAAAGGGGATTTTCGGGGACGGGAGGCTCAACGGAAAGAACATCCACGCCGGCACCTCCGAGCTTACCCGAATCGAGAGCCTCTTTTACAGCCTCCTCGTCAAGCTCACCGCCTCTTGATGTATTTACAAGGAAGGCACCGTCCTTCATTTTTGAAATGAACTCACGGTTGACCATTTTTTCAGTTTCGGGAGTGAGGGGACAGTGTACGGAAACAATGTCGGAGTGTGCGAGAAGACGGTCTCTGTCAACAAAATTTATGTCTTCTCCCGCATATTTTTCGGGGTGGGCGGTATGCACGAGCACATTCATTTCAAAGCCCTTTGCAATTTCGGCAACTCTTCTTCCTATCTTGCCGTAGCCGATTATTCCTATCGTCTTTTCATAAAGCTCCTTGAGAGGGGCCAGCTGATAGCAGAAATCGGGGTAGCTTGCCCATTCTCCCGATAAAACCGAATCGGAATGAAGAGCTATCCTGTTATAGAATTCAAGAATAAATGCAAAGGTCTGCTGAGCTACTGCAGAGGCGGAATAAGAGGGGATGTTCACCACCGCAATGCCCATTTCGTCACAGGCATCGCAGTCAATAATGTTATAGCCCGTTGCAAGGAGAGCTATCATTTTAAGGCGGGGGAGCTTTTCCACCGTGGCACGGCTCATGGGAGTCTTGTTGAGTATAACTATATCCGCATCCTTTGCTCTTTCACAGATCTCGGGCACGGGGGAGCGGTCATATACCGTAAGACTGCCGTATTTTTCAAGGAAATCCCAGCTGAGGTCACCGGGATTTGCCGTAACGCTGTCAAGAATAACAATATTCATTTTCTGTTCTCCTTATTTTGTTTTTTCCGCACTATTCTAACATAAAAAACAAATATCTGCAATATATTAATATATTGACCGAAAGAGATATTTGTAGTATACTGAAAAATGGTGATTTATGTGACAAAGAGGGTAAAAAAACACAAAACCATATCAAGAATACTTCTGGTTTCCTCCGTCGTATCCTTTATTGTGGCGGCGGTGCTCATCGTTATTCTCTGTCTTCTTCAGATAGACTCAATAAGAGAGAAATACGATGAATACCTTTATGTTCTTCAGGATTTTGAAATGAGAGTGGCCGCTCTTCATAACAAGGGACTTATATTTATAGTAATATTCCTGCTGTTTCTTTTAAGAAGCCTTTCAATGATGTATCCCTATCCTATGGTTTTTATCATAACGGCTATGGTCTTCCCGCCGTATCAGTCATTTTTCATAAACCTTGCGGGAATGGCATTTACCTTTGCATTCAGATATTACACGGGCTATGAAATGGGCGAGGGGACAATAAATATTGCGCTGAAAAAATATCCTGCGGTGCTTGAGGCTATGGATGAGCACGGCAAGGGCAACCCCATAATTCTTCTGGCACTGCGTATGGTGCCGTCGCTTCCCATCAATACCATAAGCCATTTCTACGGCTCACTGGAATATTCCTTCCCGAGATATATGCTGATCTCCGTCGGAGCATATGTCCCGAAGCTCATTTCCTATTCATTCATAGGAAACAATGTCTATGACCCGTTCTCGGCTGATTTCTTTGTGCCGATGATAGTGCTCTTCATATTTACGGGAATCTGTCTTCTCGTGCTCAGATCCTTCCTCGGGATATCACGGAAGATAATTATAAAAAAAGATGTAAAAAACGAACCGAAAGGAACTGAATAATTATGGCAAACCTCAATACAGTAAGAAATGAAATAACCTCGGGCAATTTTGATGAAAGACTTGAGCGCCTTTACGGCAGTGACACCGAAAAGGCAAGAGCAAGATTTCTTCACATCACCCATCTTTTTGAAGAAAAATTCGGCGACAGAGATGGTATCCGCTTTTTCTCCGCTCCCGGAAGAACAGAGGTCTGCGGAAACCATACCGACCACAACCACGGGCAGGTGCTTGCCGCCGCTATAAACCTTGATGCAGTTGCCTGTGCAGTAAAGACAGACGACCACTTTATCCGTGTGTATTCCGAAAACTATCCCGGCGATATTATCGACATAAACATTCTTGAGCCTCAGATGAAAGAGGTTGAAAAGAGTGCATCCCTCGTCAGAGGTGTTGCCGCAAGATTCAAGGAATTAGGCTATAACATAGGCGGTATCGACTGCGTTACCGTGAATAATGTTCTCAAGGGCTCGGGTATGTCCTCCTCCGCATCCTTTGAGGTGCTTGTGGGCACAATGCTCAGCTATCTTTATAATGACGGCAAGGTATCTCCCGTTGAAATTGCAAAAATAGCACAGTATGCGGAGAATAAATTCTTCGGAAAGCCCTGCGGACTTATGGACCAGATGGCTTGCTCCGTCGGCTCCTTTGTTCAGATAGATTTCAAGGATCCCGAAACTCCCGTGATAACTCCCGTTGAATTTGATTTTAAGTCCTGCGGTCACGCTCTTTGCATCGTTGATACCCGTGCCGACCACGCCGACCTTACAGACGATTACGCCGCCATAAGACGCGAAATGGAAGCCGTTGCAGGCTATTTCGGAAAGAACTGTCTTCGTGAAATTACCGAGGATGATGTCCTTTCAAATATTGCGGGTATCAAGGAAAAGCTCGGCGAAAGACCTCTTCTCAGAGCAATTCATTTCTTTGAGGATAACAAGAGAGTTGAAAAGGAAGCCGAGGCTCTTAAAAACGGCGATTTCGATACCTTTAAGGCTCTTACAATAGCTTCGGGCTATTCCTCATATATGTATAATCAGAATGTATTCTCCTCCGCTTCTCCTCTCTCCCAGCCCGTATCTCTTGCGCTTTCCGTAAGTGAGCTTATTCTCAAGGGCAAGGGTGCATGGCGAGTTCACGGCGGCGGCTTTGCAGGTACAATTCAGGCATTCGTTCCCGAGTGTCTTTTAAATGAATATAAGGACAGTATGGAGGCTATCTTCGGCGAAGGATCTTGTTATATCCTCGCCATCAGACCCTTCGGCGGAACAGAAGTATAAAATGGGAAAAAGGGAAAGATTCGCATAAATCACCCTATTTGCCGCGCGGGTCTTATAGGGTGTAGGTGAGATTTCTGTATTTTGTACGGACTTGAGATTCTCTGCCTTTATCAGAGCTTTATGGCGCTTTGTTTGCGGCATCTCGCAGTACCGATGTACAGCTTCCGATGCCGCAAACAACAAATAGGGCAATTTCTCCGAACTTTCCCGTGCCGTTAACCGGCTGTGTGCAGACTTTGTTAAGTTAGTTTTACCCGACGCGCGGGGGTAGGGTCTGCTATTTCCGATAAATGCCCATATTTCACGGAATTGCATCCGCTTTTCCAAAGAAAAACGGCGCACTTCCGCAAAATCTGAACATTTCTCGTCAAACGG
>SVOV01000030.1 GCA_015066205.1 Oscillospiraceae bacterium
CGGTGGAATAATAAAGTCCGTGGAGATTAAGAAGATTTGCTCCGAAGATAAAGTTATCGCTTGTGGGGGCGGTGATGCTTTCAAGAGTTGTGCCCCAGCCTGAGCTGTGGTAACCCTCAAGCCATACTCTCGGGCGGTTGTAAAGGTGGGCAATGGAGCTGTTGACCTTGACCTTGATAAGATCAGCCGCTCTTCCCGGAGTGTCGTTTCCGGGCGCAGTAAACCAACGGACGGTTCTGAAATAGTCCGAAAATTCATCAGGCTCTTTTCCTCGTCCCGATTGGTCACAGCCGTATATCATTCCTCTTGATGCGTGGTATTCATATACGGGAATGAAATAATTCTTTTCAATAAGTGCCGTTTTTACATCAGCCGTATCAAGGCGTATTTTCGGTGTGATCTTACCGAGGTTAAAAAACAGATGGGGGATAAAGCCCATAATATCGTAGCCGTATTTTTTTGATATTTCTTCTCGGAGAAACTCACTCCAGAGATATTTTGTGTCCGTGCCGAACATAAGCTCGTCCTGAAAAAAGCAGTCAAAGGTTTCGGGGGAAATATCAGGACATCGGCGGGAAAATTCCTCAAAGTAAAAATCAACAAGAAGTCTTCCGCAGTCGGGATTCAGCGGATCTATGGAATTGTTTACTCTTTCTGTCTTTATTATGTAAGCCTCTGCCAGTCCCTTTATCGGAGATAAAACTCCCTTGCCTTTTTCAAAAATTATAACAGGCTCTGTGCAGGCAGGATCACTGTAGCTTACTATAGAGAGAATGCTTTCATCCGTGTTTTCTTCATCACCTGAAAAAAGAAGCTTTTTTTCGCAGGTGAGAACGGTGGCTGACATACCGGGAGTATTTGCAACCTTGTCGGTAAAATATCCGTTTCCGATCCATGCAATGGTGTAGTCCCCCATTCCGATGGTCATACCGAGTCTTTCACATTCCTTTGCCGCGAAGCGGAAAATTTCCCACCATTCATCGGAAAACTGCTCGGGGGCTCCCTTTATGCTTCTTCCGTGTCCGCCGTGGGGGATGTTATCTTCACCGCCGCTGTTAATATGGGCATAGTTTATCTGAACGCCCTTAAGTCCTTTTTCGGAAAGCATCTGAAGCTGGGAGGACAGTCTTTCTTTTTCGAGCTTTCCTCCGTTCCACCAATAAAAAGGCACCTCGCCGTATCGGCGGTCGGGCGAGGTGAGTGCTTTTACAAAATCATAAGAATGATTCATTTATTTATTCCTTTTCGGTTGTTTTTCTTTTACAGGTTCTTTTTTTAGGAGCTTCTGCCGGCTTTTCTTCAGCTTTTACTGCAGTATCAGCGGGAGCTTCTTTTTTCTTGCAGGCTCTCTTTTTAGGTGCGGGCTCTGTTATTTCTTCTGACTTGACTTCGGCAGCCTCCGAGGGAGCAGTCTTTTTCTTTGATGAGCTCTTTTTTGGAGCGGCTTCTTCTTTTACTTCAGCCTTTTCAGTCTTCTTTGCAGTTCTTTTCTTGCCCTTGAGAGCTTCTATAAGCTGAAGTGCGTGATCGAGATTTCCCCAAGCCTGAAGATTTCCCGCAAGATATTCTTTAACGGGGTCAGCCTTACCCTTGATGCACTCCTCAAGAAGAAGTGAATTTACAATAACTGCAACGGTATTGTCGTGATAGTCATAGGGTTCAACGGAAAGCTTTCCGTCTATGAATGCCGCATAGAATGTGCCGCCGCAGTCCTCATCGGACATGGTGATCTGAGCTGCAATGAAATCATCCTTGAATTTTGAAGTATCAGCTTTAAGTCCGTATTTTTTCTTAAGATAATCAAATTTTTCAATAAAAGTCATAATCTTCTCTGCCTTTCTCAGTTTTTAAGTGAATGTATGGGAGCAGGAATTCTGCCTCCGCGGGAAATAAATTTTTCGGGAGAATTTGGATTGAGCTTAATAACGGGAGCATAGCCTAAAAGTCCGCCGAAGGATACGGTGTCGCCCTCTTTTTTGCCGTATGCGGGGATTACTCTTACTGCCGTGGTCTTTGTGTTTGCAACACCGATTGATATCTCGTCTGCAATAATACCTGAAATTACAGCTTCTGATGTGTCGCCGGGTATTGCTATCATATCAAGACCTACAGAGCATACTGCTGTCATAGCCTCAAGCTTTTCAATGGAAAGTGAGCCGTTTGCAACCGCCGCTATCATACCCTCATCCTCGGAAACGGGAATGAAAGCACCTGAGAGACCTCCTACATGTGAGGATGCCATAACACCGCCCTTTTTAACTGCGTCATTGAGCATTGCAAGCGCCGCAGTTGTACCGTGGGCACCGCAGCATTCAAGTCCCATATTTTCGAGAATTCTTGCAACGGAGTCGCCTATTGCGGGTGTGGGTGCAAGAGAAAGGTCAACGATTCCGAAAGGAGTTCCCAGTCTGTCTGCAGCTTCGGATGCAACAAGCTGACCGACTCTTGTTATCTTGAATGCGGTTTTCTTTATGATATCTGCAAGAACTGAAAGATCGCAGTCACCGGCTCTGGCTATTGCGGATGATACAACGCCGGGACCCGAAACACCGACATTGATTACACACTCGGGCTCGCCTATGCCGTGGAAAGCACCTGCCATAAAGGGATTATCCTGAGGCACATTTGCAAATACAACAAGCTTGGCACAGCCTATAGAGTAATTGTCCTTTGTAAGGAATGCCGTTTCCTTAATAGTTTTGCCCATAAGTCTTATTGCATCCATATTGATGCCCGCCTTTGTTGTGGCAACATTTACCGATGAACAGACCTTTCCCGTGGTGCTGAGTGCCTCGGGAATAGCAGCAATGAGGCTTTCCGAGCTCTTTGTAAAGCCCTTGTCAACAAGAGCGGAAAAACCGCCTATAAAGTTTATTCCGAGCGTGTCTGCGGCTTTGTCAAGAGTTTTTGCGATCTTTACATATGTATCGCTGTTGTGTTTTCCTCCGATAAGAGCAACGGGAGTTACGGAAACTCTTTTGTTTACAATGGGTATTCCGTATTTTTTTTCTATATCTTCACCTGTTTTTACAAGGTTTTCGGCTGATTTTGTGATCTTATCATAAATATTGTCAAGAAGTCTGTTTTCATCCTCGCTTACGCAGTCAAACAGAGATATGCCCATTGTTATGGTTCTGATATCAAGGTTTTCCTGCCGTATCATATTTATGGTTTCAAGAATATCGGCTGTGTTTATCATAATTTCTGCACCTCCGCTCAGATGTGATGCATTGTATTGAAGATATCTTCATGCATAGTCTGAATCTGAAGAGCTCTGCTGTTTCCGTATTCAGAAAGTACATCTACAAAGTCAGAAAAGGGAATATTGAGCTCTGTGATATCGGCGAGCATGATCATAGCGAAATATTCACTTAAAACGCTCTGTGTGATATCAAGTATATTTGCTCCTTTTTCTGCACATATTGTGCTTACACCTGCGATGATTCCTACATTGTCTTTACCTGTTACGCTTATAATTGCTTTCATACTTCAGTTCTCCTCCTGTAATATATGGTATTATAATACTATATATTAATATTTTTTTCAATTGTCTTATTTATTATTATTGACTTTTTTATTAAAAAAAGTATTATTTATCTTGGTGATTTGAATGAGATGCTTTAATACCAGTAGATTTTCTCTGGAACTTGGGAAAAAGACATATATAATGGGAATCCTGAATGTCACTCCCGATTCTTTTTCAGACGGGGGAGAATTCTTTGATAAAAATGATGCAATAAAACAAGCTGAAAGAATGGTTTCGGAGGGTGCAGATATTATAGATATCGGAGCTGTTTCAACACGGCCCTTTGCCGATGAGGTTTCTCCTGAAGAGGAATGGCAGAGATTAAGGAATGTGATTCCCGAAATCAGAAAAAGATTTGATATTCCGCTTTCCGTTGATACCTTTAATCCGTCAACCGCAAAGCTGTGTCTTGATGAGGGCGTTGATATTATAAATGATGTAAGCGGTGTTTTTTCGTCGGAAATGGCAGAAACAATAAAAAAATCAGGCTGCGGCTGGATAATGATGCACGGCGGAGTTGCTCTCAGAAAAGCCGAAGAGGAAGTGCAGTTTCAGAATGGGATAATAAACGATATCAATGAGTTTTTCTCCGATTGTCTAAAAAAAACGGCTGATTACGGAATCTCTTCCGAATTTATCTGTCTTGATCCGGGCTTCGGATTTTCAAAAAATGAAGAGCAGAATACAAAGCTTCTTAAAAGCTTCGGTGAGCTTTCGGCTGACGGCAGTGCCTTGCTTTGCGCTCTTTCAAGAAAGCGCTTTATCGGCGCTCTTACGGGAGAAAAGGATAAAACAATGCTTGACAGCGGTACGCTTGCCGCAAATATCACAGCCTGTCTTAACGGGGCAGATATTATAAGAGTGCATAATGTAGCAATACACAAAAATGCATTAAAGCTTATTGATGCATTAAGATAATCTTCATAAACAGCAGGAAAACTGAAAACAGTTTTACCGCAGACTGAATCAAAAGCCTCTGTGCCGAACGGCACAGAGGCTTTATTATGAGAGACTGAAATTGATTATGCGTTGCCTTTGAAGAAATTTACGATCTGACGGAAGAAGTAAACGATAGAGCAGTAGATACCCTTATACTTGAAGATACCGCTGTTATATCTGTGAACCATTCCGCAGCGTTCACATTCGGGAAGCTCAAGACCTACATCCTCAGGATCAGCAGTGATATGCTCGCCGCAGTCAGCACAGTCACCTTCAGCTTCAGTACCGTTAACAACCCAGTTGTCAACATTGTGTCCCTTTG
This sequence comes from Oscillospiraceae bacterium, assembly GCA_015066205.1. Classification (GTDB taxonomy): domain Bacteria; phylum Bacillota; class Clostridia; order Oscillospirales; family Acutalibacteraceae; genus RUG806. The sequence continues at coordinate 4,788 of SVOV01000030.1, forward strand.
CGGGAATGATTTCTGTGTAGAAATCGTCACAGTAAAGACAGGTAAATGTCTTTTCTCCTTCTGTATCGCAGGTAGCTTCAACGGTTACCTTGCCTTCGTCATAAGTGTGATCAACAACAGCTGTTTCATCACCCTTATAAGAATCGCCGCAATCGGTACAGGTATATTCTGTGTATCCGCCCTTTGTACATGTGGCTTCAAATACTACTGCTTCGTAATTGTGGTCTGTTGTTTTGCCGTAAGGCTCTTTGCAGATGTCACATACTGCCTGTTCGCTGCAGGTTGCTGTGCCGCCCGTATGACCGGATGCTTTTTCGCCTGCAACTGTGTAGTTATGAGCATCGTTATATGCACAGATATATTCTGTGTAACCGTCTGTTGTGCAGTCTGCGGGATGCTCAATGATCTCCCAGCTATGGTTGAGAGCGGGAATTTCTATGCTGTCTCTTACCTCGTGACAGAATCTGCACTTTGAACCTGCTGTGAAGCCGGGCTTTGTACAGGTAGCTGCTTCAGCTGTAAAGTCTGCCCAGTCGTGTCCGAGAGCGGGGATAACCTCCTGAGGTACTGTGTAATCGCAGTCCTCACAGTGTGCGCCTTCTGTAAGACCTGTATCTACACAGGTAGGAGCTACATACTTATCAATGATAAGATCGTGTCCGTCTGCAAGGATAATGTTCTGAGGAACGAGAACCGCACCGCACTGCTCACATTCTGTACCTTCTGTAAGTCCGTTTTCAAGACAGGTTGCTTCATAGCCCTTAACTGCTTTTTCAATATGCTCGCCTGTGGGCATAGTCTCGTTTCTTGTTTCTTTGTGGTTGTTGTTATTCCGGCAAACCCAGATTTCATAACCGCCTACACTGCAGGTTGCGGGCTTTGCCGTATCAAGGATATAGTCATGTCCTAATGCCGGAAGAACTTCTCTTTCCTGAAGAACCTCAAGACATCTGAGACAAGTAATATAGTCAGTTGAGCCGTCAGTTGTGCAGGTTGCGGGTGTACCGGGATCGAATGACTTGTTATGACCGAGAGCATCTATATCGATATCTGCTACTATATAATCACAGGCTGTGCAGTAGCGGTCTTTTTTGCCGGTTTCTGTACATGTGGGCTCTTTTGTGATACTTTCTTCAATAGTGTGAGCGATCTTTTCAAATTCTGCAGTTACTACAAGATCGGTCATTACTGCTGAGAAATCTTTATCCCAGCCTGTAAATACATAGTGTGCTTCTTCATCGAAAGCCTTTTCAGGTATTTCAGTGGGAGCAGTTGCACTTTCTCCGGTAGAAATGGTCTGAGTGCTGATAACCTTACCGTTGCCGTCAACAAAGCTGACTTCAACAACTGCAAGCTCATATACCGCATAGATCGTAAGGTCCTCGGTGAGAGTGAACTTATAACCTGAAGTATACATTGCCTGTTCTGATGTCTCTGAATCAGCCCAGCCGATGAAATTACCGCCTGCGCGTGTGGGTGTGTCAGCAGTAACCGTGAATTCGTGTGAGCTCTTTGTGATTTCGGTATTTACATTGATATACTGAGTTGCGGTCTGAGGCTCAACAGCGGGTTCACCCTTATTAACATCCTGGGTGAAGGTAATGGGAGTCGAGTAAACTGCATAAACATCAACAGTGGGATTATTTGCATAAATAGTGTAAATGCCTGTCTTGTTTACGGTTTTGTCAGCAGCCTGAGTATCCTCTCTCCAACCGAGTGCAGTGTATGTCTTTCCGTCGATTGTAACATCCTTAAGCGTGGGAAGAGGCAGTGATGCTGCAGTTGCAGTATTCATTGCATAGGTCTTCTGTTCCTCATGCTTGATTGAGCCGTCGGCAAGAAGATAATGGAAGTTTGCTGTAAGCTCAACTCCGAATAAAGCATAATATGTTTCATTGAAGCCTACACTTACAGTGCCTGTTGTACCGGTTGTAGCAAGAGAGCTTTTTGACCAGCCTGCAAAGTTTGCACCGGTCTTTGTAGCAGTGTATTTGCTGAGGTCTACATTAACCTGCGTGTTTTTTCCGACCTTGAGGGTTATTGTCTGATTCTGGTCGCCGCCGTTTTCGGTTGCATTAAGATAAAGGTAGGTTTCAAGATTATTAAGAGCGTTATTGATTCTGCTTGTTGCAGCGTCAATATTAGCCTGCGTGTAGGAAGCATATCCCTGATTGTTGTCAAATGCATCCATAATAGTTTTTGCTGCATTTCTTGCTGCTGAAAGCTCGGCGGCTGTAGCAGGTGTATAACCGGTAACGCCGTCATAGGATGCAGAATTGGTATAAGCGGAACGAAGAGCGGCAGTATTTACCTTAGTTGCGGGAGATGTTTTGTATAGGAAAAAGAGGTCGTCACCGCCGGCGCCTTTGTTGATGTCGACAAGATTACTGTTATTCTGGAAAGTATAAACGCCTTTGTATCCTGAATTGAGAAGAGAATCCCTCTCTCCTGTGGAGCCGGCTCTGTCAAGGAATGTTACGGGATCGCCGAATGCGGGGTCTTTTGTTATATAAAGCTTAAGATCGTCACCGCCGGCACCTCTGTTAAGATCTACACAGCCGTCACCGTGAAGCTGGGGAACCCATGCGTGTGAACCTGTGTTTACTGGATACCAATATACACCGCTCTGCTGCCAGTATGCGGGCATACTGCCGTTGTGATCGATACGGAAGCCTCTGACAGCTTCAGCAGGGTTAGTTGTCCATGTCCATCCGACATAAACATAATAGTCACCGCCTGTACCTGCAGTAAGGTCCTTAAGAAGAGCATAGCCTGTGCCGGCATCGTGGCCGACAGCATTTTTTATTGCAGCCTGACCTTCTGAAGAGCTCTTGTAATAAACCATTGCAATGTCTTTGATATATTTTGTTCCTGCAATGTGATAATATTCGTTTGCATAAGCCGCATCAGCGGTCGATGTAAACGGAACAAGGGGAATTACTGTCAGCATCATCAGCAGTGATAAAACTACTGAAAATACTTTTGTAGTTAATCTTTTTTTCTGCATAGTTTTCATCCTCTCGAAAAATTGGTTAAATAAACCTGAATTTATTATAATAAAAAATAAAAATTATAGCAATTATTAAATTTAACAAGTTAATATTTTTTTGTTTGTAAACAACATACAAATTGTTAATAAATTGTGAACTGAGGTTTACGGCGGTTTGTAAAATTACCGTTCAGAAAAAGAATCAGAGCTTTTTTCGATAAAAAATTACACCTCCGGCAAGGGAGGTGTAGAGACGGATATATGTCACGGAGACTGTTCAAAAATGCCGTATTTGATCCTCAGACGCATAAATTTTTCCAGCATAGGCTTTGCTGTCAGAAAGAGAACTATTGCCGTTGTTACGCAGTGACTTATATTGAAAGTAAGTCCCGAAGCAAAAACCGGAAGAAGGTTTTTAAGAGAAAAGCCGTCTGTAAGCATAAGCACGGATGAGATATCAACACAGATGCCGTATACAAAGAAGGTGAGAAATCCGCCTGTGATGCTGATGATGTATTTATTTCTGAGTTTTTCACTTTTACTGAAGATCAGCCCTGCGAAAAAGCCCGTAAGCCCCATTCCGAGCATCTGAAAGGGAGTGAACATTCCCTGACCGAAAATGAAGTTTGAAAGGAACATTGAGAGCGCTCCCGTTAAAAAACCGCAGTTGGGACCGAATGCACAGGCTGTGATAATTACTATTGCGGCGGTGGGCTTTATCTGCGGAAGAAACATCAGCACGCTTCTTGAAGCAACCGCAAGGGCTGTCATTATTGCAAGAATAACTATTTCAGCTGTTTTTATCTCTCTTTTTTCAAAATACACAAAAAACGGGATAACGGCACAGATTATCATAAGAACTGCGGCAAGATAATAGCTTTTTCCCGATATAAATTCACGGGAAAAATATATTATCAGGGGGCATAGGATCAGTGTGCAGACGACTGAAATTACAGTCAGCAGAGAAGACTTTTTTCGCATAATTCCACAACCTCCCGTTCCGTAACAGCCGCGGGGAAAAAGTCCCTTGCCGTTTTATTTGATACGGTGGTATAAAAGAAATTTTCGGAGAAGAAGCGCTTCGGCTCGGTGTCTGTTATGCACCTGCCGTCAAAAATAAAAGCGCATCTGTCGGAATATTCGGCGCAGAACTCCGTATCGTGGGAAACTGCTATGACGGTAATACCGCTGTCGCAGAGATTCTTAATTATCGAGGCATATTTTTTCTTAAAAAGGGCATCTGTTCCCTTTGTCGGCTCATCCATAAAAATTATCTGCGGCTTTTTCAGAAGAATGAGAGCCAGAGCCGCTCTTTGCATTTCTCCTCCGCTGATATCATAAGGATGCCTTGAGAGAAGCTCCGTAATTTCGGTAAGCTCTGCCGTTTCTGCTACTCTTCTTCTCTGCTCTTCCTTTGAAAGTCCCGAGGTGCTTACTGCATTTTTTAATTCCTCCTCCAGAGTGTTGCAGGAAAACAGGCTTTCGCATTTCTGCGGTAATACAGCGACAGTCTTTCCGAAAAGCTCGGATGTCTTATATTTCTTTATATCCTGACCGAGGATTCTAATCTTTCCCGTTTTTAAGGGAAGAAGACCGCTCATAAGAGATATTGCAGTTGTTTTCCCCGCCGCATTTGCACCGAGAAGAGCATAAAAGCATCCTTTCGGAATCTTCATTGAAAAGTCATTGAGAACATATCTTTTTTTGTCGTAGGAAAACCATACACCGGAGGCTTCAACAGCATATTCCTCCGTTTTTCTGTCAGTTATTTTTGTTTTTTCTGTTGCTGCAGTTTTGTTTCCGAGAAGCCGTCCGAGGGCGGCTCTTCCCTCTGAAACGGTCAGAGGAAGCGGGGATATCTCACTGAAATGCGAAAGAATTCTCATAGGTGCGGGCATTGAGGAATTTATGAAATCGTTTTCCCTGAAAAGGGCGGGGGAGAGCATTTTCGGATGGCTGTCAGAAATTATTTTGCCTTTGTCAAGTACAATAAGTCTGTCTGAGAGCGGTATTATATTTTCAAGTCGGTGCTCCGAAATAATAACGGTGATACCGTTTTCTCTGCAAAGCTTATTTACCGTCTGCAAAAAGGTCTCGGCAGCCATAGGGTCGAGCTGTGAGGTAGGCTCGTCAAAAATCACGGCCTTCGGATGCATTGCAAGAATTCCCGCAAGGCAAAGAAGCTGCTTCTGACCTCCCGAAAGCTCCGATACTTTTTTATCCATTATTTTTTCAAGAGAAAAATATGCGGAAATTTCCGCAATACGAAGACGCATTGCGTCAGATTCGATTCCGAGGTTTTCGAGGCCGAAGGAAAGCTCTGTCTGTACGGTATGAGTTACTGTCTGATACTCGGGATTCTGCAGAATATAGCCTATTTTTTCGGCGGATTCATAAAGAGAAAGGCTGTCTTTTTCTTTTCCGAAAAAATATATTTCTCCTGATATCTTTCCCTTTGGGGAAAGCTCAGGCTTCAGCATTCTCAGAAGCGTGCTTTTACCGCTTCCCGATTTTCCCGAAATTACAATGAATTCCCCCGAATTGATCGTAAGATCAATGTTTTTCAGAGCGTACTTTTCGCTTCCGGGGTATGAAAAGCTCAGATTTTTAATCAGAAATTCGACCATTTTTTCTCCTCCGCGGTATCATAAATTAACGGAAAAATCATAAAAATAACAAAAAATATCAAAGAAAAAAACGAAAAAGCATCGGGTACGGGAATTGAAATTGAGGGAAAATATTCACAGGAAAGAGAGCTTCCCGTGAGAATAAAAAGAACAATAAAAGCAACAGAAAAAAGCATCAGAAAAGCATCCCTGAGGCTGAAAATATAACGGCTGTAATGAGTTCTTTTCCGTAGCCCGAAGCCCCGTGCCGTCATGGAATCGGAGGTGTCGATTCCTCTTTCAAGTGTCCATGTCACAAGAATAGAAAGCCTCTTTATACCGCTTTTTAATCTGCCCGAGAAGCTCTGAGATGCATCCCCCGAGCCGATACCCTTTTGGGCGGAATTGATCTCCTCCGCCTGAGATGCAATAAGAGGAATAAACCTCAGTGACATAGAGATTACAAGAGCTGTTCTCGGTGAAAGTCTTCCGAAAAGAAAAATAATTTTTTCGTTTGAAATAATTTCATTAAAGGAGCTGAGCCAAATAAGAGTGCTTGCCGCACGAAGAGAAAATATCAGACCGAAGACTGCCGATTCAAGAGTAAAGGGCTTGCCCCACGGGAATGTGAAGAGCTGTGTTTCACCTCTCGGATTTACGATGCCGTTGAATACTAAGGCGAGAAGCATAAAGGGGAGTACAACTTTTATAAGAAAAGAGAGAGCTTTTTTTCCGTGAAGCTTAATATCATAAAAAAGACCGCACAAAAGCACCGCCGCAAGACAAAGAGGGTGTGTTGCGGTCAGTGAAAAAATAAATATCAGAATGTAAAAAGTGAATCCCGTCAGGGGATGAAAGCCTCTGAAGCCTGTTGACATATATTTCTCCGATTTTATAAATTAAAAGCCCTTTTCCGATAGCGGAAAAGGGCAGTAATGCTGAAATGCTGTCCGTCACTTTCCCGCTTGCCCGAAAGTGCAATAATAAGACCTTACCGTACGGGCATTCCGACTGACAGCTCTCGGCTGATAACGGCAATGGCGGTTGCTCAGGATTCTCACCTGTATTTCCCCGTTGCGGTAACTGTTCTGTTTTTATTATTTTACCAGAAATTACCTCTGTTGTCTACACTAATTTTAGAAAGATATATCTGTCCGTCAGGCTTTACTGTGAATGTACCGCTGAAATGATCGGTCTTTCCTACATTTATGCATCTTTCGGGATCATCTGAAACAAAGAATCTGTCCTTTCTCAGTTCAAATGAATGTGCTTCTCCGTTTTCAAGATAAAGAGTTATTACCGCAAATTCTCCGTTGCCGTCAATAACACACCAATCATGAACGGGGATATACTCTCCTACGTGAAGAGGGGAACTGTCATTATTTCTGACGGTTGTTGTGAACAAAGAATTTTTAATTTCTATCCTTGTTACGCTTGACGGCATATCAAGCGTCAGATAAATACTCGCACAGACGAAATTTTGCTCGGTCACAGGATGAGTGGGGATATTTCCGTAGCCCTTAAGGTCTTCGGGTCTGAATTCCTCAATTTCATCCTTATGCTCTTTGATAAAGCTTCTGAAAAGATAAGTGTCAAGTGTGTTCACTCTTTTGGCATAGTCATCATTGTAATATATGAGTGTATAAAGATTTTCCTTTGCTTCAATTGCTTTGAAGCGGTTAGCCGAGGCTGTTATTTTGTAAAGATCTTCTCCTGCGATGAAAAGGCTGTCAGAAAATCTTATGCTGTCGGTATCTATGGTTTTGTGATATCCCGAAAGATACATTCCCGTGTTAAATGCAGCCGATACAGCCCCGAGGGGAATTATAACAAGAAGCACTGCCGCTGCGGTAAATGAAGATATTACAATTCTGAAATGAGGAACATTTTTTCTGAACAGACTTATTCCCGTAACAATGAAGGTCATAAAAAGAATGATGTCCGCAATAATTACCGCTATACGCTTTTCCGTAAGTCCGTAGGTATTTATATAAAGCATCATTTTTGCGGCGGCAATGATTATAAGAAGAAGAGTGAAGATACAGAAGAACAGAGAAAAATACTTCCATATTTTCGGAAGACTTCCGTCACTTTTTCTGCGGGAGAAAATTTCTCCGAGAACAATAAGTCCGAAATTTATTGCCGCAACGGTACTCATTTCGAAAAATCCCTGTCTTGCATAGCCCGATACCGAATATCCGAAGGGGAGCTCCCCGGAAAAAGCGGCAAAGAGATAAGTGAGCTGTGAGAAAAGAAATACGACATAAGCGAGGCTTATAAGAGAATAAAAGCCGCCCGTAATGCCTGCACCTACAAAAGAAAGCTTTTTTATATTCTCTTTTTCCTTAATTTTATCGATACCGTTTTTCGTAATACCGTGGTTTGCACAGAATATAAAAGAAAAAACAAAGGGAGATAAAAGGAAGGTCGGAACAAGAATATCGGTATCAAAGGGAAATTTTGCGGTAATTTCTTTAAATGCACGGGAAAAGCCCGAAAAAAGGGAAGAGTAATAATAGTGAAATGCGAAATCCGCATCCTCAAGAAGAGAGGAAACCGCAATAAAAACCGGTACGGCAAGAATTATTCCTAAAAGGATCCCTGCTGTTTTTTTAAGTGCTTTATGGTCATTTTTACGGAAGGAAATGATCCTTTTGACAAAAACGGTAACGGGAAGAAAAACATTTTTTATCGGAATTAAAAACAATGCCTTCAGCTGAAAAAAGATATCCTCAATTCCGTTAACGGGGAAAGCCTTTATTCCGTTGAGTGCGCATACGGTACAGCCGTATAAATAACAGCACAGAAGCATTTTAAGCGTATCATAGGTGCTGACAAGTGAAAAGCTTATAATTACCGTAAAAAGAAGCACGGCGGGCAGAATTGCCGCTTTCCTGAATTTCTTTTCCCTGAAAACGGTCACCACTATACTAAAGGCTGAAAACAGCAAATAAGCAATACTGAGCGTTATATCAGCCGAGTTTTCGTTCATAACCGAAAATGAAAAATATGTTGCAAAAAAGGTCAGAACGGCAACAATAATGTCGGTTATTCCCGCGCTGACGGAATCAGAGAGTCTTTTTGCGGAAATACCGTCTTCAATTATATCGGACATTTTTATATCCTTTGTACCTTCAAAATATTTTTCGCTGTTCTCACACATACTTAATCCTCCTTTATATATTCGAGAATATCGGCGGGCTGACAGTCAAGCACCTCGCATATACTTTCAAGTGTAGAAAACCTTATTGCCTTTGCCTTGCCTGTTTTCAGTATTGAAAGATTTGCCTGTGTTATTCCTATTGCATTTGCAAGCTCACCCGAAGACATTTTTCTTTTTGCAAGCATTACATCAAGATTAATTTTAATACTCATAGCTACCTCTTATATTGTAAGTTCGTTTTCTTCCTTGATTTCCGTGGCTTTTTCAAATACATTTTTAAGAACTCTTAAAATAAGTGTCATAAGCCCCGCACCGAGGAAAAATACAAAGAACAGTCTGAAAATAAACATAACGGCAAAGCACACAAGAGAAACATAAGCGCAGCACCACGAAAGAATCCGAAGAAGCTTTACTGAGCGGGCTGAAAAAATGTCATCGCTGAGTATGTTTTTCAGTAATCTTATAATACAGAAAAGTGCGGTCCACGCGGCAGGACAGCAGACATAAAATGCAATTACACAGAGCTTTGCAAATTGTGCCGTGCCTAAGATCCAGTTTATACAGGGAATCACTGCGATCATAAGAACCAAGAGTAAGAAACAGAAGAAATAAGCTGTGAAAAGTGTCAGCTTTGTGCTTTTCAATGATGTGTACATATAGATCCCTCCCAATAATTTCACCCTCATAATAAATCAATTTTTATCGTTTGTCAATAAAAATATAGCGAAAAACAATAAATTTAAGAATTTTTGGACAAAAATCAACAGATGTTCCGAAGAATATCCGTCAGCCTGTTTGATATACAGAAAATAATTCCCGCCCGTGAGGAAAACTCATAGACAAAGAAATTCCCCTGCCCGAAAGAATGGGGCAGGGGTGACAAATCATAAGATTTTTTCAGAATTTCATATCAGCATAGATCGGATAATGGTCTGATGTGTACTGCTTGTAATACTTTGTCGTGAGAATCCTGTATTTTGAAACATCGGTGATCTTATTGTTGACAAAAATAAAATCGATGGGAAGACCCTCTTCACCGCCGTTATAGCCGTGATAGGTTTTTCCTGTCATTGTATCTTCTGCAAGGTCCTGTGTGTCCGAAAGTCCCGAGGCAATAATTCCGTTGTAAAAATCACAGCCTTTTTCATAATTGAAATCACCTGTTACAACAACAGGCATATCAAAGGACTTTGCAAAATCTACAACAAGCTGAGTGCCGTTTTTTCTTGCCTCATAGCCTACATGGTCAAGATGGGTGTTTACATGGGCATACTGTTCGCCCGTTTCCTTGTTCTGAAGAATTACCCAGGTGCAGATTCTTCTGCAGGCGGCATCCCATCCGAAAGAAACCTTGTCGGGTGTTTCTGAAAGCCAGAAAGTGCCTGAATCAACAAGATCATATTTTTCTGTCCTGTATAAAACGGCAGAAATCTCACCGCACGAGGGGGAAAGATTGCCTGTATCTCTTCCTACGCCGACAAATGAATAGCCGTCAAGAAGAGTTCCGAGTGTAATTGCCCAGTCAAAAGTGCATTCCTGAATTCCGACGGAATCGGGCTTATAGTCAGCAATTACCTCGGGAACGATGGTGGCTCTTGAATCATATTCACCATAACGGATATTAAAGGACATGATCCTGACCGTTTCTTCGTCGGTCACCGCATCTCTGGGCAGCCCGAAGGGAAGCTCAATTCCGGCAAAAACAAGCAGAAAAGAAAAAATGATAAGGATATAATTCTTGATAGTATTGAGGATCTCCATAAAAAGTCTCCTTCATTTTTTGTTGTTAATTCCAATATAAAATGAAAATCACACAAAATCAACACAAAAACGAAAGAAAATGTACAGAAATTAATCAATAGTTTATTTTATGTCACAAATTAAAGGTATATGTTTTTCCCTTTTCGGTTTTCTGCTCCAAGAGTGTTGTCCCGGCTTTTATCCTGAGCGTTTCTCCCGCAGCTGAAAAAACAGAGATTTTTGTTGCTTTACAGCCTTTCCATTCTGCATCAACCGTGAAGCCGCCTCTTGCGGTAAGCCCACTGAATGATCCGCTGTCCCATTTATCGGGAAGAGCGGGAAGAACATCTATAAAGCCCTCGTGGCTCTGAAGAAGCATTTCCGCAACGCCCGCGGTAAAGCCGAAGTTACCGTCTATCTGGAACGGCGGATGGAGATCCCAGAGATTTGTTGCCATACATTTTGAAACAGCTGTTTTTACAAGGTCATATGCACGGTTGCCGTTTTTTGTTCTTGCCCAGAGATTCAGCTTATGAGCCGTTGACCAGCCTGTGGATCTGTCGCCTCTTCTGTTTAATGTGATCTGTGCCGCTTTTATGTATTCCTCGTTTTCGCCCGTTATGATGTCACCGGGATAAAGGCCTATAAGCTGGGAAATATGACGGTGCTTTTTTTCACCGATGTCGCCGTAGTATCTTTCTTCCCTGAATTCCTTTATCTGTCCCGAAAGACCGATAAGAACAGGGGAGAGCTTATCTATATTTTCTTCAAGATAAGCTGTAAAGCTGTCACTGATACCAAGAGCTTTTGCCGCTTTCAATGTATCCTTCCAGCACTGAAAGATCATCTGCTGATCAAAGGCACAGCCCTTTGTGTGGTAGTATTCGTCATTATGGCATTGCTCGGGAGAGGCTGAGTACTTTGAAAGAAGCGTTCCGTCCTCCTGTTTTTCGAGAATCTTTGAAAGAAGCACGGACATTTCTCTCAAAGCCTCATAGCCTGTATTTTCAAGGAAGTCTTTGTCCCTTGTGAATTCATAATAATCATCAAAAAGCTTTACTGTGAATGCGCCCGTACCCGCTCCCGAATGTCCCGTTTTCGGGTCGGGGAGCTTCTCCATATCATAAAGCCAACCGCCCGTTGCAACAGCGATACCGTTATCATCGGAAAAGTTTTCGGGGAAATAATTCCTTATGTATTCATCGGCGTGCTCCTTTGCAAGTCCCTTATAAGCATTGAAATATTCAATATAGGGTAAGAAGCATTCGTGAAGATTTGTATTGAATGACGGCCAGTAGTTCATCTGAACATTGATATTGTGCCAATAGCCCGAGGACCAGGGTGAGGAATCATAGCGGTTCCAGATTCCCTGAAGATTTGCGGGTCTTCCACCGGGACGGGAGGATGAGATAAGAAGATATCTTCCGTACTGAAAAACAAGCTCCTCGGTATATGATGTATAATTTTTCTTTCTGTATTCCTTTAATAATTTATCCGTGGGGATGCAGACGCTTTCATCCGTAAGAGAGATATCGGCTCTTCCGAAAAGAGAAGAATAGTCTTTGAGATGTCTTGTGAAAAGCTCATTATAGGTAAGTGCCGATGCTTTTTTCAGCGTTTCCGAAACCTTTTTATGAGGATCATTTTTTTCGTCAAGCTTCTTTTTAGGATCCTTTTCGAGAAAAACTCTGCCGTCGCTCTTATAATTTGTTCCGCAGGTGAAAAGAATAAGTACACTGTCGGCTTCTTTTACCGATATAATACCGTTTTCTGCTGATACTGTACCGCCCTCGGCAATTACTTTCAGTTTTCCCTCAAAAAGAATGTTATAGTAGTCCATTTTCCCGCGGATAACGAGAGTGCCGTCTTCTGTAAAAATTTCAGCACTTTTTCCCATTCCGTCGCCCTCTTCAAAAAGATAAGGACGGTTAAGACTGACCTCGCTTTTCAGGGTAAAGGATACAGCCTTTTCTTTATCTGCCGTGATTCTTGTGACAAAAACATTATCGGGATAGGAAGCAAAATGCTCTCTCAGAAATCTTACATTCTTATATGTATATTCCGTTTTGCATAGTGCCGAGTTAAGATTCAGCGAGCGGCTGTAATTTTTTACTTTATTATGCCCTGTTGTAAGATAGAAGCTGCAGAAATTACTGAGACCTGCAGCGCCTCCGGGGTATTTGTCATTATAAGAACAAGGGTTTGACAGGCTGTTTTCTGTTATAAGAAATCTTTCCTCGTCTGTTCTTCCGAAAATATTGATGCCCATATAGCCGTTTCCTATGGGAAGCGACCATCTTTCCCAACCGTCCTCGGGAATGTTGCATTTTCTGTGATCTCTTAAAAAAAGGTCATCATTCCTGAACGGAGCGGGCTTTTTATAAATCAAGCTGTAATCCTTCATTCTGTATCTCCTTTATTCATATGATATATTATTTCTGTATTCTGTGGGGGTCTTGCCTGTTGCCCTTTTAAATATACGGCAAAAATAATGGAAGTCAAGTATTCCGCAGTTAAGTGCTATAGTTCCTATCTGAAGATTAGTCGTTCTTAAAAGATGCTTCGCGTATTCCACTCTTTTATTCAGAACATATTCTGTCAGAGAATGACCTGTTTCTTTTTTGAAAAGACTTGAAAAGTATCCGGGGCTGACATTTTCAGCTCCTGCAAGTGTCTTTAAGCCGAGGTCTCCCGAAAGGTCATTTTCAATTCTCAGAACTGCTTTCTGAACAACGGGGGAATAGCTTTTAACGGAATGGTTTCTCACAAGAGAGCAGTAGGTTCTCATCACGGTCAGCATAAATTCGACGGAATCATTCACCGTTTCCATATTTTCTGTTTTTATTGCAAATTCGGTTGATACCTTATTAAGATAAAAGGGATGCACACCGCCCTTTTCTGCGGCTTTCCTTAAAAGTGTATTCATAATAATGCAATAATTTTTTATGTTACGGAGGGAATCGGCGGTTCTCGATTCAAAGGCGAGCACGGAAAATCTTGACATCATCAGCTCTGCCTTGCGGCTGTTGCCCTTTGCCACAGCCTCAATGAGCTCGTTTTCAAATCTGTATCTTTCCTCGAAAACAGAGAAGCCGAAGGGTGTTTCCTCTGCTATGGGCTTGATTTCTATGCTGCCCGGTATAAATGCGGCGGATTTTTCAAGAATAATGTCCTTGCTTTCAAATTCACCGCCGAAGACAAGCTTTGAGAAGGTATTTATACTCGCAAACAGAAGATGCTCTTCCTTTATTACAGGAAGAGAAGAATAGAAAAGCACAAGCTCTTTTGCTGTATTTTCGGAAATATGCATAATTTTAGCCTGCGAGTTTATCATTTCAACAGTGACATCCGTATTGAGATATGGGCCGGTAATAAAGATCTTTTCATTTTCCTCTTCGGGGAGCAGAAAAAACACATAGGTGAACATAAACAGATCGCAGACCCTGTAAACAGTATTTTTATTTATTTCGGGAAAAAAGTCACGGAAGGTTTTTTTTGTGTCATTTCCGGAAATAATCTTACCGAGACCCTTGTCAAGCCTTGAGATTATTATCTCATCGGGTGAAATCAGAAAATGACGGAGATTGCATTCATCGAGGATCTTGCAGAAAAAACTGAATTCGCGTTCGTATTCCATCTGTTCCGCCTCCCTTAAAATATATTGTGAAATAAAACAAAATTTTTAATTTGTTTTTGTAATTATAGTACATATCAGACTAAAAATCAATATAAATATGCGTTTTGAGCTGAAGAAAATGCAAAAATACATTAAAATTATGCTAACGGTATTTTGTGTCACCTTATATAATAAAAATGTACCCGTATGTTCGGGTAAACAACATTATTTAAGAAACGAGGATGTTTTTTATGGCGAAAAAAGCAAAAGAGAACAAGCTTGATGCCAACGGTAACCGCAAATTCGGTATGCTTGACAAGATAGCTTATGCGGCGGGTGACTTCGGCTGTAATATGAGCTTTGCTCTCAAGGGCACTGTTCAGACCTTCTGGCTTGTTTATATGACAATGGAAACAGGTCTTCTTTCAATTCTGCTTCTTCTTGTTCAGATTTGGGACGCAGTAAATGATCCCCTTATCGGCAGTATGATCGATAATGACAAGAGAAAATACAAGATGGGTAAATTCAAGACCTATATCTTTGTCGGTGCCTGCGGTCTTCTTGTGGCAGGTGCAGCTGTATTCCTTCCTTTCCCCAATGCAAATGTTATTGTTAAGTCAATTCTTTTTGTGCTCGGATATATCATCTGGGATGCTTGTTATACAGTGGCAAATGTTCCCTACGGCTCCATGCTTTCTCTTATCACAGAGGATAACGGCGAAAGAGCTCAGCTTTCAACTTGGCGTTCCATCGGCTCAATGTTCGGTAATATCGTTCCTATGGTTATTCTTCCTATGATCATATGGGAAAAGGTTACTTATAACGGAACGACCGATTTCCTTGACAAAATTGCAATTCCCGAGGGCTTTACAAAGGAGCAGTTCCTTATCAATCCCTTGACCAAAGAGCCCTATGCTATCGGCGAAGCAGTGCTCAGCCCCGAAACAGGTAAGCAGGTAGAGATACTTCTCGGCGAAAGAGTATTCTGGGCAGCTCTTATAATGGGTGTTCTCGGCTTTGTTGCTTTTATGTTTATGATCAAAAAGATCACCATCCGTGTTGACGAAAATTCCGTAAAAACTAACGAGGGCGGCGAAAAGTTCAATGTTATCAAGGCCTTCGGTAAGTTTATGAAAAATCGTCCCGCAGTAGGCGCTACCGTTGCTGCTATGGGTATGTTCCTCGGAATGCAGTCTGCTACAACTGCAAACACAATTATGTTTGCAACATATTTCAATAAGGCTTCAATGTCAGGTATCGTTCAGATGATAGGCTTCTTGCCTATGGTTCTTTTCCTTCCCTTTATTAAGAAGCTTGTTGAAAAATTCGGTAAAAAAGAAGCCTCTGTTGCAGGTACTATAGTATCTGTTGTCGGCGGTGTTATTATGCTCATATTCCCCATGGTCAAGAACCTTGATGTTGCTCTTATCGTATATCTTCTCGGTCTTATCGCTTTCGGTATCGGTATGGGTGTTTACACATGTGTTTCCTGGGCTATGATGGCAGACGCTATCGAATATAACGAATGGAAATTCGGCACACGCGAGGAAGGCGTTGTATATTCCTTACATTCCTTCTTCCGTAAGCTTGCTCAGGGCGTAGGTCCCTCAATGGTTCTTCTTATAATGGGTGCTCTCGGTTATGTATCGGAGCTCGGTACTATCGGACAGACCGCAGAAACATCTCATAATATGTGCTGGCTTGTAGCAGGTCTTTATCTCTTCAGCGCAGTTGTACAGTTTATAGGTATTGCGGTTATTTATAATCTTGACAAGAAAACTGTTAAAAAGATGAACGAAGAGCTTGCTGCAAAGCACGCTTCACAGGCTTAAAAATCAAGACAGCCGGTAATTTCGCCGGCTGTTTTTAATGAATAAAGGAGAAAATATTATGAGAAGTGTAATTAACTTCAATTCTAAATGGGCATTTACAAAAAATGCTGACGCTGTACCCTCTGAGATCAACAAGAAATGGGATTTTGTCAATCTTCCCCATTCGTGGAATGCCATTGACGGACAGGACGGCGACAACGATTTCTACAGAGGCACCGCTTATTATGCAAAGTCCTTCAGTAAGACGGAGCTTCCCGAGGCAGATTTATATTATCTTGAAATAAAGGGTGCAAACTCCTCTGCAGATGTTTATCTCAACGGTAAGAATATCGCTCACCATGACGGAGGCTATTCGACCTGGAGAGTTGATATGACACATTATCTTGAAGCTGTGAATCTTCTCGTTATTGAGGTCGATAACTCCGCCAATGACAGAGTTTATCCTCAGATGGCTGACTTTACCTTCTACGGCGGTCTTTACAGAGATGTAAATATCATCTGTGTGAATGATTCTCATTTTGATCTTGAGTATTACGGTGCTCCCGGCATTAAGGTCACACCCGAAATACGCGGTGAGGATGCTGATGTTGAAATTGAAGTATTTGTCGCAAAGGCAAGTGACAATGCCGGATTCCGATTCGTAATTGAGGATAAAGAGGGAAATACCGTATGTGAAACAGTATGCGATGAAACTGCGGCAGTTCTCAGAATTGAAAATGTTCATCTCTGGCAGGGAAGACCTGATCCCTATCTTTACACCGCCAAGGCCGAGCTTATTGAAAACGGCGAAGCCGTTGACAGTGTTTCGGCACGCTTCGGCTGCCGTACCTTTAAGATAGAACCCGACAACGGCTTTATTCTCAACGGTAAGGATTATCCTTTAAGAGGCGTTTCCCGCCATCAGGACCGCTGGGGCAAGGGCAATGCATTATCTCCCTCTGATCACGAGGAGGACATTGCTCTTATTATGGAGGTCGGTGCCACGACCATCCGTCTTGCCCATTATCAGCACGATCAGTATTTCTATGATCTTTGTGACGAAAACGGACTTGTTATCTGGGCTGAAATCCCCTATATTTCAAAGCATATGCCGTCAGGCAGAGAAAATACAATATCTCAGATGAAGGAGCTTATCTCCCAGAATTATAACCACGCCTCAATTGTGGTATGGGGACTTTCAAATGAGATCGGAATCGGCGGAAGCGATGAAGATCTTCTTGAAAATCACCGTATTCTCAATGACCTCTGCCACGAAATGGATAAGACCCGTCTTACCACTGTTGCTGCTGTTTCAATGTGTGATATGAATGACCCTTATCTTCAGATCCCCGATGTGGTTTCATATAACCACTATTTCGGATGGTACGGCGGAGAAACGGCAATGAACGGACCCTGGTTTGATAAATTCCACGAAACTCATCCCACAATTCCCATCGGCTGCTCAGAATACGGCTGTGAGGCTCTTAACTGGCACACATCAGATCCTTTGCAGGGTGACTATACGGAAGAATATCAGGCATATTATCACGAGGAGCTTATCAAGCAGTTCTTTACAAGAAAATATATGTGGGCGACCCATGTATGGAATATGTTTGATTTCGGCGCAGATGCAAGAAATGAGGGCGGTGAAAACGGACAGAATCATAAGGGACTTGTAACCTTTGACCGTAAGTATAAGAAGGATTCATTCTATGCATATAAGGCATGGCTTTCAGATGAAAAGTTTGTTCACATCTGCGGTAAGCGTTATATAGACAGGGTCGAGGATGTGACAAAGGTTACCGTTTATTCAAATCTCCCCGAGGTTGAGCTTTTCTGTAACGGTGTTTCTCTCGGAAAAAAGGAGAGTGCAGAGCATTTCTTCTATTTTGATGTTCCGAACTGCGGTGAATCTGTTCTTAAGGCGGTTGCCGGTGAATTTACGGACGAAAGCCTCATCAGAAAGGTCGATACCTTTAACGAAGCATACCGTCTTCGCGAAAAGGGTGCAGTTCTTAACTGGTTTGATATCGATGCTCCCGAGGGCTTCCTTTCTCTCAATGATAAGATGAGCGATGTTATTGCAACACCTCAGGGTAAGATGATTTTTATGAGCCTTGTGGGTAAGCTTATGGGCGGCGGTGAAGACGGCAAGATAAAGGCCGCAGGCTTCGAGGTCGGTCCTGAAATGATGGCTATGATGGGTGGTTTTACCGTGCTTCGTCTTTTCACTCTTATGGGCGGAATGATGGATATTAAGTTTACAAAGGAAGAGCTTCTCGCTCTCAATGCTCAGCTTAATACTATCCCTAAAAACTAAATATCAAAAATGCGGGGTCAGTTCATATCTGTCCCCGTATTTCTTTGATAAAAAATTAACTTTTGTTGACTTGTATGTGTTTAAAGATTAGAATAAAAAAGATGCATTTCTCTTGCAAATATAATGATACGGAGATATTTTATGATTCCTGCACTTATCCTTTTTGCTGTTACTTATGTATTGATGCTCGTATTCAGTAAATACCGTCCTTATATCGCTATTGCTTCGGGTATTATTTTTATCGCAAGCGGTATGCTTCCTTTTTCCGAAATCATAAGCTCAATTGATTTTAATGTAATTCTTATGATCGCAGGAACCATGGGCCTTGTCTCTTTGTTTACGGAAAGCAAAATGCCCGCACTTCTTGCCGATCTTGTTATGGAAAAGGTGCCTAATGTAAAATGGGCGGCTGTTGCTCTCGCTCTTTTTGCAGGAATTATTTCCGCTTTTGTCGATAATGTTGCAACGGTTCTTATGGTAGCTCCCATTGCTCTTGCAATCTGTAAAAAGCTTGAGGTGAATCCCGTTTCCTTTATTATTGCCATTGCTGTTTCCTCAAATCTTCAGGGCGCGGCAACTCTCATAGGCGATACCACTGCAATTATGCTCGGCTCTGCTCTCGATATGAGCTTCCTTGAATTCTTCTGGTATCAGGGTAAGCCCAGTATCTTCTTTGCCGTTGAGCTCGGTGCTGTTCTTTCAGCTCTGATACTTCTTGTTATCTTCAGAAAAGAAACAAAGTCCGTCGAAAAGGCTCAGGAGCGTACAAAGGTAACGGATCTTGTGCCTTCATTCCTTCTTATAGCTGCTCTTGTTCTTCTTATTGTTGTTTCCTTTATCCCCGAAAAGCCCGCAGAAACAAACGGTCTTATCTGCTGTGCTCTTCTTGTAATAGGACTTATTTATACCTTTATAAGAAAAAAGAGTTTTTCCGCTGTTATTGAGCCTCTTAAGGAAATTGATTTTACCACCATCGGTATTCTTTTCGGTCTTTTCCTGATGATAGGCGGCATTTCCGCACAGGGCGTTATTGATGCGGCTGCAGGCCTTCTCGCTTCAGTGGGAGGAGGAAATGTATTTGTTCTTTATACGATTCTTGTATGGGGCTCGGTTCTTATATCTGCATTCATTGACAACATTCCTTATGTCGCAACAATGATTCCCGTTGTTGCAGGTCTTGCCTCCGTTCTTGAAATTGATCCCACTCCTCTTTATTTCGGTCTTCTTTCCGGTGCAACCCTTGGCGGTAACTGTACTCCCATCGGTGCATCAGCAAATATCACGGGTATCGGTATTCTCCGTAAGGAAGGATATGAGGTCAAAAATAAGGACTTCTTCAAGATAGGTATTCCTTTCACCCTTGCGGCAATTATCCCCGCATATATCTATGTATGGCTCGTTTACGGTATTTAAGAGTATAAAAAAGAAATGCATCTCACTTCAAACAGTGAGATGCTGTTTTTTTTGTCAGTTCTCAAGAAGCTTTAATATTTCTCCGAATTCATAAGAGCTTTTGAATTCCTCCGAAAGGGGATATTTTTCCTTGAGCAGTGTCAGGACCCGTCTTTTCGCTTCATATGTGCTTCCGAGGGTATGCTTATCAAATTCCTTGCCCTTGAACATAACGGAATTCATAACCGTGAATCTGTCCATGTTATCGAAGCGTACTGCTAAATCAGCCATTTTTCTGAAATTCAGAAGAGCATTGTTTTTGTTGCCGAGCTTAAAATATCTTACCCCGAGATGACCGTAGCAGTAGATTACCGTACACCACATTTTTCCGTAATTTCCGTCATCATAACAGAAATTCAGAAAATCAATTTCCTTTCTGAATGCCTCCAGCACCCATTCATCCGAGAATCTCTCATCATAAAAGAAATAATGAGAATAAACCGTATGAAGCAGAAGAAACTGTTCCTCAAGAGTTCGTCTTATTCTTTCGTCCTTACCGGGACAGAAAAAGCAAAACATTTCTCTTGAATCTCTCATATCGGGAAGCTGGGATATGATCTTATCGCATTCCTCGAAGTATTTCTCATCTTTTTCAGCTTCAGCTCGGTAGTATTCGATCAAAGACCTTTTGGCTTTTATTCTGATGCTGTCATCGGTACAGTTGTCCTGTATATTATCGTATATTGAAAGTATTTCCGAGGAAACCGCGGATTTGTCATCCGAGAATCTTACAAGACAGGCAAGATACCTTATAAGAATACGGAAATCATTAGGGTATTTGGCTTTTAACTCCTTTACTATTCCCGTCATAAGCTCTCCGTCTGTAAGGTTATCGTATTCCTGAAGCTTTTGGGTTATTTCCTTTTCCTTTTCCATTTGGTTGATGCCGAGTAATTCATCCGTTGAAACCTTGAAAAATATTGCAATTTCAGGGAGCATTGTTATATCGGGATATGTGTCGCCGCGTTCCCATTTGCTTACCGTCTGAAAGGAAACTCCGAAATACTCAGCCAGCTTCTCCTGTGTGAGATTTTTTGCTTTTCTTAAGGCCTTCAGATTTTCTCCGAAATAAATGTTCATTTTTTGTGCCTCCGTTTGTTTTATTCCGTCAGCGCTGTCGTTAATCTAATAATATCCGAAAAAACAGTAATTATCAATATCTTATTTCAAGAAAGCAATTCTCTTGAAAATAGAAAATTTCTCACAGAAAAAGAACCGCCCCCGAGCTTCAGAAGAAATCAGGGGCGGAATTCAGTTATAATTTTTTTTAGTTGTTTCTTGTAGCTCCGCAGTTACAGCAGAAATTACCTGTATTCTTTGTACCGCAGTTTTGACAGAACCATCCGCCCTGAGCCGTCTGCTGTGAAGCGAAGCTGCCCTGAGAGCCGTTAAAGCCGTTGGCGGGCTGATTAAAGCCGTTGGCGGGCTGATTAAAGCCGTTCATTGGTTGGTTGAAACCGTTCACAGGCTGATTGAAGCCGTTCATCGGCTGATTGAAACCGTTCATCGGCTGATTGAAACCATTCATCGGCGGCTGCTGATAGGGATTTTGTCCCGTTGCAGGTGCTCCCCCAAAGCCGTAGCCCTGATTCTGAGGATAGCCGTTCATAAAACTGCCGCCTTGGTACATATTTCCCTGAGGCTGATTATAAATGCCGTTCATTGCGGGTGCGGTGAATTTTCCGGGTGCCACAGCGGACATAATATTCATTGCAAGCTGCTGAAGATTCATATATTCCTGAGTATTAGGCTCAACCTCGGTATTATTGAGAGTTACCTCAAAATCATCGAAAAACGGGTTGTTTACATTGAATTCAAGCACAAATGTGTATGAATAAATGTAACGGGGAGGATTATAGCTTACACTTTCTCCGTTTGCATTTTCATAATATTGCTCCTCTTCATCCTGATCAATGCGAAGATTACAGCTGTTGACAGAGGATATGGGGATGATATCGGGGTTTTCTTCATCCCAATCATTCTGTCCTCTTCTTGAAACTACAAATGCTCCCTTCATAGAGTCGATAAAGAATTTTTTCTCCTCGCCGAAAACACGGTCAGGAGTGAAGCTTCTGAGAAGCTGACGGTTCTGCTCTCTGTAGGAAAGCTGCTGTTTGATCTCGTCAACCGTAGAGCTTCTTCTGTCGCTGAAAAAGGGTGACAGCTTTCTTGCGCAGTCCTTACACATATTGCCGTCCACAAGCTTTCTGTTGCCGAGAAGTCCTATTTTTTCTCCGCAAATATCGCAGAATTTTTTGTCAAAAAGTCCCATTATGCCATCTCCTTTGATGTTTCATTTATTATTCAAGACCTACAGATTTTCTGAGGATAGATCTTGCATCGACCGCTTCAATTTTCCCTGTTTTGTTTATATCGGCTGCTGCAAAATATTCGCCCTCAAGCTTTTCTAATTCAACGGAAACACGGAGAGCGATTCTGGCATCGCTTGCCTGAATGATTCCGTTGCCGTCTGTATCATAAAGAACAGTAATTCTGTATTCCGACAGTGCTTCACCGTTTTTGCCGAGTATCTGAATCTTCATTCCCGTGCCTGTAGGTGCCGTGTCCTCGGCTGCTTTTCCGTCAGCTGTCAGAACAGAGAATTTATCATTGAGAATATTTCCCTTTACATCGGAAATCTTTGCTCCTGCGGGAATTATAACTGTTTTTTCGCTGTGGGATACGGTGTAGGTACAGTCTTTTTTCAGACTAAGCTCTGAAATCACGGGCTTCGGCAAGGGATAAGCACAGCTGTCGCACTTTTCGTCGCCGTTTTTATCCTCGTGAGCAGTTTTTTCTGAAACCACCGCCTTACAGCTCTCGTCAGTGCATTCCTTCCAATGTCCGTCCGCATCCTTTTTCCAGTCGGAGGGAGTATGAATATGGGGAGCGGGGATGCTGAATTCATAGCCGATAACAGCTGTCCCGTATTCGTGTGAGCCGTATTCGATGGCATCATTGCCGTTAACAGTGCCTGTTATCTCCTGATAACCGCCGTCAACATGGAAGATATAATCATTTACCGCATAAAGAGTGACCTGAACGGTGTATTTATGTCCTGCAATGAATTTATCTGTTTCGGAAAGCTTTGTGAGGGGAGCTGTGGTTGAGTCAAACCACTCGACCTTATTTATCTCATAGCCTACCTTTGTGCTGACAGCTTCGGTATCGGGGATGTTTCCTGCGGCGGGAGTGTCAATTCCCGTTACCGCTATTTTTTCAACGGGAGTCTTGAATTTACGGAATATAACAGCCTCATCTCTTCCGCCTGTGCTGTAAACGCCTGCGGATTTGCCGTTGACAGAAGCAGAAATATCGGGAATATCATAATCCGCATCAAGGCAGAAGCTGTTGTTTGATACGGTTTTAAGAGTAATTTCAAGTGTGTATTCTCTTCCCTCGGAGAAGCTTGTAATATTATTTATATAGTGACCGTGGCCGTCAGTTGAATCGAACCATTCAATTTTTGAAATTTCGTATCCGTTTCCCGTGACAGTGCCTTCCGTATCAGCAGTTCCTCCTGAAAAAGGCTCGGCAATATCGGTAACACCGACTGCGGTTATGTCGGAGGGAACACTGAAAACATATGTTATCTGGCATCTTTTGCTGTCAGAAATATAAATATCACCGTCAAGACCGTTTATTTTTACATCAGCTATAACCTCTCCGTCGCTGTTTGTCTTAAAGGTATAGCCTTCCTTTGCGATAAGCCATACCTTAAGCTCATAAAACTGACCTGCCTTGAAGGTCTCTGCAACGGGAAGCTCACTTCCGTATCCGCTGTTTGTTGTCCAGTCGATGCCGTAGGTGTCAAGCTCATAGCCGACCTGGTCAATGCTGCAGGTGTAGTCTGCGCGGTTACCGGCTTTGGGGATTTCAATACCGCTTACGGATATTTCTGAAATTACGGAGCCTGTGGAATATGTTGCCGTAATTCCTGCCGCCTTGCCGTTTCCTGTTGCGGCATAAATGACCTCTGCTTCAGTTCCGTTTATTTTTGCTGTAAAATCCGGCATATCTTCGCTGTCGGTCTTTAATTTCTGTCCGTCAAGGGTACGCACCCAGACGGTAAGAGAATATTTGCAGTTCTTTTCAAAAACATCCTCGGGTGTGAGAATTTTATTTTTTGTTTCATTTTTCCAGTCGATGCCGTTAATAATATATCTGTCAGAAACAGGTTCACCCGTAAAATCGGGAGACTCGCCGACCTTCGGAATATCGATATTCTTTACACCGACATTTCCGAGTATATAATATTCACTGGCGGGGAAGGTAAAGGTTGCAACGATCAGTTTTCTTGCATCCTGTCCCGGAACAGCCGTTACATTTGCCTTATTTCCGTTTATATAGCAGGTGACGGTGCTTTTTTCCTTTGTACCACTGAAGGTGAAGCCCGGCTGAGCTGTAATTGCTACAGATACGGTATATTGAACATTTTCAGCAAACCTTGCCGTTGTGCTAAGATAAACACTGTTTTTCACTCCGCGCCGCCAGGCGATTCCGTTTTTCTGAGTTTCCGAGTCGGGGATATCCGGCTTCTGAACGCCGTCGCAGTAGACAGCTGTATAGTCGGGACGGGTATCAGGGTAGGGAGTGCTGATATCCGCAATCGTAACAACGGACATTTCGTTTGCAGCCGAAGCGTTCAGTAAATAAGCAGGAAAGCTTCCTGTTATCAGAAATGCGGTGAGAAATACGGCGATGATACCGTTAAAAAGCTTTTTCAATTTCATTGTGTTCGCTCCTTATTCCGTAAGAGTCTGCTTGACCTGACAGATTTTTTTTGATAAGATAACATTAATGAAGATCATTCCGGGGTAAAGTTCTGTCTGTGATTTTTTTTTTGCAGCTGCAAATACCTCAAAAATGTTATTTTACCGCAAGTTTTTTTGTTGGTCTGCAATTTAATTTTAATCTAAATACTCTGTGCTGTCCCCACACTTTAATAAAATAGTAAGTGTAGTATTTTTTACTATATTATGAAAAGTGTAGGAAAAAGTGTAGGATGTCTATATCGTGAGGAGATTTTATGAAGAAGAGTTTGCTGACTGTTCCCTTGCTCGGCTTTTTGCTGTTTTGCTTGTCATCATGTTCGTCTGTTGGTGAAAAGGCATCAAGTGTTTCAGTCGTATATTGTGTTACGGCAATTTTTTCCGTAGTTATTTTTCTTATCTATATGTTCGGAATCAAAAGAAAAAATGCGTGGTTTATTCTTTTGTTTGCCAGTGTTTTTGTAGTAAACATCGGATATTTTTCTCTTGCCGTATCAAAGGGGCTTGAAGAAGCCTTGCTCGCTAACCGTATTTCCTATCTCGGCTCTGTTTTTCTTCCGATGGCAATGCTTCTGATAATTCTTGACAGCCTTAAGGTAAGATACGGAAAATGGCTTCCCGGAATTCTTACGGGTATCGGTATAATAGTTTTTCTTATTGCCGCAAGTCCCGGATATCTTGATATCTATTATAAAGAGGTAAGCTTCGTTTCTGTCGGCGGAGTGGGAATGCTGCAGAAGGTTTACGGCCCGCTTCACATACTTTACCTTTTCTATCTTCTTTTGTATTTTTTTGCAATGACGGCCATTATTACAATAAAAGCCGCCAAAAAGAAGATCGAATCCGTGACGCATACTTTTATTCTCTTTTCAGCTGTTTTTATAAATATTGCGGTGTGGTTTCTTGAACAGATAGTGCGGATAGATTTTGAAATTCTTTCCGTGTCATATATTATAACAGTGCTTTTTCTTGTATGTCTGTGTTTTCTTTCGCAGGAAAGCGAAAAGCAGAAAACAAGAATTGAAGCCTGTGAAAAGCCCGCATTTCCCGAAGAGCCCGAATCTTTTTCCGAAGAGCCTGTTCCCGAGTCGGTTATCATGGCTGAATCGGAAGCCTCGGACGACAGCCTTTTTGACGAAGACAGTCTTACAGGGTATTTTGAAACTGCCGAATATAAGAACTTTATGTACGGACTGGGGCTTCTGACAAATACCGAACAGAAAATTTATAACTGTTATATTGAGGGGAAATCCACAAAGGAAATATTAAGTCTTCTTGATATTACGGACAATACCCTGAAATATCACAACAAAAATATTTACAGCAAGCTTGGTGTGTCATCAAGAAAGCAGTTAAAGGAAATTGCCTATAAAATTTCAAACGGCACCGATAAATAATTCAAGCTCTCCTGAAAAAGGAGAGCTTTGATTTTCATATATACATTAAGAAGATTTCAAAAACTGAATAATGAGGTTTTGGGGTAAAATGCAAGAATTTTCTTATTCTTCGTTTTTCCATAAATCGGGATTAAAGTAGTAAAGGGGCTTCCAGGGTCTTTGATAATCCGTGCCCACTCGTTTATAGCCGAAGGCGGCATCGTTATTTCCTAAAAGAACTGCATTGTCTATTTCAGCCCGTCCCTTTTTGGCATCGCCTCTTTCAATTCCTATATGATAGTTTGCACTTTCGGGAACGGTGAAATCAAGCTGAACATCCTCCCACTCGGTATTGCTGAAATCCTTTGTTATAACCGTTTCTCCCGTATCAAGGCTTCTTACAAACATACGGCAGGGCTCTCCCGAGGTCCGAAGCCTTGCCCAGAAGCAACAGGGTGCGGAAGCGGAGATATAAAGTCCCTGATAAAGAGCGGCATCGCCCTCATCAAGATGATCGATGTAGCCGAAAAAGCTGCCGTAAGAGCCCCCGTCGCTGAAGGTGTGCTCGGTCTCGTAAGTGCCGATACCGACGGAATCGGGATTACTGTTTTTCTTATAGCTCCAGAAAACCATCCCGCCGTTTTCGAAGCCGCCGTTGAGAAAGCTTTTTGATGAATGGAAAAAGCTCATATCCGTTATCTGTGTTTCAAAGAAATTCGGCTCTATAGCTTCTATGGTATTATTCTCAAATCTTACATTTGTAACGGGAGGGAAGCCGTTTCTTGTTGTATAGGGATTATAATTCCAGTTGCCGAGAGTTTCAATAAAATTATCGTGAATAAAAAGATTTCTGACCTCAATTTTACTTTGATCCGGGCAGTCTATTCCCCATAGAATCATTCCGAATGCCTTACAGTGATTTGACCTGAGGTGATTATTGTCAATTTCAATATTGAGTGATGCCTGAGGCTCGTCCGAGGACCACCATTCGCTTTTTCTCGGATCCTTATATGAGGAGAAAATATATACAGAATCGTCACCTGTATGCATTCTGCAGCCGGTGATTCTTATGTTCTGACAGTTCATAAGACAGATTCCGTCGCCGTTTCCGTGGCTCCAGTTATCTATTCTTACATTTTTTATAAGTCCGTTACGGCTCGTAAATGGCATCAAGGCATATGAATGATAATCCGTAATATGAATATCGGAGATAATAAAGCCGTCCGCTCTGTAAAAGCCTATGGGACAGAGCTTCATTATAAGCTCGGGATTGTCATCCGGCATCATTCTGACGGTGCCTTTTCCTGTAATTTTGAAATTTTTAGTACCCTCGGGTGCAAAAATAAAGGGAAAATTATAGTACCATAAATGGCTCCATTTTATATCGGGATAGAGATTATGGCCGTATTGAGGCTTATATGGTATATAGCCGTCAACTGAGGGCTTTACATAATCCTCGGGTGAGCTGCTCTGAAAAAGCTCCGCTCCCTCTTCAAAATGAAGCTCCGTATTGTCCCGTATTATTATACTGCCGCTTAAAAATACCTTGTTTTCGGTAAGAATGACCGTTCCTCCGCCCTTGCTGTAAGCTAAATCAAGAGCCGCCTGAATGGCCTTTCTGTCATTTGTTTTCCCGTCACCCTTTGCACAAAAAGGAGGATCGGTTACATATATTCTGATATTTTCATTCATAAAATCACTCTTTTCATATGGAATCTTTTTTATTCTATCACAGCCCTTTTTCCTTTACAACAAAATATAATAAAAAAAAGGCGTTCACCGTAGTGAACGCCGATAGCAGTTTACTGCTTTGCTCCGTTATCAAACATTTCGAGAGTTTTTACCGTAGCTGCGAAGCAGTTAGCAATACCGTCCTTATTCATATTTGTGTATGTATCAAGGCGGGTGTGATAATATCTTTCAAGCTTGTGGTTAAGTCCTGTGATGCCTGCTGCTCTGAAGCCGCCCTGAGCGAAGCCTGCCGCATCAACAGCACCGCCGAGAGGAGGAATCCAGCCCTTCTGACAGGGAACACCCACAGCCTCAGCAGCTTCAACAAAGAGATCACAAAGCTCGGCATCTGTTTTTACCGTACCGTTAAGGTCACGGTAGTTTGCCATAAGATATTTGGGATCATTTATAG
>SVOV01000076.1:0-4874 GCA_015066205.1 Oscillospiraceae bacterium
TAGTGGGTTATATACTTTGAAGGTAATTATGCCAAAGTGAAAATATTTTCTTCGGAGAGTATTAAGTGATATTGCAAATATAAATTTGCAGTGATATTTTTGATAAATCAAAAGTGTTATTGAAGCCTTACGGCTTCAGTGTTATTTTATTCGCATAAAACTGTCCGAAGGACAATAACACTCGGCGTCAGCCGAATATAACTGCGAAGCAATAAAACTCGCCGTAAGGCGAATAAAACTGCGGAGTGTCCTTACGAACACTCCGCTAAATCAGGGCGGAAATTTTTGTTGAATTATTTTATCATATCAATAACGCTTTCGAGCATTTCGGCGGTGAGCATTCCGGAGCGGTTGTATTTTATATTGCCGTCCTTATCAATGGCAATTGTTCTCGGAATACCGGAAATTCCGTAGGTTACGGCGGCGCGGTATTCTAAATCATAGCAGGTGGGGAAGCTGTAGCCCTTGTCTTCTATGAAATTTTCGCCCTTTGCGATGCCGTCGTCGGTGTTTACCATAAGAAACTGAATCTCATCGCCGTATTTTTTGAAGGCTTCTTCAAAATCGGGCATTTCCTGAACACAGTAGCCGCACCAGGAGGCCCAGAAATTGAGAATCACGGGCTTGCCGTCAAAATCTGAGAGCATAAATTCATTTCCCTCATTGTCAAAAAGCTTGATGTCCTTATATTTCTGATACTGTACGGTATCTGAAATGTCTGTATTTTCACCTGAACCAATTTCTGCAGAGGTAGTTTCCTCCGAGGCTTTTTCTGCAAGGGACGGATAAACAATTACTGCGGCGGCAAGGATAATGACGAATAAAACGGCAACGATTATAAGAGATTTATTTTTCATATTATTTCTCCTTTCAGCTTAAAATTGTAAGAAATCTGTTAAGAAGTCCCGTCATCATAAGAAGTCCTATGACGATCAGGAATATTCCGCAGACAGTGTTGATGGTTTTATAGTTTTTCTTTATAAATGTAAAGGTGCCCTTAAGCTTATCGATAAGAACAGCACTTAAAAGAAAGGGAACGCCAAGACCCAGAGAATAAAGAAGAAGCATTATAACACCCTTGAGAGTATCTCCCTCGCTTGAAGCCATTGCAAGGGCCGAGCCCAAAAACGCACCCACACAGGGAGTCCAGCCCACTGAAAAGACAACGCCGAAAAGAAAAGCAGAGAAAAAACCCATTTCCGTTTTAATTTTCCCTTGCTTCATTCCCGAAAAGAGCTTCAGCTTAAATACTCCGATGTAATTAAGACCGAATACGATAACGATAAGTCCGAGAATGATGTTGACTGCCGTTTCATATTGCTTAAGAAAGCTTCCGAGAGTCCCCGCAAGAGCACCGAGAGCCGTAAAAACTGCAGTAAAGCCGAGAACAAAGCCCGACGCTCCGAGAAGGGTTTTTTTCGTGCTTCTTTCTCCGCCCCCTGCAAAATATGTGAGATAAACGGGAAGCATTGGAAGAAGGCAGGGCGAAATGAAGGTGATTATGCCCTCAATAAAAGAAACAAAATATTGCATATATACTCCTTAAATTTAGAATCATTTTAATTTACTGAAATTATAAAATATTTTTTGGAAAAAAGCAATAGTTTTTTTGATTTCGGTATATATAATATGTATAAAAAAATATTTGTATATTGCTAATTTTCCCGTTTCTGTGTATAATTATCCTCGGAGTGTGATGATTATGGTAAGAGCTAAACTAAAAAAGCCTAAAGACAGATCCATTGCAACCAAGGGTTTTGAGAAATTTCTTTTTTATCTGGTACAGTTTACCTGGGGACTGCCCGTAAACGGAATAAGCGGAATTATCTACCTTATTTTAAGAAAAAAATACCGTACTGAGAAATTTTATAATTCTTATATAACCTATATCCCCGGAAACTGGGGAGGTCTTTCACTCGGACTTTTTATCTTTATTGCGGAAGGCAAGGCCGAGGGTTGGACAAACAATACTAAAATTCACGAATACGGACATACCATTCAGTGTCTTCTTTTAGGGCCCTTATATTGGATAGTCGTAGCTCTTCCGTCTGCAATATGGTGTAATTTCTTCGCTGATTACAGAAAGAAGAACAATGTTTCCTATTATAAACTCTACTGTGAATCCTGGGCAAACTCCTGGGGAGTTAAATGGTCGGGACTCAAGCAGTATGGAATAAAGTAATTTACGGAGGTAAATAAAAATGAAAAAAGTATTATGTGTGCTTCTGAGTTTAGTTTTAGCTCTTTCCTGTGCTTTTATTGTTACAGCTGCAGAGGAAGAAAAGACTCTGAAGTTCAATGAAGACGGCAGCTTCAAAATTATGCAGATAAACGACACTCAGGATGTCGGCGACGGCGGCAACGAAAAAATGATAAAATTCATTGAAGCAGCTCTCGATAAGGAACAGCCTGATCTCGTTGTTTTTGTAGGCGACCAGCTTGCCGATTTCTATCCCTTTGCAACAAAAGAGGATATGACAAAGTCCATTGAAAGAATTCTTGTTCCCCTTGAGGAAAGAGGAATTCCTTTCCTTATGACTCTCGGAAACCACGACCACGATAAGCTCGATAAGCTTTCTGTTGAAGAGCAGTATGCAGTTTATGCTTCCTTTGAAAGCTGCTATGCAACAGGAAACGGAACAGACGGCTTTACATATAATGTTCCCGTGCTTTCATCAGACGGTGAGGAGATCGCTTTTAATATCTATATGATGAATACTCATAATAAGGCTGAAAGCGGCGGCTATGCAGGCGTCAATGCCGATCAGGTAGACTGGTACAAGGAAACTGCGGCTGCTCTTAAGGCTGAAAACGGCGGAGAGGCTGTTCCCTCAATGCTTTTCCAGCATATTCCTCCCAAGGAGATCTACACTCTCTTTGCAGAATGCAGCTGGAATGATGAGGGCGCTATCTATTCACGCCGTGACAGCAAGTGGTATAAGCTTGACGAAAACGAAGCAGAGGGCTATCTCGGAGAGGCTCCCTGCAGTGAAGATTTCGATAACATCACAGGTCAGTATGAAGCATGGCTTGAATGCGGCGACATTATGGGTGCATTCTTTGCTCACGACCATGTAAATACCTTTGTAGGCGTAAATGAAGACGGCATCAAGATGGGTTATAACGGCGGAACAGGCTTCAGAGCATACGGTCTCGGTGATGACAGAAGCGTAAGAATCTTCGAATATAACGAAAACGATGTTGAAAACTATGAAACAAGACTTCTTACATATGCCGAAGCTACAGGTGAAGAGGTTCCCGTTGTTGTGGTTGACCTTTTCTCCCCCGCACTTCTCACAAGCCTTATGAAGGTAGTTTATTTCTTCTTCGGCTGGATGATAGAGCTTGTAGGATAAAATTTAATAAGCTTACGGGTACTGCAGATATTTTTCTGCAGTACTCTTTTTTAATATCAGTAATATCAGAACGGGACGGATATTTTCCGTAAAATCGTAAACATATAATTAATTAAAAGCAAAATAAATGCCTTTTTTTATATCTTTTTATTGCACCCTGAAAGATTTTAAAATATAATTCACATAAAGAAAATAAATAAAGGGTGAAAAAAATGGCTAAAATTATTGTATTTCCTTTTTCGTTACTGTTTGCATTCTTAAGCATTTTCGGAATATATCTTCCGAAGCCCGAAGCAGATATAAACAAAGAGGAATGGAAAACCAACTATTCTTATGTTTTTGTTCACGGTCTTATGGGCTGGGGCGAATATGATGCTCAGTATAAGCTTATGCCCTATTGGGGTATGTTCGGCGGTGAGCTTTTAGGAAAGCTTGAAAAAGAGGGCTACAACTGCTATGCCGCTTCTGTTGCCGGAACTGCAAGTGCCTGGGACAGAGCCTGCGAGCTTTATGCCCAGCTTACGGGAACGGTTGTTGACTACGGCAAGGCACATTCTGAAGAGCATTCCCACGAAAGATTCGGTGAGGATTTTACGGGCAGAGCTCTCATTCCCGCTTTTGACAGCGAAAACAAGATAAATCTTCTCGGTCATTCCTTCGGCGGTGCTACAATGCGTCTTTTTGCTTCTCTTATGGCGGTGGGCAGTGAAGCGGAAAGAGCAGTCACTCCCGAAGATGAGATATCCCCCTTCTTTACGGGCGGTAAAGCTGATTATATCTATTCGCTTACGGCTCTTTCAGCTCCTCACAACGGAACCACAGCCTATTCTGCTCCCGCAGAGGATAAGGATACAGCGGCTTACGATATGTATATCGATAATGCTATGAAGCTCAATGAATCCATAGTTACTGACGAAAATACCTATTATTTCTCCATTGCCTGCAGTGCAACAACAAAGCAGGAGGACGGCACATATAAGGCCGATAAAAAGATAATGGAGGGAATGTTCCAGTCCTCAGCTGATGAAATGGGCGCATATACGGGTGTTACCGTCGGCGGATATGAATTCGGCGAGGAATGGCTCGAAAATGACGGACTTGTAAATACATTTTCCGCAAAGGCACCCACATCCGCTCCCTCTAAGGATTATGAAGAGGGAAATGTAACAGCCGGAATATGGAACATTATGCCCGTCTACAGGGGCGACCATATGTCGCTTCAGGGCGGTATGATGAAGGCAAATCTTCAGGTATATGAGCTTTATCTCAATCACTTTGATATGATAAACAGTCTTTAATTAAAAGCACGGCATCCGAAAGGATGCCGTTTCCTGTTTTTTTATTCGTATTCCGTTTTGTAAACGGAGAAGCTTGTGTAAGCATTGACTTTTTCGGTGCGTAAGAGTATAATTATAAAAAACTGAAAGGCAGGTGGACAAAATGACAATGACTATTATTTTACGAAATCGAAGTGCCGTTTTGTCCGTTTGTGATTGATGTAATACAATCTTTCTGAAT
>SVOV01000076.1:4884-5236 GCA_015066205.1 Oscillospiraceae bacterium
CGATTTTCGGAGGTGCCTTAAATTTTTTCAGAAAGAGGTTATTTTATGTATTATGTAAAGCCATTAATAGCAGATGATGTTCATTTTGTGGCATCAATAATGTCGGAAATAAGTAATATTACAGCTCTTCATTCAACATATCATTCGTTGGCAGAATGGAAATGTATTTTTGATGATAATGCTTGTGATGCCGATGAAAAAAACTTTTTGATTTGTGCTGATAACGATGTCTGTGCTTGGTTGAAGCTAAACGGCTTGCTAAACGCCGATACAGCTTGGATATCAATGCTTGTTGTTTCAGATAAGTATAAGCATCAAGGTGTCGGAAAATTTGCTGTTGAATATGCTTTTG
>SVOV01000031.1 GCA_015066205.1 Oscillospiraceae bacterium
GGAATACCATGCAGCATTCGCCGCATGAGAATTCCCCATCCCTCCTGTACAGGAGGGATGGGGAATGGATAGATTAACTACTATTTTTTGTTATTTCGTCTGTCTACTTGACAGGGAGCACATCAGAGTGCACAGCCTTTTTTTAATATATAGGAAATTGCTCGCATTGTGAGCAATTTTGCTTATATCAAAAAACACCTTTTCGCCCCCAAGATTGGGGGTCGGGGGGTTGAAGCAGAATGCTTTTTTATATACTGTTCGGTTTTTCGTTTATAAAGACACGAAAAAGTGGAAGACAGGAATTGAAGAATCTTTTATATGCCCTGCAGTAGTCCTCACTTACCTTTGTTCTCTTACAGCCGCCGCCCCGACAAAGCCCGTAGACATTGCAGCTTTTACATTTCTCGGGTATTTCAAGGCTTTCTCTTATGAAATTTCTTGCCGTTTCCGATTTTTCCATAGTGCTGAAATCGGTTTCAAGAATATTTCCGAGAAAATATTCGTCGGTACAGTAAAAATCACATGGATATATATTACCGTTAGCTTCACTGACATACTGATGGGTGCAGTGACCGAGCATACCGCACTGCTCCGTGGGCTGACCGAGATAAAGTCTTACCCAGTTATCAAACTGACGGATACTTGTATAATCGTGCCTCACATAATCCTTGACATAAAGATTAAAAACCTTTATGAGAAAATCCCCGTACTGCTCTGCCGTCATATAAAGATTACTCTTTTCCTCAGAATCAAAGGGGCGAAGACAGGGTATAAACTGAATAAAGCGAAAGCCCTGAGAACGGAAGAATTTGTAAATACGCTCACCGTTTTCGGCACAATAGCCCGTAAGAACAGTCAGAATATTAAAATCGGCATCGTATTTTTTCAGTAGCTCTACTGCCTTCAGAACGGTATAAAAGGAATTCTGTCCCGAGGGCTTTTTCCTGAAGAGATTCCCCTCGTAATCTCCGTCGAGGCTGAGTCCCGTAAGGAATTGATTTTCCTTAAGAAAAAGTGCCCATTCTTTATCGATCAGAGTGCCGTTGGTCTGCATTCCGTAAAAAATACGGCTGTTTTTTACATTGTGCTTTTTTACAGTTTCGGTAAAAAATCTGAAGAAATCAAGCCCCGCGAGGGTGGGCTCTCCTCCCTGAAAGGCAAATGCAACATTTTCACCGTCGGCATAAGAGAGAGCCTTTTTTATAAGCACCTCAGCCGTTTCCTTTTCCATAATACCGAAGCCCATATGCTCACGGTGCTCTGATACATCACGGTAAAAGCAGTATTCACAGGAAAGATTACAAAGCGAGGAAGCGGGCTTTATCATAAGTGAAACAGGCGGCAATTTTTCTGACCTCCTTTGAAAAAAAAGGCAGTAATTTACTGCCTTTTTTGTTATTTATTCAATAATTCCTCTGCGGTTATTTTTGAAATTGTCCGTAATTTCGTGAAGCTTTTCTCTGAACTGCTCCGAGATCTCGGGATAAACAGGCGTTCTGTTATAGTTTTCCGCATAGTCATCATTCAGTATATGAAGCCAGTTCTTGCGGTTTTTGTCCCAGAAAGCAGAGTTATCATTCTGAATCTTTTCAAAATACTTGAATGAAATATAATCCTCGTCGAGAAC
The DNA here is from genome assembly GCA_015066205.1 of Oscillospiraceae bacterium. GTDB lineage: Bacteria > Bacillota > Clostridia > Oscillospirales > Acutalibacteraceae > RUG806. The sequence goes on from SVOV01000031.1 coordinate 1,628, forward strand.
CTCATATTCATAATCGGGATAAAGCGCTCTTACTTCACTTACGGGAACGGCATACTGAAGAGATTTTATGACCTCTCTCTTCATATGAAGAATGGGATGCTCCTTTGTATGGATAACGGTGTCATTTTTCAGAAGAGAAGCCATTGAAATACCGTCGATCTCACGGTCAGCCGGCATATAATTTTTTTCTCCGCCGTTTCCTGTTATGCCGCAAAGCTCAACAAGAGTGGGATATAAATCAACAAGCACTGCCGAGCTTTCTCTTCTCTCGTTCTTCTCTCCGAGAGCTCCTGCGTCATTATCCCAGCGTATCATAAAGGGCACCTTCTGACCGCCCTCATAAGCGAGGTATTTTCCGCCTCTGAGCTCTCCCACGGAGCCTTCAAGAGCGGGGCCGTTATCACTTGTAAATACTATTATTGTATCCTCGAGCACTCCAAGCTTTTCCATGGTATCGAAAAGAATTCCGAGATAATGGTCAAATTCGGTAACGCAGTCAACATATGTACCCATACCGCTTGTGCCGTCAAAATCGTCACCTGCAAAAACGGGACCGTGAGGCCAGGGGGAAGCATAATATGCAAGGAAGGGCTCATCATTTTCTGCCTTTTCGGTGATCCAGTCAGTAATCTCATCGTGTATCCATTTTGTAGCCTGACTCTGATCCTTGAGCTCATCCGTACCGTGGGCTATCACCCATTCGCCGTTTTCCTCTCTTACATGGTAGAAGGGCTTCATATCGTTTACATGATGGCTTCCGTAGAAATAGTCAAAGCCCTGATTTGTGGGAAGATATTCACCGTAATCACCGAGATGCCATTTACCGAAGCAGCCTGTTGAATAGCCTGCCGCCTTAAAGGTCTCTGCAAAGGTTATTTCATCGCCGAGCATACCGTCGGCATTATTTCCCATTTCTATGGAATTGAATATTCTTGTCTGGGCAAAGGGTGAAAGTGTATCGACAGTGGGATAAATGACATTATCGGCATAGCCTCTGTAAGGATATCTTCCCGTAAGAGCGGCAAAGCGGGCGGGAGAGCATACGGAATATGCTGAATAAAAATTATCAAGACATAAGCCGTTTTCGCCGACAGAGTCGATATTAGGTGTGTCATATATCGCTCCGTTAAGAGAAATATCACCCCAGCCGAGATCGTCCATCATAATTATAAGCACATTTGGAGAATCGGAGTCTATCTTATCAACACCGTCGAGATAATCATCGTGACCGTCCCAGAGTCTTACCGTATTGGGCTTTGAACGAAGATTCATTGTAAGCACATAAACCACGCTCGTGCCGAGAAGAAGAATACACATAAGGGCCGATACAGCCTTTTTGACTGCAGTTTTACCGAAAGAATGACGGGCAGTAAAGAAAAGTCCCCAGAGAGAAGCGGCCGCAGGAAGAGCGAGAAGCACATTACCGAGAACACGGGTAAAAAAGCTTCCCTCCCCTGTCAGAAGAGGATGCTCTGCGGAAGAAAATCCCGCAAGTCCCGAGGTAAACGCACCGAAGCCCGCATCTGCACCCCATATGGTATAGTAAAGAATTATGCCGAGAGATGACAGTGCATAGGAAAATATCATAGGCGCATAGACCTTATTCTTTATTATAAGGCTCAGCGTTATTACAGCAGCCATTATGCAGTTGAAGGCAACACATACAACAGCCACTATATTAAGTCTTAAAATGAGAAGAGATAACATAAGTCCGATTCCGATAACCATAAGAATCAGGGGAAATATCTTCTTTCCCGTATCAAGTTCAATATTCTTATTCATAGCTTACCTCCCGAAAAAACTTAATTTTATTATATTATAAAGTTAAAAATTGTCAAGTAAACAGCAGTAAGTATTTATTTACAGAGTCTTTGTTTTATGGTAAGATAAATCTATATTATTTCTGCGGAGGTCCTTATGGCTTGGTATAACGAATCTGTTTTTTATCATATATATCCCCTCGGTATGACGGGAGCACCCAAAATCAACGATTATAAGCTTTCGGAAAGAAGACTGCTTAAGCTGTTCCCTTTTGTTGAAAAGCTGAAAAATACAGGCTTTTCAGCAATTTATATAGGCCCGCTTTTTCAGTCAGTAGGACACGGCTACGAAACAACGGACTATAAGTGTCTCGACTCAAGACTCGGAACAAACGAGGATCTGAAAAGCTTTGTTTCCCACTGTCACAAAAACGGCATAAGAGTTATTTTTGACGGAGTTTTCAATCATACGGGAAGAGATTTTTTCGCATTCAAGGATATACTCGAAAAAAGAGAGGGCTCACGGTATAAAAACTGGTACAATATAAATTTTTGGGGCAATAACTCATATAATGACGGTTTTTCCTATGAAAACTGGGGCGGCTATGATCTTCTCGTAAAGCTTAATCAGAAAAATCCCGAGGTCACGGACTATATAACAGATGTCATCCGCTTCTGGGTCAGTGAATTTGATGTTGACGGCATAAGACTTGATGCGGCAGATGTGCTGGATTTTGACTTTATGAAGAAGCTCCGCACCACGGCAAACGAGGTCAAAGAGGATTTCTGGCTTATGGGCGAGGTCATCCACGGGGATTACAACCGCTGGGCAAATGCAGAAACTCTGCACTCCGTGACAAATTACCATCTTCACAAGGCATTATACTCTGGACATAATGACCGAAACTATTTTGAAATTGCCCATACGGTCAAGCGTCTTCAGGATATGGACAGATCCCTTATTCTTTATAATTTTGCGGATAATCACGATGTAGAAAGAATATATACAAAGCTTCACAACAAGAGCCATTTTGTCCCCGTGCATATTCTTCTTTTTACTCTTCCCGGAATCCCCTCTGTTTACTACGGCTCGGAGCTTGGAATTGAGGGCAGAAAGGAAAAGCATTCAGACGATTCATTAAGACCCTGTATTCCGATAGAAGCTTACGAGGAAAAGGAAAAGAATAATCCCTTTATTGAGCTTATCAGTGCCCTTTGCAAGATAAGAAGCTCTGAAAAAGCTCTTTTCTGCGGGGAATATAAGGAGCTGCTTCTGACAAACAGACAGTATGCTTTTTCAAGAAGCGCATACGGGAAAAGCGTTATTGTTGCTGTCAATAACGATGACAACGAAGCCTCTCTTTCCGTATCCGCTTACGGCTGCGGCTCTTACACGGGGGCACTCGGCGGAGAAAAATACACCGCGGCAGACGGCAGACTGAATTTTACGCTTAAAGGAAATTCAGGAGAAATATTTATCCCTGACGGTGAGAGCCTTTTTGAATATACACCCGTAAAAATTGAAATTGAAAATAAAACTGAAAAGATAACGCAAAAAGAAGAGAAAAACGGGATAAAGTCCGAAATCAAAGAGGAAAAGTCCGCAACGGAAGAAAAATTGCCTCCCGCACCAAAGGATGCGGTTATTTCTGATAAATCTTATGAAGAAATGACGGTTGAGGAGCTTCAGGCAGTCATTCTCGGTCTTCTTGCAAAGAACGGTCCCGTCACGGACAGAATGAGAAAAGATGTTGAGGAAAATGTATATCATAATTCTCTCGTGACCTGGGCAAAAAGTTTCAGATAAATTTATTGATTTTCTTTATTTTATATGTTAATTTAGTATTGAAAAAATCAAGGAAGGTGTTTTTATGAAGGAATTGACATCAGCAATTTACGGAGCGGGCTCTCTCGGTACCGTTCTCGGCGCATACATTACAAAAAACGGCGGAAAGATAGATCTTATCAACAGAAACAAGGCTCATATTGCGGCTCTTAAGGAAAAGGGCGCAGTAATTACCGGAACGGTAAATATGACAGTCCCCGTAACAGCATTTACCCCGGATGAAATGACAAAGAAATACGATGTTATTTTTCTTATGACAAAGCAGCTTTTCAATAAAGAGGTTGTTACGATGCTCAAAGATTTTCTTACGGAAAACGGCGTGATCGTAACACTTCAGAACGGCATTCCCGAGCCCGGCATTGCTGAAATTGTTGGCGAAGAGCACACAATGGGCTGTACCGTTGAATGGGGTGCAGAGCTCACCGAGCCCGGCGTATGTAAGCTCACTTCCGAGCCCGACAGCCTTTCTTTCCATATGGGTAAAATGAAAGGAATCACAGACGAGCAGTTCAATAATGTAAAATCCATACTCGAATATATGTGCCCCGTATATGAAGAAACAAACCTTCTCGGCGCCCGTTGGTCAAAGCTTCTCATAAACGCAACCTTCTCGGGACTCGGAACGGTTGTAGGCGGATGCTTCGGAGATGTTTCCGAAAATAAGGATGCAAAAAAAGTTGCAGTACGCTGTATGAAGGAATGTATTGATGTAGGTCACGCAGCAGGCGCTGAATTCGCTCCCGTTCAGGGCAAGAACATAACAAAGCTTTTCTATTATAAGGGCACGGCAAAGAGAGTTTTTGCTCAGCTTCTCCTTCCCATAGCAATGAAAAAGCACAGGGATATCGTTCCCTCAATGCTTCAGGATATAAGAAACGGCAAGCCCTGTGAAATTGATGCTATTAACGGAGTGGTATGCGAATGGGGCAGAAAATGCGGTATTCCCACCCCCATAAATGACAAAATAGTAGAGCTTATAAAAAAAGAACAGGAAGGAAAGCTGAAATGCGTTCCCTCAAACATCCTGTACTTTGACGATCTCCTTTAAGAATACTCAATAACGAAAAATCTGCAGCAATATTTTGTTGCGGATTTTTTATTTATTCATATAATAAAATAAGAAATTTTATTGATTTGCTATTGCAGTTATTTCATTTTTGCTGTACAATATCCGTTAGTTTTTTATGGGAGAAATATTTATGGTATATCAGAACATTTTAGATGCAATAGGACATACACCTATTGTAGAGCTTAATCATATGGTGCCCGAAAACTGCGCAAGAGTGCTTGTAAAATACGAGGGACTCAATGTCGGAGGTTCAATAAAGACAAGAGTTGCCTATAATATGATAAGGGATGCTGAAAAAAGAGGTAAGCTCAACAAAAACAGCATTATTGTTGAACCTACATCGGGAAATCAGGGCATCGGGCTTGCCCTTGTGGGAGCAGTTCTCGGCTACAAGGTCAGAATAATCATGCCTGATTCCGTCAGCATTGAAAGAAAAAAGATAATGAAGCATTACGGTGCTGAGGTCGTACTTATTCACGATGAAGGAAATATCGGTGATGCCATTGCAAAATGCCTTGAAACAGCACTTCAGATGGAAAAGGACGATCCTGATGTTTTTGTTCCACAGCAGTTTGAAAATCCTGCAAATCCTATGATACACAGACATCAGACAGGACTTGAGATTCTTGAGCAGGTGGGAGGCCCCATTGACGGCTTCTGTTCAGGCATCGGCACAGGCGGAACGATTACGGGAATAGGAGAAACCCTCAAGGCACTTAATCCCGATATGACGATATGGGCGGTCGAGCCCGAGAATGCCGCAATTCTTGCGGGAGGCACGGTCAGTGCCCATATTCAGATGGGAATCGGCGACGGCCTCATTCCCGAAATACTCAATACTGAGATTTATGAGGATATTTATATCGTATCTGACGAGGAAGCCATAAGAACAGCAAGAGATCTTGCGGCAAAAGAGGGACTTATGTGCGGTATTTCATCGGGAACAAATGTTGCGGCGGCAATACAGCTTGCAAAGAAGCTCGGCCCGGGAAAAACAGTTGTGACTGTTCTTCCCGACACAGCAGAGAGGTATTTCTCCACTCCCCTTTTTGATGAAAATTACTGAGAAAAGGTGTGGAAAAAAAACAAGAGTTTTTGCAGCACATTTTTAGCAGACAGAAAAAAATGAAGAACGGACAAACCAAATAAAAACAAGATTTCAGGCTTGTTTTTTGCCCGAAGGCGTACAAAGGTGCATCGAGCGGCGAGGTTTGCTTGCAGCATAAAACAAAAAAAACTCAGAGATATAATTATTTTAGGGGTTCTTGCAGCTTTTTTGTCACAAGAACCCCTTGGTTTATTTTGCTTTAAGCGGTCTTCACTTTTTGCATCCCCTTTTTTATACATTTTATTAACAATATATACAAACTATTGACATTACTGCAATATTGACATATAGTTTAATTAACGAATAAAGGGGATGAGAAAAATGAAAAAAAAGCATTCAAAAAAGACAATAGCGTCCGTTGTTTGCATTTTGGCAGTAATAACTGCCGTACTTACAGCTGTTATTGTTTTTCAGGGCGAACTGCGGACTCTTTTGTCGGTCAATAAAAAGAGCGGCAAGGGAATATATGAAGTAAATTATGCCGCTGATTATAAGCTTGATGAGCTTCTTGAAGCAGGAGGCGCCGCAACAGAGGAAGAGCTGGTTCAGTACATTCTGAAAACTATGCTGAAAGGACTTCCCATTGATGTTCCTTATGAAATTCCTAATCTTGCCTGTTCAATGTTTTATGCCGAAACACCCGACGGCGGTCATATACTCGGCAGAAATCTTGATAATCAGCAAACCGACCTTGCAGTAGTACAAACAGCTCCAAAGGACGGCTACAAATCTGTTTCTGTTGTTAATCTCAGCTTTCTCGGTTACAATGAAAACTATACGCCCGACAAGCTTCTTGACAGAATAAATATGCTTGCCACGGCTTATTTCCCGCTTGACGGCATCAATGAAAAAGGACTTGCCGTCGGCGTTTTACAGCTTCAGGCACCCGCTACAGCACAAGATACGGACAAACCTGATGTGGGAACAACACTTGCAATAAGAGCAATGCTTGATAAATGCTCAAGCGTTGATGAAGCAATTGAATTTCTTAAAAGTGTGGATATGTATGCAGCGGCAAGAGGCTGTTACCATTTCCAGCTTGCCGATGCCTCAGGTAACAGTGTTGTTGTTTCCTATTCAAACAATGAAATGATAATTACGGAAAAAACCGACGGTATCATATGTGCAACAAACTTTTATATTCACGATGTTCCTTTTGAATATGAAAAGCAGGGACTTGACCGTTATGAAATATTGAAGAAAAAGCTTACTGAAACAAATGCGGTATTGACTAAAGAAGAGGGAATGAAGCTTCTTGAGGCTGCTGAAATAACCGGAACACCTCCTGATGAAAAAGGCAGGGTATATTCGACCCAATGGTCCTCCATATACGATCTAAGCTCACCTGCTCTTTATCTGTGCGCAGATATGGACTACGAAAACACTTATATATATGAAATAGAATAAATAAAGATCGGATGTAAAAGCTCTCGTTTTTACATCCGATCTTTTCTGTTATTATGCACTTTCACTCATATTTCGGCTTCACAGAAGCCTATACTTTCTCTGCCTCTTATTATGTCGGCGGCATTTCTCGCATTGAAATATATGCGAAGCCTTCCGTCATAATATGTAAGACAGCAGGCGTATACAAACTGAGCCATCCATCTGTGCTTTTCATCGGGAACGATAAGAGGCTTTACGAACTCGAAATTCTCGCCGTCCGATGAACGAAGAAGCATTATTGCGGAATGGCTTTTTCCGTTTTCACTGAAAAGACCGTTCTGCAGCCCTATATAGCAGTCCTTCAGCTTATATACCTTAATACAGCCCGAGCACAGGTTCAGATACTTACTGTTTTTATCGGGACTGATAACAGGCGTTTCTCTTGAAACAAAGCCCTTATCGGGGAACTCACTTTCCGCGAATGTAATGTAAGTAGGCTCTGCAAAGCCGCAGTCCTTTATGAGCGTCTGTCCGCAGGAATAATATAAACGGTATTTGTCATCCGTTTTTATCAAAAAGGGATTGGAAATAGCAATACCCGTATCACATTCCTCGTAGGCCCTTGTATGCTTTATAACTCTTTCGGGAGCACTCCAGCTTACAAGATCCTTTGACTTACACAGAAAAATCTCTGATTTCCACTTGACACCCACTGAATTCAGGGCATTGAGAAGGGGTGACCTTGTTCTTTCAAAATACAGATAATATTCCCCGTCAATTAAATTTATATCGGGGCGCATTGCACGGTTTGTAATTTTCCTGCCCTTGCCGAAAATAACTCCGTCATCCGAAATATAATGATAAACTCCGAAAAATGTATGTGCAAAAAGATGCCATTTCTTATCGGGGGTAATATCGGGAGTAAGAACAGAGGGGTCAGCAACCACCATACTCGGCAATCTATATTTCAGTACAGGGTTATTCTCAAAAAATATAAAATCAGCATTCAGGAATTTTTCAAAAGTAAGATTCTTCATTTTTCTAACCTATATATCAGAAATCGACCTTATAATGATGCACAAAAACACCGATAAGCTTATTGTAATCAAGAACATGCATAACTGCACCGTCTTCGGTCTTAAGGAATGTCAGGCCCTCGGCTTCAACATTGTCACCGCCAACATTTCTTTCGGCAGCAACAGCTACCTCGCCCGTTTCAACATTGAGGCTCAGTATATTCTTTATGTTACCGTTATCCTCAATATCATTGGAAAGGTAGAGCGTTCCGTTGTAAAATTCTCCGCCCTGAATACGGTCAAGAACACCGAGTCCCGAGAGCTTCAGCTCCTTTACAAGAGCCATGGAATTATTGACATCATATACATAAACAGTATCGGCATTGCTCCACTTTGAGGCATAAAGAAGACCTGTTTCGGTATCGACCGCACACCACGGAACACCGTCGTCATAGATCTCAACGGGAAGATCATAGACCTCGCCTGTGGCTTCAAGAGTTTCACAGTCGAAAACAACAATACAGGGGAAGCCCTCATCGGGACCTTCAACGGAAGCATAAATTTTTCCGTTATACCAGCTGATTCCGCCGATATGGTCATTTCCTCTGTCAGTACAGATATCGGGAAGAGGGTTGACATTTGCACATACCGGCTCCATATCAGAAACTGTTAATTTTGCAATAACATTCAGCTTGAGAGCTGTTATGGCACCGCTTGTATAATAATACTCCCCGTCGGTTGTTATTCCCTGGCCCATCATAAGAGCCTGATCGGCAACAAAGGTATCCTTTGAAATAAGCTCTGCAGTATCAGTGCTCTGAGCCGTAGGACTCGTAAGAAGAGTAAGAATAAGAAGCGGGAGCATCAATATGTACCTGAGTTTAAGTAAAAAATTCATAGATCTTCTCCTTTTATTTTTTTATTAAAGCCTTTCGACAGGCTCCATTTCCCTTGCGTTTTCTGAAAGCCGTAATCATCCGGATAAATCGCATCCGTTGTGCAGAACTCTGTTTTTAGTTTACCATAATAATACTTGGTTTTCTATGGTTATTTTTACTAATTGACAATTACACTTTTTGCATATTATTACGAAAAAAGTTTATTTTTCTTTTATTATTGTATTTTTATTTTCTTGGTGCTAAAATAAATTGTATTTTTATGTACGGAGGTTATCTGATTTCTATGAGTAAAAAATATGATGTAATAGTAATCGGTGCAGGAAACGGCGGACTCGGTGCAGCTGCGACCTGTGCGAAAGCGGGGCTTTCCACCCTGCTTCTTGAAAAACATAATATTCCCGGCGGCTCGGCATCTTCATTCGTGAGAGGCAGATTTGAATTTGAACCCTCCCTTCACGAGCTTGCAGGTGTCGGCAATCCCGAAGATCCCGGTGCTATTGATGAAACCTTCAAGCGTTTCGGAGCAGATGTTGACTGGATAACACACAACTCAACTTTCCGTCTTATCGTTCCCGCAAAAGAGGGTGACACTGATACATTTATAAACGAAAACGGCGTCGAGGTCACTGTTGATGCCCGTATGCCCTCAGGCTTTGAAGCATTTTCAAGAAAGCTTGATGAATTAGTTCCCGGCTCATATGACAGCTGTATGGCAGCTTTGGATATTGCATCAAGAATGTACGCAGCTCTTGATAAACTCGATAAGCCTCTTGAAATTCCCTCTATTCTTAAGGATGTTCCCGATTTTATGAGAATCACGGGACACACTGTAAATGATGTTCTCAATGCGCTCGGTATGCCCAAGAAGGCTCAGGATATTTTCTCTACATACTGGTGCTATATGGGTGTTCCAGGTTCGATCTTTGACTATTTATACTATTCACTTGTTGTTAACAGCTATGTTAAAGCAGGTACGGGTATTCCCACTCTCAGAAGCCACGAAATGAGCCTTGCTGTTGATAAGGTCATCCGTGACAACGGCGGTGACATCTGGTACAATTCAGAGGTTACAAAGGTAATTATGAAAAACGGCAAGCCTGCGGGTGTTGTCATCAACGGTGAAAAAGAGGTTTACGGCTCTCACTTTATCTGTAACACTCATCCCAATATCGCATGGAGCGAATTGTTTGAGGAATCAGAGGTTCCCAAGAAGCAGCTGAAAATGCTTAATGCAAGAAAGGTTGCCTGCTCACTTTCAACAGTTTATCTCGGTATCAATAAGTCAAAGGAAGATCTCGGAATCACCGACTATTCCGTATTTATTGCACCCGATTCGGATTCAGATGCACAGTTTGAGGACTGCCAGAACCTTTTCAACGGCTTCTGTATAATAAACTGCCTCAACGAAATAAATCCCAACGGCTCTCCCGACGGGACCTGTCAGCTGTTCCTTACAACAATGAGCTTCGGCGATGTAATGAAGGATGTAAAGCCCGAGGAATATAAGAAATACAAGACAAAGCTTGCAGAGCATATGATAAATATCTGCGAAAAGGCTCTCAATATCTCAATCAAGCCTTATATTGAGGAAATTGAAATTGCTCTTCCTCCCACATTCTGCAGATACCTCAACACTCCCTACGGCACTCCCTACGGCTATATGCTTGAAAAATGGGACAGCATTATTCCGAGAACGATTCAGTATGTTCAGGATCAGCCCTTTGATAACTTTATGTTCTGCGGTGCAACTCAGGAAAGAGGCGACGGCTACGGCTGTGCTTACTATTCAGGAGAAAAGGCTGCTCAGCTTACTATCAAGGCTTTTAAGGAGGGTAAATAATTATGGCAAGTAAAATCAAAGCAATAAAGACAAATAAATTCATTCCCCTTCTGTCAGGCCGTCAGAAAAGATTTGAAGAGGAACAGGCAAGACTTCCCGAAATGCCCGATCAGGCATTTGTTATAGCAAGAGCTCTTCATCCTAAAAAGCAGTATCTTACAGTCAAAGAGGTCATTACAAGAACAGACGACTGCAAGAGCTTCGTTTTGGTTCCCGATGAAAAGAGAGGCACATCCGCTCTCGCTTATTTCGGCGCCGGTAAGTATCTCACTGTTTTTGAAGAGATCGAAGGCATGAAGATAACAAGAGCTTATTCAATTTCATCAAAGCCCAAGGATGCTCTCGAAGGTAAGTATATGCTTACTATCAAGCGTGTTGACGGCGGGCTTATGTCAAATTATATTCTCGACACCTGGGATGTCGGCACTGAGGTAACAGTTTCCGCTCCCGAGGGACATTTTGAATATCAGCCTCTCCGAGATGCAAAAACCGTTATCTGTCTTGCAGGCGGCAGCGGAATTACACCCTTTGTTTCCATGGCGGGTGCAATTCTTGACGGTGATGAAGATTTCAATATGGTGCTCTTATACGGAAGCAGAAACAAGGAAAACATTCTCTTCTATGATGAGCTTCTTGAAATTGCTTCAAAAACCGACAAGGTCAAGGTTATCAATGTTCTCAGTGACAAGGATACAGATGTATCGGGCGACGGCTTTGAAGCAGGCTTCATAACTGCCGAGCTTATAAAGAAGTATGCTCCCGAAAACGAGCCTTATTCAGTATTTATCTGCGGCCCCGCAGCTATGTATAATGCTCTCGACAAGGAGCTTCCGAAGCTCGGTCTTGAAAAGAAATATATCCGCCACGAGATGTTCGGTGAATTCCATAATCCGAAAACACAGGAGGATTATCCCTCTGATATTCCCGAAACCGTTTCAATTACCGTTACAATTCAGGATGAAACAAGGGTTGTAACAGGCTCAACAAATGATTCTGTTTTACAGATTCTTGAAAAGAACGGGATTTCCGCTCCCGCAAGATGCAGAAGCGGTGAATGCGGATTCTGTCATTCCCATCTTCTTTCAGGCAAGGTTTATGTACCGAAACACCTTGAATACAGAAGACTTGCTGACTTCAAGTTCGGCTGTATACATCCCTGCTGCAGCTTCCCGCTTACAGACCTTGTTATAAATGTTCCCGCTTCCAAATAAGCATTTACCCGCCGCCCTTTCGGACAGCGGGTTTTTCATTAGTAATACTTACTTTTTTGCCAACATTCTCATCCCCATTTTCGGAAGCGCAGGTGTTTTCTATAAATAGAAAATCCTTACGGTTACAAGAAATATCATACAGCGTATAAAAGGGTTTCTTGAAGATTTCAAAGCTTCAGGAAACCCTTTCTTCATCTTGTTTTATGCGGTCTGCACTTTTTTACAGCACCTTTTCAGTTTACGGAGTATTTCCGCCGTAATAGTCATTGAAGAAATCCTTGAAATAATCTTCAAAGAAATTGCCGTAATAGTCTTCATTTCCGTTTCCTGAATAAGGATAACGGTTTGTTGTTTCCTCTTCTTCCTTTATAACAGTGTCACCTCTGTCCTCAACAAGAGTTGCAACAACTTCGATCTCCTCTGAAGAATAGTCATCATATATTCTTACAAGTGTAAGAGTAAGCTTATCACCGACATTTGATTCTTCAATAATTTCAGAGAGAAGAGAAGCATCATCAAGAGGCTTGCCGTTTACTGCAATTATCATATCTCCCGCCTTGGCTTCAGTACCCTTGAGAGCACTGTCCTCGCTGATCTCATAGATAACTATTGAGCCTGAGGGAAGCCCCTTTATAGCAACAAACATACCGTAAGAGCTGTATTCACTTGCAGCAACATATGTGATACCGAGCTTCGGTCTGTTTGAAACATAGCCGTGAGCCATAATCTCATTTACGATTTCAACAAATACCGAGGAGGGAACCGCGAAGCCCATTCCCTCATATTCATCGGCAACTATCTTCATAGAGTTGATACCGACTACCTGACCGAAGGAATTTACCAAAGCACCGCCTGAATTACCGGGATTAATTGCGGCGGTATGCTGAATACACTCTGTTGTGTAGCCTGTTGCCGAGGAATTAACGGGACGGTCAAGAGCAGAAACAATGCCGTCCGTGAAGGAATTGGCAAATTCAACACCGCCGGGATTACCTATAGCATAAATAAAGTCACCAACGGAGATCTTGGTTGAATCTCCTATTTCAGCGAGCTTCAGACCTGTTTTTTCAATACGGATAACGCCGATATCAGTTCTTGTATCAAAGCCAACAAGCTCGGCATCATACTCCTTGCCGTCAAAAAGCTGTACACGTATAAGACCGGATTCTTCATTTATAACATGGGCACAGGTTACAATATAGGTATATTTCTTATCTGCACTTTCCTGAAAAAGAACACCCGAGCCTTCGGATGCCAGAGCTTTAGATTTATCATAAACGAGAATACCTGCCGAAGCTTCCAATACCTTATTGTATATTGCCTTGGGAGTCATTTCACCCTTTGAATCGGCAAGTCCTGTTTCAGGAGAAGCAGAGGTTACAAACTCTTCGACATTTTCACCTGAAGCAGTTGTTGTTTTTTCCTCTTCGGGCGGTGTATCGGGAGTATCATTTCCGCCCATAACAACCGCAATAAGAGCTATAACAAGAAAAACGCAGACTGCACAAATGATTCCGATAAACACCTTTACGCCTTTATTTTTCTTTTTACCGCCGTCATCAGGAGCTTTTGAATAGGCATATCCGTTATTGGGATTATTCTGCGGCTGATAAGGGCTCTGCCAATTCTGATTTGAATAATTTCCGGAATTATTCTGATACGGGTATGAGCCTCTGCCGTTATTATAAGGAGTATAGGGATTCTGATATCCACCTGTGCTTCCCGTATTTCCGTAGGGGTACCTGTTATTCTGTGCATTGGAATTACCCCCGTTTACCTGCTGAGAGGCAGGCTCATCGGAGCCCCCTGAATTCACCGCTCTTCCGTGATAAGTACCGTCTTCTTCAAAAACAAATCCCTCTGATCTGCTTTTTGTCTCAAATGAAGAAGAGGAGCTGTCCGCTTCAGTGTTATCCTGATTTATTCTGTTTTCATCAAATTCACTCATAATTCGTTTCCTTTCTGTTTCTTGATGATATATTAATCATAAAAGTTTAAATATTCATTAAATTATGAATTTATTGTAAAGGAATTCTGATAATAAATTCCGTAAATTCATCAGGCTCAGTTTTTAGAGTTATTGTTCCTTTATGAAGCTCTATTATGCTTTTTACAATATAAAGACCCATTCCGAAGCTCTTCACATCAAGGCCGCGGGATTTATCCACCTTATAGAACCTGTCGAAGACTAATTCGCATTCATTCTGAGAAATACCCGAGCCTGTATTTTTAACGGAAAAAACAGCCTCTTTTTTTTCTGCATAAAGTGACAGGGTTATTGTTCCCTTTTCAGGGGTAAATTTAACCGCATTATCGAGAAGATTATAAATAATCTGATTAATAAGAGTTTCGTCTGCCGCCACCGTTACATTTTCCATAGTATCGAACCCGTCGATCCTGATATTCTTTTCATCAATAAGCTTTTCAAAACCAAGAAGCGTTTTTATAAATATATCCCGAACGGAAAATGTACTTTTATTCAGAGTCAGCTTGCCTGCTTCAATTTTTGACATATTAAGCATAGCAACGACCAGACGGGAAAGCCTTTTGACCTCATCCGACACAATGGTAAGATATCTCTTCTGGTCTTCCTCGGATACGGTTCCGTCAAGAATACCGTCAATGAATCCGCTGATAATCGTCATCGGCGTTTTAAGCTCATGGGAAACATTTGCAATAAATGAGCTTCTTGATTCTTCAAGCACGGAGAGGCTGTCAGCCATTTTATTTACGGAATCCACAAGCTGTCCGAGCTCCTTATAAACATCGGAGGTGTTTATTCTTGCAGAGAAGTCACCGCCTGCATAATGCTTTGTCGCTTCATTGATTCTTTTGAGGGGTCTTACCATACGGAAGGATATCACAAGCGACAATAAACAAGAAATACTGACAGCTATAATACTTGCGAAAATCATAATTCTTAAGAATTCCGTAGTATAAGGAAGAAAAGCATTGGTTTCGGTCTGAATAACAATTACATAATGTGTCATTTCATTCACTTCAAAAGAAGCTGCACTTAAGAGATACTTTTCATCCGAAAACCCCGAAAGAGTACCTTCATAATTAAAGAACCGATCCTCGGAGCTTTTTATTCCTGTTATTATTTCTTCTGTAAAAGAAATATACCTGTGGAGAAGACAGGTTCCTTCTGCAGCGGTATCAGAATCTGATTCCATTGAATCATAGCAAACCAGTATTCTGCCGTCATTTTTAACGAGAAAGATCTCTGACCCCGAGGTTACAGATGCACTGACTACAATATTCTGCAGAAGCTGAATATATGAATCCTTATACTCGGATAAATCATTCTTGTTCTCATCAACAAACAACTCAACGCTCTGAGCAACACTCAGAGCGTCATTGTTCATCGCTGTGAGCCTGTCATTTTTCCAGAATGCAAGAAAGAAAAACATAACTGCAAAACTTGATATTGTAAGGCACAGAAGAACAGAAACCGAGGTCTGAATGAAATACCATTTAAACATACTGCCTGAACGGCGTTTTCTTTTTCCTGCCATAGCTAAGCTCACTTATATAATGTAATATATGTTATCTTGTTTCAAATTTATAACCGACGCTCCATACTGTACGAAGCTCCCATTTATCGGAAACACCCTCAAGCTTTTCACGAAGACGCTTGATATGAACATCAACAGTTCTTGAATCGCCGTAATAATCAAAGCCCCATACCTCATCAAGAAGCTGATCTCTTGTAAAAACACGGTTGGGATTGCTTGCGAGATGGAAAAGAAGCTCAAGTTCCTTCGGAGGAGCATCTACATGAACTCCGCGGACCTTCATTTCATAATTTGTGATGCTGATGGAAAGATTGTCGTAATTGACCTCTTTAGGTGTTTCTGCCGCAGGGGCAGCTGTTCTTCTGAGAACTGCCTTTATACGGGCAACAACCTCTTTTGTTTCAAAGGGCTTTACGATATAGTCATCTGCGCCAAGCTCAAGTCCGAGTATCTTATCAAAGGTTTCGCCCTTTGCCGACAGCATTATGATCGGCACATCGCTTGTCTGTCTTATTTTGCGGCAAACCTGCCAGCCGTCAAGCTTAGGAAGCATTATATCAAGAAGGATCAGCGAGGGATTTGTGGCGGAAACACTTTCTACCGCAGCAATACCGTCATTGACAATTATCGGTGTAAAGCCTTCCTTTGTAAGATAAAGCCTTAATAATTCGCAGATATTGACATCATCGTCAACTATAAGAATCTTTTCATTCATTATATATTTCTCCTCCCGGGTTGATAGATTCATTTAAAAAGCACTCAATGAGAAATTAATCCACCGAGTGCTGTTAACAAAGCGGAAGCATAACGGCACTTATTCAAAAGTAATATAACTGTCGTCTCCGTTTTCAAGATTTTCTATAAGACCGAGGCCGGGAATACCTTCTATTTCAGTATCAATAAGATTTCCGATATCATCAAGCACGGAAATATAAAATTCATCGTTCTTTTCATCGGGTGAAGCAGCAGGGGCTGTCACCTCTTCATCACCGAATGTGGGAGCGATAAAGGAAACAATACCCGAAAGACCTGCGGGAAGGGATACATAGCTATTATCAAGAACCGATGAAATAACGGAATTTACGCCTAAGGATGAAAGAATACCTGAAACAAGAGAATCGGATGTAGCATAGGAGGGATTCTCGTTTTCGGGTGAAACCACGGGAGCATCACCATCGATTCCGGCATATGTCCCCTGAATCACATGAACAGTATAGGTACATTTTGAGGTTTTGTTTTTACCTGTTGCGGTTACCGTAATAACAAGATCGCACTCGTTCTTATCGGGATCAAGCATAACCTCATTATAATAGTTATTCCTTATGGGAGTTCCGTTTACACTTACAACAAGTCCCTTATCTGAGTCTGTCGCATATGCGGTAGGATAGACCCAAAGGCTCTTGTTTCTTGTTGAAAGCATAGCTTCATAATAATAGATATCTGCATAGAATTCATCGTTTTCCAGATCGAAATATGCAGTATTTTCAGCGACAAGCTTAAAAGCCTGTTCATAGCTTGCATTGTCTTCTCTTATTGAAAGGCCGCCCTTTTTACCGATAAGCTGAAGCACATAATATGCTGCAGTTCCGTTGTCAACGGCTGAAGCAAGTCTTGCACTGTCCATCGTTACGGAATATTTTTTACCGAGCATAACAGCAAGGTACTTTTCCTTAAGCTCATTGAAGCTGAGCTCACTGTCAACCGTAATTCCCTGTGCCTTTACCGTCATTGCGGCAACAAGGCGGTAGACCTCATCCTCGGATGTAGAGGAGCTGACATCATAACCGTTGGTCCAAAGAGTAAGACGGGAAGCTGCGAGGATATAATTATCAAGTGAAAGGACAGAGCCCGCAGGCATCCATTCCTTAAGAGATTCCATATTCATTCCGGTAAGATCCGCAAGATATAAAACCGCAGCCTCTTCAAGAGAGGGAACACCCTGAATAAAGCTGCCGCCGAGGGAGCCGGATGCAAAAGCAGTATAAAGGAACCTTGCCATTACAAGCTCATCTGAGCCTGCATTTGAGGGAACGGTAATTCCGAGTCCTTCAAGATATTCTTTGATATCAGCGTCGCTGACATCACCCGAAACTATTTCGGAATTGGAATTGAGAAGCTCGAAGAAATAAATATAGCCTGCTCTCTGGGAGCCTTCTTCAAGATCATAAAATGAGGTGTAGTAATCTACATCCTTCTTAAAGCTTTCGGGAGTTTCCGAATAAGGATACTCGGGACGGGGAATCAGTTCCACGCGCTGAGCCATTCCTTCCACCGTTGTCATATCTTCTTTTATAACAAGATCGGTAAGCCATGCGATATCTGCCTCTTCGTGGTCATACTGTGTTTCAAATGCAAGAATTGCCGCTGATGCAAAAAAGTCAGCAGACAAAAGAGCTAAACACATTAAAACACTGCTCACACGCAAGAGGAGTTTTCCTTTTGACACAAACCGCACCTCCGATTAATTTTTAAATACAAAGATATTATAACATAATATAAAATAAAGTCAAGAAAAATATACACTTAATCTGTGAACAGTTTGTAAATGTCAAAGACTGAATTCATAAACCGTTTCAGAAGTATATTTCTCACCCGCCTTATAAAGGCATGAGGGGAACTGGGGATTATGGGGAGTATCGGGATAATACTGTGTTTCAAGACAGAAGCCCGTTCTCTTTTCCATGGGAAGAGAATTTTTACCTTTGATACCCTTAAGGAAATTACCGGCATAGAACTGAACCCCGGGAAGAGTTGTATAAACATTCATTTTAATACCGCTCTTATCGCCTTCGGCACAGGCAAATTTTCTGAGCTTTCCGTCATAGCCGTTTATACAGAAATTATGGTCATATCCGCCTGTATACTGAAGCTGTATATGCTCATCATCAATATCCTTCCCGATAATGCGGGGAGAACGGAAATCAAAAGCAGTTCCATCAACGGGGATATTTTTTCCTGTAGGTATGCTGTTTTCATCAACTTCAGTAAAAAGATCCGCATCAAGTGTAAGTGAATGAGAAAGGATATCTCCGTTATTGAAGCCGTTGAGATTAAAATATGCGTGGTTCGTAAAATTAAGATAAGTGTCTTTTGAGGAAACTGCCTCATAGCTGATATGAACGGCATTCTCCTCCGTGAGCTTATATGTAACCTTAACCTCTTTTTCTCCGGGGAAGCCGTGAGAGCCGTCTGCAGCAATATAAGAAAACTCAACAGAATCGGAATCCGTTACAATAGCCTTCCACAAAGAAAAGCCCAGCTCGCCGCCCGAATGAAGGCAGGTTATTCCCTTTTCATTTGCGGTAAGGGGATAATTTTCTCCGCCTATTTCTATTTCGGCACCGCCGATACGGTTACATACAGGGCCGACAATAACACCCTGATAATCAGACCTTTCGAGATAGTCCTCTACAGTGTCAAAGCCGAGAAGAACATCTTGCATCTGACCGTTTTTGTCTTCAATATTAAATGAGCAGAATGTTGCACCGAGGGTCAGGATATGTGCACTGCAGTTATTCTGGTTTGAAATAATATACTTATAAACCTCTCTGCCGTCAGGCATATTTCCGAAATAAACTCTTTCAACTGCCATAAAAACTGTCCTTTCAAGTTGTTTTCAACAAAATATTTTAATATAAGGAAAATTAAAAGTCAAGGTGAAAGAATATCCAAACAAAAATCACCGGAAGATTTTTGTATAATTATTTATATAAAGAGCATATTTATACATTTTGCAGTTGTTTCTGCATACTGACGGTACATTTCATCCGGCTGAATACAGAATTTTCAAAAAATTATATACATATTTTTACTTGACTATATTTTTTATATAGGATATACTAAATTAAATATAATTATTATAATGTGATAAAATGCCTAAAAATTACAAGGTGGTAAATTATGAGTTTCATTGAACTTGATTCAGTTTATAAAAAGTATCAGATGGGAGAGGTTACCATAAATGCTCTCGACGGTGTTTCCTTTAACATCGAGCAGGGAGAGCTTTGTATGGTCGTCGGTCCCAGCGGTGCAGGTAAAACAACAGTGCTCAACATTCTCGGCGGAATAGATGACTGCGACGACGGGAAGATCCGTGTCGGCGGTGAGCTTGTCAATCAGTTCAATCAGAAAAGACTTGCGATGTACCGCCGTCACGATGTAGGCTTTGTTTTCCAGTTTTATAATCTCGTTCCTAATCTTACGGCTCTTGAAAATGTTGAGCTTGCTTCACAGATAAGCAATAAAGCGCTTAATCCCGTGAGAGTTCTTGAAAGAGTAGGACTCAGTGACAGAATGGACAACTTCCCCTCACAGCTTTCAGGCGGTGAACAGCAAAGGGTTTCCATTGCAAGAGCACTTACAAAGAATCCCAAGCTTCTTCTTTGCGATGAGCCCACAGGCGCACTCGATTACAACACAGGAAAACAGATTCTTCAGCTTCTTCAGGACACAAGCCGTGAAACGGGCATGACAGTTGTGATTATTACCCATAATATCGCTCTTACTCCTATGGCTGACCGTGTTATCACCATGAGAAACGGCAAGGTTCACAGAATCGCAATCAACGACAATCCCCTTCCTGTTGACAGGATAGAATGGTAAGGAGGATCCTTCTTTGTCAAAAGCACTAATCAAGGATACGCTTCGCACAATAAAACGGAATTTCAGCAGATTTATTTCAATTATGCTGATCATTGCCCTCGGAACTGCTTTTTTCGTGGGCATAAAGGCTACTGCTCCCGATATGTTTGCGACAGCGGAAAAATACTATACAGACTATAATCTGATGGATATAAGAGTTCAGTCATTGGCAGGGCTTACTGAAGATGACCTCAAAGCCATCAAAAAAATAAGCGGTGTTGAATATGCCCACGGTCAGAAATTCACCGATGCTCTCGTAAAGGTCAACGGCGAAATTGAAGCAGACATCGACGGAACGCAGATAAGCGCCCGCGCATACAGCATCTCTCCCGACCATATAGCAGATTTCTTAAACGGCACAAACGACGGCTCATTTATCAACCGTCCCGAGCTTATCGAGGGCAAATATCCGTCATCGGTCAACGAATGTCTTGTCGATGCCAGCAGGCTTTCTACTCCCGACAGTTATAAGATCGGAAATACAATAACGCTTGAAACAGAAGCAGGAGGACTCCCCTCCTCTCTTTCCGTTAACTCCTTTACCATAGTAGGCATTATCCGTTCTCCGTATTATATCTCCTTTGAAAGAGGAAACACAAACATCGGAAGCGGAAAGATAGGAACATTTATTATAATTCCCGAAGAAGCATTCAAGTCAGAGCACTATTCTGAAATCTATGCAAAAATTCAGGGCGCCGACTATTTCGAGCCTTATTCGGACGAGTATTTTGACTATATCTCCCCCGTTATTCAGAACATCGAAGCAATTTCAAATAATCAGGTCAAGATAAGAACGGCAAACCTCAAGCCTCAGCTTCAGAAGCAGATAGCAGAGGGTGAACAGCTGATAGCAAACAGCTCGACAGAGATATCCTCACAGCTCAAGGAGCTTGACGAAACAATTGCACAGCTTGAAGACCTTGCAATCAACGGCACAGCACTGCTGCAGCAGGCACAGGATGAATTTGATGCTAAGTTCTCCGAAGCCGAAGGAAATCTCAGCAATAATACTGCAGAATATTATGCCGCCATAGAGGCATATTCTCAGAAAGAGCAATTATATAAGGAAAACATTGATCTGTATAATGCTCAGCAGCAGCTTCATAATGAATCAAAAAGTCTTTATGATAAATCATATGCAGATTATATAGCAGGGCAAAATGCCATAGACTCGGCTCAGCAGACAATAAGCACCACAAAAGGACTTATTGAAGCGGCAGAGGCTACTCTCCTTAAAATAAGCGATGCACAGACAGGAGCATATTCACAGGAAGAGATTCAGGCTGTTATCAATATGATGCAGATAACCTACCCCGAGCTTTATGCGGCAGTAAAAGCTCTCACAACACAGGGGCTTGCAGGGGAAATCGCAGCATCCCTTGAGCCCTATATTGACTCGCAGAAAACAAATCTTGCAAAGCAGGAAAAGGTTCTTCAAGAGAAAAAAGAACAGCTTACCGCATTAGGCGAGCTTCTCAAAGCAAAAGAGAAGGAGCTCACTGATGCTACACTTAAGCTTGCAACGGCAAAAGCACAGCTTGACTCTGCGCAGTCAGAGCTTCAGTCTGCAAGAGAACAGCTTCAGACCTACGGCTATAATATCCAGAGCGGAAACCTTCAGCTTCAGATAGAAAAGATACAGGCTGAAACAAAGCTTAATGAGCTTAAAAATCAGGTGGCAAACGCCCCCTCAAATCTTGCGAGAGCAAAAGAAGAAAGAGCAAAAGCAGTTTCACAGCTTGATGCAGGTCTTATTGAAGCTCAAAGCAAGGTAAAGGATGCAAAGGAGCTTCTTTCAAAGCTTGATACCATCAGCTGGAATATTTATGACAGAAACGATACACCCGGCTACAAGGGCTACGGACAGACAGTCAGAAATATTGAAGTTCTTTCAAATATCTTCCCGATTTTCTTCTTCCTTATCTCTTCACTTATCTGTCTTACAACACTTACCCGTCTTGTTGAAGAGGACAGAGTTCTTATCGGCACATATAAGGCTCTCGGATACACAATGACATCAATAGTTCTGAAATATGTCATTTATTCACTTACTGCCTGTATTTTAGGCACCGTTCTCGGAACAGGCATTGCGGTTTTCCTTTTCCCGTATGCGATAAATTCAGCCTATTCCGTAATGTATTCACTTCCCTCTCTTATATTCGTATTCCCCTGGGGATATGCAGCACTGAGCCTTCTTATAACGCTTTCCTGTACGACGGTCGTAACGGCACTCGCTCTTTATAAAGAGCTTCAGACAAATCCCGCAGTTCTTATGCGTCCGAAGGCACCGAAAACAGGTAAGAGGATCCTTCTTGAAAAGATCACCTTCCTCTGGGAAAGACTCAGCTTTACTGCAAAGGTCACGGCAAGAAATCTTTTCAGGAACAAGCAGAGATTCACTATGACTCTTTTCGGAATTGCAGGCTGTACGGCTCTTCTTATTGCGAGCCTCGGAATGTATAATTCCATCAGTGCAATTCTTACAAAGCAATACGGTGATGATGCTATTTCAAAATATGATTTCCAGATAGTTTTCAGCTCTCCGCAGACCACAGCAACCCATACCTATGAATTCAGTGAGGCTGCAGGCGATGCGAGAGTAAGCTCTCTTATGCTGACTGCAATGAAATCAATGACAGCCGGCAGTGAAAGAAGCGATAAGACCCTTGATATTTATATTCTTGTTCCGGAAAAACCGCAGAGCCTTGAGCAGTATATAGACCTGAGAAACCGTACAACCGGTGACAGATATCTTCTCGAGGACACAGGCGCAATCATATCCGAAAAGCTCGCAAAAGACACAAAAACCGAAGTCGGCGATTCAATTAATTTCACAGACGGTGACGGCAAGACCTACTCAGTAACTGTCGGTGCCATTGTTGAAAATTACACCTTCCACTATGTATATATGACAGAAAACACCTATAAAGCAGTAACGGGCAAGGCTCCCGAATACTATTATGCGGTGGGAAATCTTTCATCAAGCTTCAATAAAGCCGACAGCGAAACTTTGGCAAACACAAAGGGGCTTCTCACAACTGACCTTATGAAAACAGACGGCATTACAGCTATTGCCTTTACAAGCGACACAACAGAAAGCATCTCACAGATCACCGATGCTCTGTCACTTGTCATTCTTCTTTTCTTCGTGTCTGCCCTCATTCTTGCATTTATTGTTCTTTATAACCTTTCAAACATCAACATCATCGAAAGAACAAGAGAAATTGCAACACTCAAGGTTCTGGGCTTTTATGACGGTGAGGTCAGCAGCTACATCTACAGAGAAAACATTTTTGTTTCAATCTTCGGTATGGTGTTCGGAGTCATAGCCGGTATTATTCTTCATAAGCTTCTGATATCATTTACGGCAATCGATACCGTTATGTACGGACAGAATATTGAATGGTACAGCTTTATTATCGCAATTCTCATAACAACTGCAACCATAGTACTTGTAAATCTTCTTCTGCACAGAAAACTCAAAAAGATTGATATGGTGCTTTCACTGAAATCGGTTGAATAAACAAAACAAACGGACAGTTCAATAGCGAGCTGTCCGTTTATTTATTTAGAATATTCAGTTAATTACTCTGTTATTACACTAAGACAATAGCCGTCGGAAATCTCACAGAAGCATTTGTTTTCATCATACGAAAAGGACTTTACATTATCCGTTATTCCCTCGCCTGTCATTTTCACATAAGCCTCCTTGTATGTCCATACTCTGAAAAACCGTTCAAGCACAGCACCGTCTTCAATAAGCCCTACGGGAGCCTGACCTAAGAAAACATAGTCCGTATCATTTTTTGTAAATATATGGCGCACAATACCTGCTTTTACCGGCTTTATTTTTTCAATATCGATTCCGACTCTTACAAACCGGTTTACTGCGGCGGCAACATACTTTCCCGAATGGGAAATACTGAAATTACAGTCAGCATTCTTAAGATATGGCTTTCCCCCGTCAGAAATGCCGAATTTCAGCTCTTTTTCCGAAAGTCCGAGTATTTCACTCAATGCCTTCCTGATAAGCATATCAGCGGCAATACAGCGCTTTTTGTCATCAGCATTTTTTAAAGCATCGCATTTTGTTCTTCTTTCGGGAGACATAAGAAAATAGGCCGCATTAAACTCAGTGCAGCCTATTTCTTCAATATTTATTTTATAAATGTCTGTGTTTTCCACGGACTCAGTCCATGTACTTTTCAATAACTTTGATAGCATCTGCTACAGTTTCGAGCCCCATTGCTTCTTTATCGGGAATTTCAACATCGAATTCCTCTTCAATATCAACAGCAAGGTTTACAAGCTCAAGAGAATTAAGTCCGAGATCCTTGCGGATGTTGGTTTCAAGAGTGATACTCTTGGGATCCATATCAACAAATTCACAAATAATCTCTCTCATTTTATCAAGCATTTTTTCTTCCTCCGCGGATTTATTTATTTTCTGCATAGTAACGCTCAATTACTTTGCTTCTTATTACTTTTCTTGTGGAATTTATTTCAAATTCCTTTGTGGTAATATAGGTATCCTGAACTCTCTTATAAGCGGTAAGCTCTTTATTTGCTTCAAGAATGTCCTTTTCAACCATTTCCTTTATTTCTTCCTCTGACTTGTTGTCAACATCCTCGGGACTTACATAGAAGGCACCTGCAATGATCTTCTGCTTTCTTCCGCCGACTTCCTTTTCAGCTTCAAAAACAACAACATCGTGAAGGTAGTCAACAGCTTCCATATAATAGCTTTCAACCTCTTCAGGGAAGATATTTTTGCCGTTATCAAGAATGATAAGATTCTTCTTTCTTCCTACGACATAGAGTCTTCCGAGCTCATCCGTTCTGCCGTAATCACCGGTCTTGAACCAACCGTCCTCAAAAGAAGCGGCTGTTGCAGCCTCATCCTTATAGTAGCCCTTTGTAACATTTTCACCTGTTATCCAGATCTCACCTACACCCTTTTCATCGGGATCGTGAATCTTGAATTTTGCCTTGGGGAACGCATAACCTGCGCAATCAGGGAAATTACCGGCATCAAGGTTAAGAGTGACTGTAGGAGATGATTCCGTAAGACCGTAGCCGTTATAAATTGTAAAGCCGAAATCACAAAGGCACTTGATGTATTCAACTCTTGTGGGAGCACCGCCGCAGGACATTGTGGGGAATTTTCCGCCGAATTTTTCTGCGATGGTCTTGAAGAATACATGTCTGAGATCGATTCCGTGGCGTCTTAATGCATTACTTAATTTAAGAAGCTTTCTGAGAATCTTTGCTCTTCCGGTATTTTCTGCTGTTCTCCAAATAGTAGTATAAATTGTATCAATAACAAGAGGAACTATAGCCATTGCATCGGGCTTATAGAACTGAACATTATTCATAAAGTTCTTAAGAGAATCATTTATAAATACAGGGCAGTTCATATAAAGAGATGTAAGAATATTACAGCTGAATTCATAAACATGGTTCATCGGAAGAAGAGAAATAGAGCTGTACTGGGTCTCTATTGTTTCAAGAACACCGTCGGCATTCTGTGCAAAATTGCCGTGAGTAAGCATTACGCCCTTATTAGCACCCGTAGTACCGGATGTAAATACGATAGCAGCAAGATCATCCTTATTGATCTGCATCTTTATATAAGAATCATCGCCGCCTGCAATAAGTGCTTTTCCTTTTTCAACAAGCTCATCAAAGAAAAGGAAATCACCGTCGAGCTTTCTGTTTGTGCATACAGCTGCAACACATCTTTCATCGTGCTCAAGGTGGTATTTCGCTGTTTCCTTATATGCACGGGAGAAGAACACAGCATCAACATCAGCCTTCGTAAAAAGACCGCTGATATCAGCATCAGTAAGCTCTTTATCAACAGGCACTGCAACACCGCCGCCGCATACTGTCGCAAAGAAGGTAACGACCCACTGATATGAATTTTCACTGAGAATACCGATGTGCTTTCCCATAAGTCCCATAGACTTAAGAGCAGTACCCAGAGCGAAAACATCCTCACGGAATCTTTTGACTGTATAATTAATAACCTGATCTTTTTTCTTTTCGACCATACATATACGCTCGCCGTATATCTCCATACGCTCGATAAGCATTTTAAGAGTAAGAAGCTCACCTGTCATATGTACCGTATGACGAAGGTCATCAATAAGTTTCTTTTCCTTTGGATCCATTTTTACACCTCAAAAAAATTTTTTATCCGTTAAGGCTGTCAAGAAGCTCGCCGATGGTAATATCGGGATTCTCGATTCCTTTTTCTATGATCTTAAGAGTATTTGTATGTAAAGCATCAAGATGCTCGGGAGTGATAAGCTTTACTCTGTACATATAATGAAGCATTAGGCTTTCACTGCGGGGATCGGGATAGCATATTGCATAAAGAGGACTGAAATATCTTCCGAGATTGTAGGTCTTGAAATCAAACTTGAACTCGGTAAGCTCGGTAACGGGGATGGGAAGCCAGGAGAACATCAGAGCAGCAGGGCCCTGAATCATAGAAAAGCCGAATATTTCTCTTGACTGATCACGGGCGGCTATATAAGGATATGAAAGATGCTTATAAAGAGAGGTTCTTACATGAAGGAATTCATCAAGTCCTTCCTGGAAGGTCATATCCTCCGAAAGAACAGTACGCACCTGAATGGGCTGAGCCATACATCCGCCTGTTCTCATATCGGTCTTTCTGATTCTCTTAGAGCACATAAGCATCTGGAAGCCGTAAGGGTCTCTTCCGTTAAGCCAAGAGAGATGTGTTCTCATACCGAGAAGCATCAGGCTTTCGGGAGCAACTGAACGGGCCTTGCAGAATTCGAGAATCTTTCTTGAAAGTTCGGGGCTTACCTTTTTCTGAAGCACATCTGCTTTATCAAGAAGAGGATTATAAGCAGAGGGAACCTTAAGATCGGGGTTCTTTTTCTTTATGCGTTCTTTTTCAAGGAATTCAGGTCCGTGAACACCGCAATAAGAGGGCTCGCCTGCACTTCTGAAATATTCATCATAGAACTGCCTGTCCTTCTCAAAGCGTTCCTTATTGGCACATCTTTCATGCTCTTTAATGATATAATCCTCGTATTTGCAAAGAGGTGCGGGAAGCTCCGTTCCGTCCTTAAGTGCTTTATATACAGAAAGAAGATCAAGGTAGCATACAAGAATACCCATAGCATCCATTGCCATATGGCTTACATTGGAGTAAATTCCCTTATAACCGTTATAGCCGTTGAAGAAATAGAATCTGTAGCATTCATCCTTCATAAACTTAACGGGCTTTTTGGCATCCTTTTCAAAGAATTCATTCTGCTCGGTTTCAGTCTTGAAGGTAAGAATCTTTACCGAATCAAGCTTATACTCATCAAGGAAATACTGCTGGATCTTTTTCCCGTTCTTTTTGAATCTGAGGCGGAGAGAGTCGTTTCTTTCAATTTCGATATTAAGAGCCTTGAGCAGAGTATTGAAATCAACATCCATATCCACGGAAAAAGCACTGGGAATCTGTACTATCTGCTTATGAAGAGTATATTTCTGCATCAGATACATGGTTTCCTGCGAGGGAATAAGATCATAAAATTTACTCATTACAATAACCTCTTTTAATACATTATATTTCATTATAATATTTTATCATAAAGGAAATTTACTTGCAACAGGCAAAAGCTGTCTTTTTGTGCGATAATGCACAATTTTGGAATTTATGATGCTTATTTTCTCTTCATTATAAGGTATTACATAATGTATACCACAGTAATGTTAATTACTTGTTAAAGTAATTAAAAAATCGGAACAAAATTATGTTCCGATCTCATTTTTTATTCAATTCCGATAACCTTATAATCCTGTGCAGTTACAGCTTCAATGAGAACACTGTCACCTACATCCTTTGAAAGAGTAAGCACCGCTGTTCCTTTTTCGTGGCTTACAAGTGCTTCCGATACTCCGTCAAGAGCTTCAAGGGTCTTCTTTACTCTTGCTTCGCAGTGCATACACATCATACCTTCAATTTTCATTGTTTTTGTCATTGTTTTTTCCTCCGTTACAGAAACTTTTTTTATTATTTTATCCCTCTTCGGGGAAGAAATATTGATAAAATTAAGTCTTAGGGCATTTGTCACAACAAGAAAGCTTGAAAGACTCATAGCGGCCGCACCGAACATAGGATTCAGTGACCAGTTAAGCAAAGAAATAAATGCACCGGCGGCAAGGGGGATTCCAATAAGATTATATCCGAAAGCCCAGAAGAGATTCTGATAAATATTACGAAGCACAGCTCTGCCGAGGCGAATGGCCCTTACTGCATCGGTAAGAGAGCTTTTTACAAGCACAATATCTGCCGAATCTATTGCAATATCACTTCCCGCTCCGATAGCGATTCCAACATCTGCTCTTGTAAGAGCGGGAGCATCATTGATCCCGTCACCTACCATAGCCGTAAGACCGTGCTTCTGAAGAGATGCTATAACACTGTGCTTTCCGTCGGGAAGCACACCCGCAATAACCTTATCCACACCGGCATTTTTACCGACCGCTTTTGCGGTCACGGGGTTATCCCCCGTAAGCATAACTACATAAAGGCCCATATTTTTAAGCTGCTTTATGGCTTCGGGAGAATCCTTTTTGATCTCATCAGAAACTGCAATTATTCCGACCAAATTGCCGTCAGCAGCAAAAAGCATAGGCGTTTTTCCCTCTTCCGACAGGCTCCTTATTAAAGCTTTTTCACTATCGGAAAGAGCAAAGCTCTTTCTTATAAAGCTTTCACTTCCGCCGAGAAGAGAAATATTTCCGAGACTTGCTCTTACCCCGTTTCCCGGCAGGGTCTCGAAATCGGTAACCTCTGCTTTTTCACAGCCATCTTCATAGGCTTTTCTGCAGATTGCCTTCGCGAGAGGATGCTCACTTCCCGCTTCAAGAGAATATGCATACCTGAGAAGCTCTTTTTCAGTAAATGCGCCGAAAGGAATTATATCTGTAACAACAGGCTTTCCTTCTGTAATCGTTCCCGTCTTATCAAGAGCGATTATCTGAATTTTTCCCGCATTTTCAAGGCTTGCGGCGGTCTTAAAGAGAATACCGTTTTTCGCTCCGACACCGCTTCCCACCATTATGGCAACAGGGGTTGCAAGCCCCAGTGCACAAGGACAGCTGATGACAAGCACAGAAATTCCTCTTGCAAGAGAAAAACCGACACTTTCGCCTGAAATAAGCCAGATAACAGTTGTTATAAAGGCGATCGCAATTACCACGGGAACAAAGATCCCCGACACCTTATCCGCTGTTTTCGCAACGGGAGCCTTTGTTGCGGCGGCATCGCTTACGGTTTTTATAATTTTTGAAAGCATCGTGTCACTGCCGACACCTGTTGCCTTACATTCGAGATAGCCTGAAAGATTGATCGTACCCGCAGAAACAGCTGAATTCTCTTCCTTTTCGACAGGAATACTCTCGCCTGTAAGTGCCGCTTCATTTACTGCCGAATGGCCCTTTATTACTTTACCGTCAACAGGAATACTCTCCCCCGCTCTGACGATAAATGTGTCGCCGACTGCAACCTCAGATATATCAACGGTCTTTTCTTCACCGTCTGTAAGAATATTGGCAGTATTGGGAGTAAGCTTCATAAGTCCCTTAAGGGCATCCGTAGTTTTTCCTTTTGAACGGGCCTCAAGCATTTTTCCGACAGTTATAAGCGCCGGAATCATTGCCGCAGATTCAAAATAGAATTCGTGAACAAAATGGCCTGCCTCAGCCGTTTCCCCTCGGCTTAAAAGAAATGTGATATAAAAAAGAATAACCGTGCTGTATACAAACGATACTCCCGAGCCCATAGCTACAAGGGTATCCATATTTGGAGATCTGTTAATTATCCCCTTTATGCCGTTTATGAAGAATCTTTTGTTTATAATCATTACGGCAATAGAAAGAAGCATCTGAACAAGTCCCAGCCCCGCAGGATTATCATTGAGGAAGAACGGCACGGGAAGAGAAATCATATGCCCCATTGAAAAATACATCAGCACAAGTAAAAGGACAACAGAGATCAAAAGTCTGTTTCTCAAGAATCTTTCTTCAGCTTTTTCATCCTTTTCGGCATTCTTTTCAGTATCAGGCTTTGCTCCCTTGAGAGAGGCTCCGTAGCCTGCCTTTTCTACGGCTGTTATAATTTTTTCATCACTGACATTTCCGTCAACGGACATAGAATTTGTCAGAAGGCTCACAGCACAGGACGAAACGCCGTCAAGTGCAGACACAGCCTTTTCAACTCTTGTGCTGCAAGCGGCACAGGTCATCCCCGTTACATCAAACTGTTTCATAATTACCTCCTGACAAAAATAATAGTTAGCATAAACTAACTGTTATTATACACCTGTTTTTATCGTCTGTCAACAATGCCCTTTTATTAAGCTAAAAGGACAAAGGCTTCTGCCTTTGTCCTTTATTCTAATCAGTTAAAAAGTCTTTCAATGGGATCATAGCCGAGTGCAAAATACTTGAATGCCCAGATAACGGGGCTGAATTTGAAGAATATTGCATCAACTATTGTAACCAGAGTTCTTAAGAATGTGGAAATATCGTGAGTTTCG
>SVOV01000077.1 GCA_015066205.1 Oscillospiraceae bacterium
ATTATTTGTTGCAGTTGGCAGACCGCAACTTAATTATAGTAAAGGAGGATTTTTTATTCAAATATATAATTTTTCCCGAACCACGCGTCTAACGCGTGGTTTTACTATACAAGAAAGGCACAAAGCTGATGCTTTGTGCCTTTTATTATTTCAGGGTAATCAGGAGATAACTACCTTTGTATCTGCGGAAATGTTATCGATATTATAAACCGCAACATAGGATACCTCACCTGTTAAGGTGTTGTAGTCAACGAGCCACTGGGTCTCGTATTTTCCTGTTTCATTACCGGGAGTCCACATAACATTTACAGCCTGATCGGGATCCTTCTTTGTGATGATGATGGTAACACCCTCACCTGCTGTGACCTTGAATGAAGAGGGAGTGATCTCTTCTTCCTCGGAGCGGATAACCTGATATGTGATACCGTCTGCCTGAGAAGCATCAATGTTTATTTCATAAACAGCTGTAAAGGAATTGAGAATATCAAGCTTTATGCCGAGGAAATCAAGGATGAGTCTTATAATTCTCTTGAACATTGCCATAATGCCTACGCTTGATTCTTCCTGAACGCCTGAAACGAGAACCTTACAGTCAGTGGTAACATTTTCGATTCTGTAAAGACGGCAGCCGTCTTCATCAACACCGTAGGAGGTAAGAGTTTCAGTACCGCCCATAATGCCTAAAAGCATATCGCTGTCTTCCTCATCAAGGAAGCCGCCGAGAACTGCCTGACCGCGGTGAACGCTTACCTTCATGCCTGCTGCGGAATATCCGCTTAAAACCTTAACTCTGAATTCAAAAGAATCGCCGTAATAGGTAACCTCATAGTTTTCGTTCTTGAGAGTCTTTACCTTATAGCCGTCGCCTGATGTGAGCTTTACATTGAAATGATTTCTCAGAAGTGCTTCATTTCCGTTTTCGTCATACTCGGCAACCTTTATGACAAGGTCACGGTCAACATATACGGTATAATCGTCCTGAGCATTGAGAGCGGCGGGCTTGCCGTTAATGAAAACAGAAGCGGTATAAACATTATACTTTTCGCTGGTCATAACCTTGAAAACAACGGTTTCGCCCTCTTTTACCGAAACAGTGCCCTGATACTGAACGGGGCTGAATCTCTCTTCGGGAACATCCTCGGGATGAACGATGTTAGAGGGAAGCATATAACGGCCCTCGAAGAAAACATATTCGCCGTTTTCATCGGGCACATACTGAACCTCGCCGTTTACGCTCTTGACATAAATAAACGCATCATCCTCGAGCTGTACGGGAGCCTGGAAGGTTACATTATAGGTTGTTGTGCTTTCTTCGTTTTCGTTAGTGTCAGCTGCAAAGGCGGGGACAAATGTAAAAGCTAACATAAGAACGGCAAGAAGCACGCTGATGGTCTTTTTCATTGCAATTCCTCCTGTGGAATTTTATTTTTAGTCAATTATATTATACTTAGAAAAATGTAAAAAGTCAATTAACACTTTAATAAGATAAGGTTAATCTTTTTTGGTAAATTTGACATAGCTTATTGAAAATCAAAAAAAATTCGTGTAATATTATTTTATTAAAATAAATTAAACAATTCAAAGGAAAAAAAGCTATGTATTCCGATTATATATCCGACAAAGAGCTGATAAAAATAACCCCCTCCGAAAGACAGCTGAAGCACCAGCAAATGGAGTTTTATGCTTTTGTCCATTTTACCGTAAATACCTTTACAGATAAGGAATGGGGTGACGGCACTGAAAGTCCCTCGGTCTTTGATCCCACGGAGCTTTCCTGCGACCAATGGGTAGATGCCTGTAAAAGTGCGGGAATGACGGGGCTTATACTCACGGCAAAGCACCACGACGGCTTCTGCCTGTGGCCCTCACGCTATACGGAACATTCCGTCAAAAATTCCCCCTATAAAAACGGAAAAGGCGACATTGTAAGAGAGGCCGCCGAGGCCTGTAAAAGAGGCGGAATAAAATTCGGCGTATACCTCTCCCCCTGGGACAGAAACTGTCCCCTTTACGGTCAGGGAAAGGCCTATGACGATTATTACTGCAATCAGCTGACAGAGCTTCTGACAAATTACGGGGAAATTTTCTCCGTATGGTTTGACGGAGCCTGCTCAGAGGGCCCCAACGGCAAAAAGCAGGTCTATGACTGGGACAGATATTATGAAACAGTGCGCCGTCTTCAGCCCGATGCCGCAATTTCTGTTTCGGGCCCCGATGTAAGATGGTGCGGAAACGAGGCGGGAAAGACAAGAGAAAGCGAATGGAGCGTTATTGCAAAAAGCCTGAAGAACGAAGCCGCCCCCACGGAAACCGACAGCGATCTCGGAAGCCGGGAGCTTTTAAGAAATGCCGATGAGATCATCTGGAAGGCGGCAGAGGTTGACACCTCCATAAGACCCGGCTGGTTTTATCATAAAAAGGAAAATATAAAGGTACGCTCCCTGACAGCTCTTTCCGATATTTATTTCAGAAGCGTCGGCGGAAACTGTACTCTTCTTCTCAACATTCCGCCCGACACAAGAGGACTTTTCCACGAAACGGATGTTATGAGGCTCTATGCTCTCGGAAGGAAAATTGAAAATACATTTTCCCGCTGTCTGTCACTCGATGCCGTATTTACTGCTGACCGCTCCGACGGAAAAAACCTCATAGAAAATGTAAAAACAGACAGCTACGATACATATTTTTCCTCAAATGAGGGCGAAAACACCGTAAATATTACAATCAGCTTCCCCGAAAAAAGAAAGATCCGTATGGCGGTAATAAAGGAAAACATCCTTTTCAGCCAGAGAATCGAGGGCTTTACCGTAGAATGTCATCACGGTAAGGGCTGGAAAAAGCTTTTTGAGGGAACTACAGTCGGCTACAAGAGGATCGCAAGATTCAGACCCACTCTCACAGACACGGTAAGAATAACCGTAACGGATTCAAGAGTGAATCCCGTTATTTCCCATATAGCAATATACTGATACGAGGTGTTAAATATGGCCAAGGCACAAAACGGCAATATGAGTATTGCAGGAAAGCTTTTCGCAGTTATAGCCTGTGCTCTTATGACAGGCTTTATGTGGAGAGTAAGAGGCGACCACGGTTGGGGCTCAATGTGGGGTATGTTCGCAGTGGGCGTTATGCTGATTCTCTTCATCTATGCTGTCTTCGGTGACAGAAAAAAGATGAATTATGAGCTTCTTCCCCTGTCCGTGCTCCTTCTCGGAATCACAAACGGCGGCTGGGGCACTCTCAATTCCCAGATGGAGGGCTATCTCACAAGCACCGCTCCCTTTACGGGTGAGGAGGCCGCAAGACTCGTTGAAATTGACCCCGTTCACGGACTTTATATGATGCTGTTTCTCGGCTTCGGCTGGATGCCCCTTTTTGCATTCACCGTAGCTTCTATGTTCTCAAAAAAGGAATATAAGCTCAGGCATTATATAATCTTAATTGCAGTATTTTATGCTGTCACCTATATTTTCAAGTTTTCACTTTCCCATTTTATACTTGAGGCCATTCATCCCGAGGCTGTTGCATACTGTAAAGAGGGCTTCGCCGACAGAGGGATAGACCTTTCTCCCATGATGGCTTATATCAAGGAATTCGGCTCTGCCTCCTGGGCAAAAAAGATTCCCTTTGCAAGAAATTATTTTACGAGCATTGATGTTATGTCTGCCGCCTTCGGTGCACTCTTCACATCCCTTGCCGCCCTCGTCGTATTAAAAGACAGGTTCACCGCTCTCATATCTTTTCTCATAAATGCGGTATGCTCTCTTTCAATAACCGTGGCGGATGTCTTTCTTATCATTGATTCCGACAGAGGAATTCTCCCGCCCGTGGGAGAGGTCCCCTTATGGATAAAAAATCCCGCCTGGTCGCTCTGGGAATTCTTCACAGGCTTCCTTCTCGGCGGCGGAATTATGCTGATCTTAGTCTTGCTTCCGAAAAAATATATTGCAGAGGAAAGCTTCACTCCCGTTATTCCCATAAAGAGCAGACCTCTTCATTATATCTGTTCGGCAGGCGCATTATACACCTTTATGCTCTCGGTAACTCTCATAAGACCCCTCGGAATGAGAATAGGCACTCACCTTTTTGAAGCGGGTAAGGTTGGCGACGAGGACACGGCGGGAACTGTTATCGCAGTAGTCCTTACGGTAATTGCCGCCGCAGTATGGTTTTTGCTGAACCGCTCTCTTCTGAAAGAGGAAAAGCTCCCCTCAAAATATACCCCCTCGCAGTTTTCAAAAAAAGCTGCCCTTATTTATTTTCTTCTCACAGCCGCCGTCTATTTCTTCACAGACGATGCTCTTCCCTTTGAGGGCATAAGAACAAAGGAAGAGTTTCTCACCCAATGGAACAACGGCTGGCTCACAGTCCTTCTTCTTTCCCTCACAGCCTTCATCCTCTTCCTTATCTTCTACACCCTCACCGTAAAAAATGTAAAAAAACACACAAGGATTGAAGTAAAGGAATTCGATTAAACAAACAATACACTCCGCAGCGGCGGAGTGTAAATGCAAAATGCAAAATGCAAAAGGCAAAATGTCGGAAGGCTTCGCCTTATTCCGCTTACGCTCTATAATAAGAATCAGCACAGAAATCTCTATACAGAGCTCCGTGCTGATTTTTACTTTTTTAAACGCTCGTGCAAAGCCCTTGCGTAAAGTTACATATGTCAGGACGCGAAAGTGAAAACCGCTCCCCTATGTTAAGTCGGGCTGTGCTTTCTCCGAATTCCGAATTCCGAATTCCGAATTCGAATGGTGCCTTCCTTCACATTTTCCGCAGGAAAATATATCACTCATTCCGCAGGAATGAATATCACTGCCCTAAGGGCTATCACCCGTTTCGCAGAAACGGATATCACTGGAGCTGTAAAAAACGAAAGTTTTTTGCAGCTCCTTTTCAGGGGCGTGAAAAAAAAGAGGCAGAATAAACAAACTGAGCGAAAAACAAAGCAAGCTTTGTTTTTCGGTTACCCGAAGGCGTACAAAGGTACGCCGAGAGGCGAAGTTTGTTTATAGCATAAAACACAAAAAACGCAGTTTTTTGTCATTTTTTAAGTATATATATGTATAAAAGGGTTTCTTGAAGACTTGAAAGTGAACAAGTCCAGTAAAAACGGACAATAGAAAAAAGAGACCTCCTATGGTAGAATTAAAGAAACTACCATAGGAGGAATTTTTTATGTCAAGAAAGTATCAAAACATTAAACAATATGAAAAA
>SVOV01000078.1 GCA_015066205.1 Oscillospiraceae bacterium
TGCGGTGATGATATGCACGCTGGCGCGTGATGATATACAGCTTCGCTGATGATATACCGAGCCTTCGGCTTGGATTGAGAACGGGTGAATCGGTACTTCTTTCGTATGGGAGCGGTCACCCCTCCCGAGATAAAAAGTCGGACGGTGATTTCCTCCGAAATCCGAATTCCGAAATCCGAATTGATTTTATATATTGTGTACAGAAATTGTTCGGAAATTTTGGCTTCGTTTTGCTTTTTTCCGAATTTTTTTCCTTGGGGCAATTTTTCTTGTAAATTACTTTTATTTTTGGTATACTTGGTGTAAATTTACGGGAGGACGCCTTTTTATGGATACTGTGATTCTTGTGCTTGAAATAATCGGTACTTGTGCCTTTGCAATTTCGGGTGCGGTTATCGGTATTACAAAGCGCTTTGATATTTTCGGTGTTATTTTTTCTGCGGTTATAACGGCGCTCGGGGGCGGTACTGTCCGTGACATCCTTCTCGGAAATCTCCCGCCTGCGATGTTCAGGAATTACATATACCTTATTTTTGCCGTAGGAACGGCTGTTCTTACCTTTATTATTGCAAGTATTCTCAAAAATAAGTTTTCCGAAAACATTGTTATTATTGATAAGATAAATAATATTTTTGATGCGGCGGGACTCGGCGTATTTACCGTTGTCGGAATGAATGTGGCAATGAGCGCAGGCTTTGAAAACAACTTTTTCTTTGTGGTATTTCTCGGAATGACCACGGGGTGCGGAGGCGGAATTCTCCGTGATGTAATTGTAAGCGATGTTCCCTTTGTGCTTACAAAGAGGATATATGCAGTAGCTTCAATTGCGGGCGGTATCGTGTATTATCTTATGCACATCGTTTTTGATGCGGGCGAAATTATTTCGGCGGTTTCTGGAATTCTTGTAATTTTCGCATTAAGGCTTTTTGCATCGGTATTCAAATGGGATCTCCCTAAAGCTATATAATATAAATCGGAGGAAGAAAAAATGTTCAATGTTCAGAATGTGACAGAGTTTATTAAAATGACTGACCCCGAGGTTGGCGCGGCAGTGGAGAAGGAGCTTCACCGTGAGCGCAGAAATCTTGAGCTTATTGCATCTGAAAACATTGTTTCTCTCGGCTGTATGGCAGCTATGGGAAGCGTGCTTACCAACAAATACGCAGAAGGCTATCCCGGAAAGAGATATTACGGCGGCTGTGACTGTGTTGACGAATGTGAGACTATTGCTATTGAAAGAGCAAAGAAGCTCTTCGGTGCCGAGCACGCCAATGTTCAGCCCCATTCAGGCTCACAGGCAAACTTTGCCGCTTATTTCGCAGTGCTGAATCCCGGTGATACGGTGCTCGGAATGTCCCTTGCAGAGGGCGGACATCTTACTCACGGCTCACCCGTTAATATGTCGGGAAAGCTCTATAATTTCGTGTCCTACGGTGTGGATGCCGTAACGGGCAGAATCGACTATGACAAGCTTCTTGAAACTGCAAAAGAGGTCAGCCCCAAGCTTATCGTTGCGGGGGCCAGTGCATATCCGAGAATCATTGATTTCAAGAGGATCTCCGAAATCGCAAAAGAGGTCGGCGCTCTCTTTATGGTAGATATGGCACACATTGCGGGCCTTGTTGCGGCGGGTCTTCATCCCTCACCCGTGCCCTATGCCGATATCGTTACAACCACCACCCACAAGACCTTAAGAGGCCCCAGAGGCGGACTTATTCTCTGTAAAGAGGAGCTCGCAAAGGCAATAGACAAGGCAATTTTCCCCGGCTCACAGGGCGGTCCTCTCGAACACATCATTGCCGCAAAGGCAGTATGCTTCGGTGAGGCTCTTCAGGACAGCTTTAAGGAATATCAGAGAGGTATTGTTGAAAATACAGCGGCTCTCGCCGATGCTCTTCTTGAAAAGGGCTTCCATCTTGTTTCGGGCGGAACAGACAACCACCTTATTCTTCTTGATCTCAGCGATATGGATATCACGGGCAAGGAGCTTGAAAACAGACTTGACGAGGTATATATCACAGTAAACAAAAATGCCGTTCCCGGCGACAAAAGAAGCCCCTTTATCACAAGTGGCGTGAGAATCGGTACAGCCGCCGTGACCACAAGAGGCCTCAAAAAGGAAGATATGAAAATTATCGCAGACTGCATATGGCTTTCCGCCACTGATTTTGAAAACAGCGCAGACAAGATCAGAGAAACAGTTTGTGACCTTCTCAAAAAATATCCTCTTTACGAATAATTTATTGAAAAAAAGGTGTACAAACTTTTTCGGGGGAGCTTTGGGCTTCCCCCTGTTTTTTTGAGCTTTTTCGGGAAACGGGGGAAAATCCCTTGTCAAAAGTGCACAAAATAATTACTTTCTCTTTGTTTATTATGTCAGGGGTGATTATTTTCATCCGAAAAAGACTCTTGTGCATATTGCACAAATGTCAAATTCACTCTTTGTGCAATATCACTTGACTTTTCTGTTTTTTTGAGTATAATAAGGATGTAAACAAAAAACAGAAAGGAGAACTGACATGAAAGAGTTCGACAGAGAAGTATTAAGAGCAGAGGAAAAGCTTATCAGCGAAATTGAAGGTATGAAAAAGTTTTCTTTCAAGAAGCTCCTTAAGGTAATTGAACTTGAAGCACTTCTTTCTTATTACAACAAATAAGAAATGAGCGGTTCAATGCCTTCAGGCGTACCGACAACAATGCCCGAAAGGGCTTTACATATATAAGCTTTACGGGACAGCAAAACGCTGTCCCTTTTTTCGTGCCCTTTCGGGCAAATGCAGAATGCAGAATGAAGAATAAAGAATAAAGAATAAAGAATAAAGAATAAAGAATAAAATCGGAAGGCTTCGCCTTGTTTCGCTTACGCTCTACAACGCTCGTGCCGTTAGCCCTTGCTTGAAGTTACATATAATCGTGAGCGGGCGGGGAAACCCCGCCCCTACGGGTGAGTTGGTTCGTCTGTCGTAGGGGAGGGGTCTCCCCTCCCGAACTGAAGTTTTTAATGAATAATGAATAATGAATAATGTCGGAAGGCTTCGCCTTATTCCGCTTGCGCTCTGTCTTTATACAGCTTCGCTGATGATATGCACCTGCGGTGATGATATGCACGCTGGCGCGTGATGATATACAGCTTCGCTGATGATATACCAAGCCTTCGGCATGGATTGAGAACGGGTAAGTTCGGTTGTGCGTTCTCCGAATCCCGAATTCCGACCTCCGAATTAAAAAAAGCTTCCCTTTTCGGGAAGCTTTTTTTACTTGTGGTATAGTTTTTTGGTCTGGCTTTTGGGCTCGCAGGTCATATGTATTCCCAGCTTCTTGAAGGTCTGCACATCTACCGAGGAGAGCATAACCGAGGAGTGGGCTTCGAGGCCCTTGAGGCGGGGGAGCTGTTCCAGAGCTTTTTTTGCAACGGGGTTTGTTGCGGCGCATATGGAAAGGGCAATGAGCACCTCGTCAACATGAAGACGGGGGTTGTGACTGCCCATTGATTCCGTTTTAAGCCTTGTTATAGGCTCGATAATTGAGGGGGAGAGGAGAAGAATATCATCGGGGATGTCGGCAAGTCTTTTGATTACATTTATAAGCATTGCCGAGGAAGCACCGAGAAGAGCGGAGGTCTTACCCGTAATAATTTCACCGTCAGAGGTTTCGATAGCGGCGGCGGGATTATTTGTAAGCTCTGCCTTTTTAAGAGCGGCGCCGACAGCGGGGCGGTCCTCGGTGGTGATGCCAAGCTGATTCATAAGAAGCTCGATCCTGTGTACTACAGCGGGGTCGCCGAGACCCTGACGGGCAAGACAGGCGGCTTCATAATATCTTCTTATGACCTCCTGCTTTGAGGCATCGCAGACGGCATCGTCATCAAAAATGCAGTTGCCCACCATATTTACGCCCATATCCGTGGGGGATTTATAGATACATTCACCCGAGATCTTTGTAAGCATTGCATTGAGTACGGGGAATATCTCAACATCACGGTTATAGTTTACCGCCTTTTCGCCGTATGCTTCAAGGTGGAACGGGTCTATCATATTTACATCGTTGAGGTCTGCGGTTGCGGCTTCATAGGCAACATTCACGGGGTGCTTCAAGGGGAGATTCCATATGGGGAAGGTCTCGAACTTTGCATAGCCCGCTTTCTGACCTCTCTTGTATTCGTGGTAAAGCTGTGACAGGCACACCGCCATTTTGCCCGAGCCCGGACCCGGTGCGGTTATAACGACGAGGGAACGCTCTGTTTCTATGAATTCGTTTCTGCCGTATCCGTTGTCACTTACAATAAGGGGTATGTTGTTGGGGTAGTCGGGGATGAGGTAGTGTCTGTAGACCTTCATTCCGAGATTAATCAGTCTGTTCTGGAAGCTTATGGCTGCGGGCTGTTCTGCAAATTGGGTGATACACACACTGCCCACAAAGATTCCTATTTCTCTGAAGGCATCAATAAGACGAAGACAGTCGGCATCATAGGTGATTCCGAGATCTCCTCTTCTCTTATTCTTTTCTATTGCATCTGCGGAAATAACGATAACCATTTCAGCCTCGTCACGAAGCTCCTGAAGCATTCTTATCTTGCTGTCGGGAGCAAAGCCGGGAAGCACTCTTGAAGCGTGGAAATCGTCAAAAAGCTTACCGCCGAACTCAAGGTAGAGCTTGCCGCCGAACTGCGCTATTCTTTCCTGAATACAGCTCGACTGCATACGCAGATATTTGTCATTATCAAAACCAAGCCTTGCCATATTTACACCCCTGTAAATTACAAACATACTTAAGATTATATCACAAAAAAAATAAAAGTCCATAGGTTGTAAGAATTTATTGGATAAATTCTTACAGTGAAATCGACACTGCGTGTCGGTGAAATTGCCCTTCGGGCGGTGTGGAGCTTTTGCCGTAGGCAAAAATTTAGCTGCGAAGCAATTTAGCTCACAACGCAGTTGTGAATTTAGCTGACCGCAGGTCAATTTAGCTGACCGCAGGTCAAGTTACATATGATTAGGATACGGGAGCGGTGACCGCTCCCCTACAATAGGGAATCAGACTCACCCGTAGGGGAGGGGTCACTGTCAAGGGGGACATGGTTTACAGATTGTCCGAGCACATGGTTTACAAATACAGATATTCATTAACCGCATAATTACAGGAAATTCATATTGATTTTTGGTGTCAAGTCC
>SVOV01000002.1 GCA_015066205.1 Oscillospiraceae bacterium
TCAAAAAAAATTGTGAGACACCTTATGAAAAGTGTCTCACAACTGTATAAATATTTGTTTCTGTCCTTAGCAACCCCGCTCATAAAGGGAAGCTTTGTTCTTATTTTACAGATTATTTAGCGGGGACGGGATCGGAGAGCTTTACGAAGTCTATCTTTTCCAGCTTGGTTCTGGGTAAAAGGTCGAAGAATTCTACTCTTCTGGGACAGGCATAGCCCTCGATATTCTCTTTACAGAATGTGAGTATCTCTTCTGCAAGCTTTTCTCTGTCCGCTTCGGGATCCTTAAGAGAAACGCAGAGCTTTACATCGGGCTTGCCCTCTTCATTATATCCCTGAACAGCACATATCTCGTTGAGGTAATCAAGCTGTGCGAGCTTTGCTTCGATTGTTGCGGGATAAATATTATAGCCTGCAATAATTATAATTCTCTTCTTTCTTCCCGAGAAATAAACGAAGCCTTCCTCGTCAATATAGCCCATATCACCTGTTCTTATCCAGTTTTTACCGTTTTTATCAGTGTAAATACCTGTATCCTGAACTGCATCATCGGGGAAATATCGGTTCATCATTGTGTCGCCGGAGAAAACGATCTCACCTATTGTACCTGAGGGAACCTCATTGCAGTCATCATCCCATATCTTAGCTTCAACGCTTACGAGGGGATATCCGACAGAGTCCTTGCTGTAAGCAAAGTGGGAGTTGTTTGTGCAGACAGCACACATTTCTGTAAGACCGTAGCCGCGGCAAAGCTTTGCGGGAGCACCGTGCTTTTCCATAACAGCGTCAAACTTATCTACAAATTCATTTGTAACAACATCACCGCCGGCGAAAAGCATTGCGAGATTCTTTGTGCCCTCATTTTCAAAATTGGGAGCCTCCATAAGCTTCTGGAACATTCTCGGAACTGCCAATATTTCGGTAACACGGTATTTTCTTATAAGCTCATTAGCCTGAACGGGATCGAGCTTCGGAATCATAATGGGCTGATATGCATTACAGATGGCATAGTGCATTGCTCCGCCGAGGCCGAAGGCGTGGAAGCAAGGAAGAGTACACATAGAATAGCACTTGCAGTATTCGTGATATGTATCAAGAATATAAAGATTAAAGGCAAGTGTATTAAAGGAGAAATTTGAATGGATAATGGTCTTGCTCTTTCCTGTTGTGCCGCCGCCGTGGAGATAAATTGCGTCGTCCTTGCCGGGAGCGGGAGCATCCTCTACTGCGGGAAGCTCCATTGCCATAATATCCATATAACGGATAACATTTTCATTTTCCGGCACGGGGGCATTTTGCATTTCGTTACCCTTTGCGTATTTATATGCAATACCGTCACAGAAATCAGAGGTTGAGCAGACAATTGTCATATACTTTGAAATTACGGGACTGAAGGGCATTGCAAAAAGGTCAAGAATGAAAAGTCCCTTACTGCCTGTTTTTGCCATAATTTCAAGCAGCTGATTGGGAGGAGTCATGGGATGAATGAAATTTGAGATAACGCCGAGCTTACTGAGAGCATAGAATGCAATAAAGGCATGTCCGCAGGAGGGAAGAAAAACAGTAATCACATCACCCTTTTTGATTCCCTTTGAATCCAAAAACGATGCCATTTTTTCTATGTCATTAAATAGTCTTGTCATAGAAGTGGCACTTTCGTACTGAAGAACAGGAGTGATAAAGGCATCATACTCACCGTGATCGGCTGATATTCTTTTATAAGCATCCTTAAGATACTGATAGCAGGATTCGCTGCCGGGCTGTCTGAGATAGTTTTCTTTCGGAATTCTGAATTTTGAACCTGTTAAATCCATTATAAATATACCCTTTCAAAAAAATGTAAAGTTAATTTATTACACGCTGTAACATTTCTTACACATTATACCCTTTCTCATAAAGATAAGTCAATATACAATTTGTGACATTTTGTACCAAATTTGAGCTTTCATCTGTCATAAAGCTATACCGTTCGGTTACACTGATTCAGCCGTTGTAACAAATGTTACACATTGACAATTTGTGTGAAAAATGTTACATATAATATATAAGCTGATGCAGGAGGGATATTATGGCAAAGGAATACAGCTGTGTAAAAAGAACAAAGCAGGCATTCACAAACAGCCTTGTTGAATTATCAAAGGACACCCCGTGGAACAAAATAACCGTCAAAATGCTTTGCGAAAATGCGGGGCTTAGCCGTAATGCCTTCTATTTTCATTATAAGGACATCAATGACCTTATAGAGGATATAGAAGATTCGGTAGTAAACGAGGCGACCTCAAATTTTGATACCTTCCGT
Organism: Oscillospiraceae bacterium; assembly: GCA_015066205.1. Lineage (GTDB taxonomy): Bacteria > Bacillota > Clostridia > Oscillospirales > Acutalibacteraceae > RUG806. Next base: position 2,299 of record SVOV01000002.1, read on the forward strand.
GAAATAGGATTTCCTAAAAATGTTCACGCCACCGTTGTTGCCTTGATCGAGCTTATTGACAATAACCGTGAGATATGCAGAATGCTTTTTGAAAAATCCGATTCATTCACGGAAAGAATGAATAAGGCATTCTGTGATTTTAACTATCAGTACTACAGTGATTTCCATGGAGACAACAAAAGAACGGTATATGACTTTTTCTATATGTTCATTTCAAGCGGCTTTTACGGCCTCCTCAAATACTGGCTCGATAACCCCGATAAGCTCACAAAAAATGAACTCATCGGACTTGCCTTCGTTTTGGTAAAAAGACTCCTCGTCCTCGGCGACCCCGATATAAACTACAAACCGAAAAAGAAATCAGAATAATAAAAAATCTTACTATTTATCAACCCCCTACCCCGGGTCCTGTGGGTATGGGGTGCTTCTTGTTCAATAAGCTAAATTGCTCACAACGCGAGCAATTTCCTATATAATAAAGAACAGACACATCAAAGCGGAAAACTCCGAAATGATGTGTCTGTTTTTATATTCAACTGATACTCTGAATTCTTAATACATCAGAATCCGCACAAGCGGTATCAAAGAACTGGCAGGATATAAAAATATCCGCAAACTATCTTCTAAAAAAACAAAGGGAACGGCTTTTACCGTTCCCTTAAAGCTTTAATAATGAGCCGCACCGCATTCACACATGGGAGAAATTCCGAAAAGCTTCTGGAAGAAGTTAATAACCTTCCAGATAAAGCCCATAAAGCCTGACTTATGGCAGATGTGTGAGCACTTGATTTCCTCTTCATCAGAACCGAGGAATTCATCGCAATAATCACAGAATTCATCACCGTCATTGTCATTATGCTCAACTGTATCAACATAATCTGCAACATAGCTGTCCCCGCATTCGCAGGTGTAGGTTGTGAAGCCCTGTGCCGTACAGCTGGGAACTGTCACAACTGCATTATAATTATGAGAAAGCTTTGCTATAGCCTCGGTTTTTAAGGTTTCTCCACATACAGTACACTCAATATGCTTCAAACCTTCTTCTGCACATGTGGCATCAATGTCGATTATCCACTCAGAGTCAATGTGACCGTTAACACTACAATAAGAAGTCCATTTAGCTACTATTTTACAGTCATTTTCGGGCATAAATCTGTAAGAAGCATCGGTAGAAACAAGTTGTCCATCTATATACCAACCAACAAAAGCTTCACTTGTGTCAGCATACGCTTCTACTTTTGCAAACTCACCTTTGTTATACATACCACCGCCTATAGCAGGGCTAAGCAAACTATCAGATCCTACAGTCACAGTGATTGTTGCATTTTCCGTATCAAGAATTTCATCGATTTCAATTTCTTCATCCGATTCATTCCTTATGATAACTTGCTCTGCAAGACTTTTTGCAGGTGCATCGAAATCAGATTCTTTACTATCTACTTCAACAAAGAATTGCGAACCCTCTGATACAGAAATATCATAATAATTTATAGTTTCAATTGTCTGACCTGTAGTAAAGTCATATGTGTTGAAAGAGCAGTTCATTTCTCCATTATCGGTACCTGTTATTTCAAATCTATACTTAACATCTTCAGGTAAACAGAAACATTTTTGACCATTCGAATCAATGTAAATACTCAGATAACAATCTTCAGCTATATCAACGTTATCACCACAAATTGTTGCCAACAAAATATCATCTTCGTCATAAAGTTTAATATCAATTGGACAATTGTATTTTATTACACGATAACTCTTGCCGTTAATTTTCTCTATGATTGTCTCTCCATCCAAAGCCGTGACCCATGCAAAATTCATCTCCGGGAAATGGGCAGGCTTTATATCTGAAGCATTTTCGATAAGAGTATAAACATAATTATATCCGGCTATACCGGTAATAATCGCTTCGTCCACCATACCCAAAAGATTATATGAATCAATATAGCTAAGATTAAATTTGTCAATAGATGAGAGTATAGTTGCAAGAGTACTTCTCCATGCGTCATTTTTGTTGTTGAAAATTTTTGATTTGATTCCTTCAAACAAAGCAGCCTTTATTTCATTTATGGTATTTTCGGGGACCTCAACATTTTCGAAGCCTCCTCCTAAAAGTGCAATCATTAATTTTTGAACGGAGCTTTGATAATTATTTACATAATTGCTTGTGCTTTTTATGACGTTATTTGCAATAATTGTAATAAATTCATCGAGATATCTACTCTGTGAAACATTTCCGTTAGGAGCAACAAAAGATATATCAAAAACTCTATTGAAGAGCCCTGTTGTCTTAACAGAAAATTTTGCATCATAAAAAGTAAAGTTTTCTGTATATTTTTTTCCGGTTATGTTTTTATGTTGTGTTTTCATCTTTTTTAGAAGAGTGTCATATTCTTTACTACCATAAGTTTCCGGAGAAGGAAGGAAACAATCTACTCCATAACGGGAATATCCCCATGTTTCTGGTGCAACTTTAGGAACATAGTCAATGCGATTAATAATATTAAATATGTTGGTATAAAGTGCATTCTTTGTATTTTTATCTTTTGTGGGTATTGGTGTTTCAAAAGTATACGCATATACATCTTCTGGGGTATAATTTAAAGATGAAATATAACTGTAAGAACTTGCTCCTTCATCAAGAGTAGCTGCAACAAGGTTTGAAGTAGCGGCAGCACGTGAATATCCGGAAATCCAGAATTTAACATCTCCGGTAATGTTATTATTTTTAATATAATCAGAAAGATAATTAAGCACTTTTTCTTTTGCTATTCTGAAACCTTCGTGCTCTTCTGCCGTTCCAACATTAAAATTACCGCCCCATTCAGCACCATATCCTGAGCCTCTTATGCCAATGGCAATAACAGTTGCGTTTCCAATTTTTTTGTTAGCAATAACACAAGCAATAGAGTTCATCTGGGGGATACTCATATAATTATAATGTACCGGATTGGCAAAGCCTATTTTATTAAAAAATTCTCCCGCAGTTAAACTTGACATCAAAATATCATTTGCCGCACACCCATGAGACTGAACTGCATAAATGATATTTTGCCAAGCGTTCCTTTTTTCAGCCTTTTCCTGTGCAGTCATTTCATCTTCATCTTTCTTCTTATATTTGGAAGAATAGGAACGGATTGCAGTCAATATTTCAGATATGTACTTGGGCTGGTTGTTTTCAAGGATAAATGTATCAGAAATTTTTGAATTATCTGCAAAAAACTCTTTAAAAATGTCATAATAGAGTTCATCAACCATTGCAGAAATAGCAAGACAGTTAGACATAATAGCGAGATCATGATTATATACATACGAACTGCCACTAAAATAGTTATCATTATAAGTAAAGGTATAATCTAATCCCAATACATTGTCTAATTTTTCCGTTATGTTGCCATTAACGTTTCCTGTTGTAAAGGAATATCCGCAACCATAATCACACAAATTGTTACCGTCTGAATCCTTATGACTTAATTTGTTGACATAATCTGCCACATAGCTGGCATCACAAAGGCAAGAATATGTTGTATAGCCCATTGAAGTACAAGTAGGAGCAGTTACAACAGCAGTGTATGTGTGAGGGGTGTTGTAATGGTAATGTATATTCGCATTCTTCAAGTAATCATTACCATAATCAATGGATATGTTTTTCCATTGCACTTTATCTCCACTGTAATATACATCTGTAAGACTAAAGCAGTTTAAGAATGCATCGTAACCAATGCTTGTTATGCTAGCAGAGATAGTAATTTCCTGAAGATTACGACAAAAATCGAACGCATGATTACCAATATTTGTTACGCTATCAGGGATAGTAATTTTTTGAAGACTAAGGCAAAAATCGAACGCATAATTACCAATATCTGTAATACTATCGGGTATAATTATTTCCTTCAGACTACAACAATCGGAAAAAGCATATTCGGCAATGTTTGTCACGGTATCAGGGATTACATATTCTGTATTCGGCTTATTTGCCGGATATGTAATCAATAGATCTTTTTCTTTACTAAACAATATTCCATATTCATCGTTTGAGAAATACTTATTATCTTCATTCACAATAATACTTGTAAGAGCAGCACAACCCCTAAATGCAAAGTTACCGATAGAGCTTACCGAAGCCGGGATTTTTATACTTGTAAGACCGGAACAATAACTAAACGCATCACTGCCTATGGTTGTCACTGATTCTGGGATTGTTATGTCTGTAAGGCTTTTACAACCCATAAACAAACCAACACCGATAGTGGTTATCGAATCAGGGATTGAAACATTTGTAAGTTTTTTACATTCGCTAAATGCATAAGCACCTATGTTTGTTACCCCATTGGGTATTGCAATGCTTGTAAGACTTGAACATCCATAAAAGGCAGAATCGCCTATACTTGTTACGCTGGCGGGCATTTCAATGCTTGTAAGACTTGAACATCCAAAAAATGCATCATCACCTATGCTTTTTACTCCGTCGGGGATTACAATGTTTGTAAGGATCCTGCAAAAATCAAACGCACCAGCATCTATGCTTGTTACGCTATTCGGGATAAAATATTCTGTTATTGAAATATTTTCAGTATAACAAATTAAATGAGTTTTGTCCTTATTAAATAATACGCCATATTCATCATTTGAATAATACTCATTTTCTTCATCAACCAATATATAAGTAAGGTCGTTGCACCGAACAAATATTTCAAGACCAATGTATGTGACACTTTTGGGAATAAAAATTTCCGTAATCCTGTGACAATCGTAGAATGCCGTATCACCGATGGTTATTACGCTGTCGGGGATAGTAATTTTTTGAAGATATGAACACTCATAAAACGCAGAACCTGAGATAACCACAGTTCCTGGTTTTATGTTGTAATTTTCAGGTAAATTTTCATTGGCTTTTATCAGATAATTACCTATATAAAGAACACCATCTTCCCAATTTGTTTCATTGTTATAATATGCAGTACCATAAAATGCATCTGAACCGATACTAATTACACTATCAGGGATTGTTATTTCATTAAGATTTAAACAATCTTTAAATGCTTCAGCTGCAATACATACTGTTCCCGGTTTTACACTATAATTTTCAGGCAAATCGTTCTTTGCTTTTATCAGATAATTACCAAGATAAAGAACACCATTATCCCAGTTCTCATAATTGCTATAATATAAAGTGTTGTAAAACGCATTTGCACCAATACTTATTATGCTATCGGGGAGAGTGATTTGTTGAAGATTATTTAAGTCCCTGAACGCATTTCCACAGATACTTGTTATGCCCTCAGAAATCACAACAGATTCAATTGAGTTTTTGAAATCATGCCAAGAAGATTTAATATCGCAATGCTCTCCTCCTAAATCATCTCTATAATATTTAGAATAAACATATATAGGGCCTGTTCCTGAAAAGGTTAATGTCCCAAAATGATCAAGTGTCCATTCAAGGTTGTTGCAACACGTTCCTTTTGCATAAAATCTGTAGTCATCCGGGTCAATTTGAACATCAAAATGAATAGTCAGATTAGACAAATTTTCATTACCTGCACCAACGGTTATTTCGCTCCACTGCGATTGAGAGCCTGAAAAATAAATATTAATTGATGAGTTTAACCCATTAAATGCATTTGCCCCAAACGATGTAATGCCTTTTTCAATATATATTTTTTTTACCGGAATTAATGATTCAATGGAAAACCCATCCGGAAAATCCCACATTGCACCAGTACCAGTAATAAAAGCCTTCTGTGTTTCAACGATGTAGTAAAAATATACATCATTACCTAATTGCTCTCTTACTGTATATGCCTCTGCAGTATCGGAAAATAACGAATTGTTATCAAATTCAGGCAAATTAAATTTGCTGAAATTAATATCAGGAAATTCAATTTCAAAAAAACCCTGTAGTGGTGCCATAGTCAGGCACATAACCACAACAAGCAGTGAACATAAGATTTTCTTCATTGTCTTTACCTCCAAAAAAAAAGTGTGTGCAAGCCGAAGCTGCACACACGAAAAACGCATAGCCTCGCTTGCTGCGACACAATCTTCTGACGAACCCAAAGGATGCCAAAATGAGGGTGCGTTTTTACCAAAAGTAAAAACACATCCATCGGGTTCAGATTATTTGATTGCGTCGCAAGTTCAATATAACATAATATTCCAATAACTTCAAGTAAATAATAAAAATTCCTTTTACATTGATATAACGTATGTTATAATACTTGAAAACGCACTTTCAAAAAGGAGAGCTGCTCGATAGAAGATGAAGTAAAAAGAGGAAGACAAGATAATCAGAAGATGAAGGCGTACCTTGTTATGCGATTACTTCAGAAGAACACGGATTTTGACAATTTAATGACCTCTGCGCAGATTGCTGATCTGCTGGATAGTTATGGTGTTTCTGCACAAAAAAATCCAGTCAGAGAGACATCAACCAAATACAATCTTGATATTTTCTTGCAAAAAAACATCAGACACATCATACCGAAAAACCGTAAAATGATGTGTCTGACTTTTTTATCAATGATTAAATCTGTGATTTACAAATAAACCTTTGAAAATGGCTTATTTGCTTGCTTCCTCTATAGCAACAGCACATGCAACTGTCATACCAACCATGGGGTTGTTACCTGCACCGATAAGACCCATCATTTCTACATACAAGCGATGCTTGTTTCTCGCCTCTGCGTTGCAGAGGCTCGGAATCACGGGAACTGAAGCCTGTTTTTAATACTTTAATAAACAATATAGACACATCATTAAACAGAAACAAAGTGCCCATCACGTATTTAGCATCCACATTATAGAATCGAATGAACTAAAAGTCAAGAATCAATCATAAACAAAACAAGGTTCATTAAAAATCAGTCAAGATAAACTCAACTTTTGCCAGAAGCCTGACCACCATTATATGTGTGTCAGGCTTTTCTTTGCAGAAACTTTAATCAAAAACCTGCACACCCAATTATACACTCTGAGAAAATTGTGAATACAGTATAATAATGATGCAAGGTGAGGGAACGGTAAACAACCTCACAAGGCAGAAAAATTGAAACATCTGATTTACACTATCAAGTTTGTTTTAATGGGTAAGTTAGTAATTAGAAGAATCAAGAAATCTGCAAAATGCAAAAATCCTGAAAGGTCAAAAATACACCATCAGGAAAATTCAAAAATGATACAATGTAATCACAAGGTAAGGGAAAGGCCTTAACCAGAAGAAAAGAAAGGAAATGAAAAAAAATGAAATCAAAATCACTCGTAATCGTAGAAATTCACACAAACACAATTTATGTCTCGGCAACTGCGGCTCGCGACATCAGAAAGCCTAAAAGAACAGAGTCAATCATCTTATTCAGACACTTTAAAAAAATGTTTCCTTCGGCAACTGTTGAATACTTATCAGACGAAGAATATTACAACAGATTTCACGAACATGAAATGGTGCATATTAACAATTTCCTTGCAAGAAATGTTTTATCAGACAATAATTCTGAAAGGACATTTATACACTACGAGAGAATCGCTTGAATGATATAATGTAATCACAAGGTAAGGGTAAGAGCCCAAACAAAAAAAGTAAAATTTAGTGGCGACTATAAACGCAAATAAAAAATATATGCTGGCGAGCAAAGAACGCAGAAAGGTAAAAACTATGTTTATTAATGAATCAAAGAGAGAAATCATCGTATCAAAGGCAGAGTACACAAAGGCTATGAAGGTTGGCACACCTGAGTTTGAAGACCTCTTCAGAGCAAAGCAGATATGTCCCAACGCAAAGGTTATTATTAAGAAGTCAAACAACAAAAATAACTACAAGAATCTTACAAAGAAGTTTATGCTCAACTATGTAAATGCAAATGATAAGAACTACATTGAAACATTTGAACAGTTATTTAATTCCATCGGCGAAACAATATATGACGAAGCAAATGACGAATATAAGGAAGTTTCCTTCTTCTATGTTCGCAATGAGTTCTTAAAAAGATATCCCCAGTTTATGACACCTTCAGACCGTAAGAAGTTTGAGGAAGCCAATAAGCCTGCATTAACAACTGTATCAACAGAAGAATTTACAGAAGAAATTACAGATGAAGTCGCATAATTGAAAGGAGTAAAAAACAATGAACGGAATTAAGGTAGATATCATCAAGCGCAAAATCATCATCAACAAGACATTTGCAAACAAAATGGCAAATACTTCATCACCCGAATATAGTGAATATGAAAGAATAATTTCTAAAAATCCTGAGTTCACGGTTGAAGTTAAGGTTCAGAAAACCTACAATCACGATAAATATAAGGGCTTAAATTATCCCTTCATTGAGGCTTATATTTATTGCCATGAACACGATGAAGAATCCAGAAGAAATGTCTTTGCAGAATATGTTGAAGAAAGATGGAAAGCCCTTGCTCACTCTTGCGGATTCCAGGAAGTTCGCGCTTGGTTTATTAAGAAATATCCCGAATTCGACAATCTGTATTTCAAAAGTCACGCTCAGCCTGCCAGAAGCCAGATTGAAGAACTGATATCATATACAGCCTGCATTGAAAACGGAAAAATCATCTTCTCAGAAGAACAGAAACTTCTGACCGCGTAAAATGCTCTACTTTGATTTTAATGAAAAATTTTTGTATAATATATATAGAACGTCAGGACAAAATCTGATACTTCAATTTAATAAAAATTCATATATAAAGGAGAAGAAAATGAGAAATAAAAGATGCAAAAAAATAGACCTTCGGCTTTCTGATTGCGAAAAAGAATCAATCCAACAGACGGCTAAAAAGTTCAATATGAACACAAGTCAATTCATCAGGTTCGCCTGTGAATAGATTACCAGGAGGATTTGCGGAAATGGGGAATTTCAATCAGGCACCGATTCTGAAATCTAAAGGTGAAAAGAATAGAGAGAATGGCTTGAAATATGCAGTCAGAACACATTACCTTGAAATGGCGTTGTTTAACATTTTCACGGGTAAAGAGGGAGCGCAGTTGAAACTGATACTCTTTTTGACAGGAAACTCAGACAAAGGCAATTTTGCCGTTCCTGAAGCGACAGTTATGAAACGTTGCGGAATGTCTGAAACTACTTATAAAAACGCAAGAAAAAAATTAGTTGAAAAGGGCTTGATAATTCACAATCCAAGTACAAACGGGCAACAGGGTGAAATTATCGTTGACTATGATGCGATTTATAAATGCGCAAAGGAGATTATTGATAATACCCCTGTTTCAGACATTGATGATACCCCTTCAAAATCTGATAATACCCCATCAGGGGATATTGAATATACTTATAATAATATAAATAATACTATAAATTCAAATAACCAAAATCCGAATATTATAAGTGAGAGAAATCCAAGAGTGAAGGATGATTTCATTGATGAAAACGGAAACTTTATATTTTAAGAAAAAGGAGAAAAATTATGAGTAAATACGTAGATAATATTTATAATAAATATTTGTAGAAAGGCTGGTGTAAGAAATTCCTGAGTGCAGGTGTGTACTCAATAACCATAAACAATAAAATCGTTTACATAGGAAAAAGTAATAATATTCTTTATCGAATGGCGGAACATTGGGCTTTAACTACAAATCCAAAAGAAAACAAATACAAGGTTCTTGCCGAAGCCAAGAGGCGAAATTATAATGTGAAATTCAATGTGCTGTATTATGCCAAAAGTCAGACAAGAACAGAAATTGAAGAAGAAATCGGCGAAAGAGAAGGTTATTTTATTCGCCTATTCAGACCGCCCCTGAATTATCAGATACCAACAGAAGACAACTGGCGAACTTACACAGGCAATAGCGGTGCATTGAATATATCCCTTGATTAGATTATGGAGGGAGATTTTTATGAATAAAGACGATTTTCAGAAATTAAGTTATTTCCGTGATAGAGGCATGGTGCCAGATTTGTTCTGGTATCAGTTAAACGGCAAATCTCCGCAGGAGAATTTTGAAGAATAGCGAAACAATCTTTATGAACAAATAAATTACGGTGATAACAACGAACCGATGAATATAAAAGTCACCTGCGAAAGTAAGGTGAAAAAGTAATGGCGAATCCAAAAGATAACAAAAAAAAGAAAAAGAAGAAAAGTGTTATTGAGGCTGAATTATTTTCATTTCTTCATAAAAGTATGAAGACCGCACTTGATATGGCACTTGATGAAATATTCAAAGACTTCAATAAATAATACTAACGGCAAACCAAGAGAAAACAATCTCACGGTTTGCCGTATTTTTTCGTTTATGCTCCTTTTGGCTCGTCAGCCGAAGAAAAGATTATTATATCCTTTGCGGTCGGGAAAACCGTCTTTCAGAATCAAACCAACATTCAGACGGAGAGTGAGCCACGCAAAATTACAAGCCTGCCGAACGGTTTGAATTTTCCCGTAATACACCGCCCAGTATGGTGTCAAAGAAAAGAGTTGTTTTCATAGACACTTTCAAACGAGAAAAAAAGGGTGTGATATGCCCCCGAAAACACACAATTTTTGTTCAGGAAAAAACTTACCCCTTTTCTTGAACATCAGGTTCTTTTACATACTCGACCAAATCACCCACCTGACAGTCCAAGAGTGAACAGAGTGTATCAATAGTTTTCCACGAAACCAATTCGCCGTGTCTGATTTGCTGAAGGTATGACTGACCGATAAGTTTTTCTTCACGGATTTTTGTTGATGAGAATCCTTTGTTCTTCAGTTCTGCCATAATATCAATCTTATACTGGAGTGCCATTTTTTAACACCACCTTTCCCACTATAACAATTATACTACAGCAATGCACTAAAATCAAGTGCTAAAAATGCACAAATATTGCACTAAAAGTTAGTGTAATATGTCAATAGACAGCACTAATATTTAGTGCTATAATATAGACAGTTGATAAACAACACAACAAAAACAAAGGAGATATGAAATATGTCAAACAACGAAATCATCAGAAACATCGAGGCTCTTGCAGAGTGGGAAACAATCATCGAGGATGCAAAGGCAGAGGCTGAGGCAATCAGAGATATGTTAAAGGCTGAAATGCTCGAACAGAACACCGAGGAACTTGAGGCAGGTGCATACATTATCCGTTGGACTTCAGTTCTTTCACAGAGATTTGATACAACGGCTTTCAAAAAGTCTCACGCCGATATGTATAAGGAATACACAAAACAGGTCAGCAGTCGCCGATTCTCAATCTGCTGAAAGAATTACAAATGCCCTGCCGCAAAGGCAGGGCAGAGAAAGGATAAGATTATGAATTACGGATATGCACGATGCTCGACAAATGAGAGTAAGCAGGATATTCAGAGGCAGGTCAAAGAACTGAAAGAGGCTGGCGCAAAAGAAATATTCCTTGAATACGAACACGGCGACAGTACCGTCAAACAAGAACTTTCTTCGCTTCTGGAACAAGCCAAAGAGGGGGATACAATTTACACACTTGAAGTCTCCAGACTTGCCAGAAGTACAAAACAACTTTGTGACATTATTGACACCGTAAAGGACAAGAAACTCAGACTTGTAATTGTCGGCAGTATCACGGTCGATTGTTCAAACGGTCAGATTGACCCTATGACAAATGCCTTCATTCAGATGTCGGGCGTGTTTGCAGAACTTGAACTTCGCATTATAAGAGAACGTGTGCGGTCTGGGATGGCAAACGCCAAGGCAAAAGGGGCTAAAATCGGGCGACCGCACACAACAACGGAAGAAATCCCACAAATATTTTTCAGACATTATCCTGCGTTCAAGTCGGGCAGTCTGAACCTTTCAGAGTTCGCAAGAGTGTGCGGTCTGAGCAGAACTACGGTTTATAAATATGTAGGTCTTTTGGAAGGGTAAAAGTAAAGGGAACGGCTTTGTGCCATTCCCTTTATATATGTTAATTTAAGCCCATTCAGTAATATCTAAAACAGTCCAACCTCTAACCCTTCCATATTTAATGAGTTCATCTCGTCTCAATGTATGAATATAATCTATATCGATTTTCGAAAGTGCATTCTGACTAAAAATTTTCATTTTTACTTTATCATTACCAAAATTTGACTTTATCTCTACAATTGTTTGTGTCATAATAATTCTCCTTATAAATAATAGTAGTTTTCCAATAATTCACGTAGTTTTATTCCATCAATCAATTCTATTGGTTTTTCTTGAGCAAAAATTTGTGCTTGTTTTGTGAAAGTTCCAGATGTCATTAAGATGCCTTTGTTTGCTCTTTCGGAGGTAATAACACCATATAAATCTCTAATAGTAGGTTCTCCTACGCTTCCAGTATAACGTTTGCACTGTATAATATATTTTCCCGAAAGTAACGGTTGATGATTATATGCAATCAAATCAATACCGCCATCACCAGTGGTTTTTGTAGTTTCAACTTCAAAGCCCATATTCTCCAACAATCTTTTACATACCAACTCAAACTCAACTCCAGTAAGAGAGTTTATATTTTCATATGCAGCATTGTATTGGTCACTAAAAGATTTAGCAACTCTAACATTGTGACTACCATAAAACGAGACTACTTCCTTTGCTTTTTCAGTATTAAACAAAAGTGGAAGACCGTTAATTTTCACCAAACTCCAATCCCTAAAAGTTACTCCCGTCCACTCAATGTCAACATCCTTCCATTTCACACTTGCCTTGTAATACATTTCGTTATGCTCACCATTATATACAATAATATACTCATCAGTAAAAGCAAGTGAAACTGTAAGAAATTCCAAAAAATTGTCTTTTGTTTCATCTTTGCTTTTTGCGATATCAATCACTATTGCGTCTTGGTGGCTTTCGTATGGTACAAATTGAGAATCACCACTTTTGATTATCTCTTTGATTTCATTAGTTGCTGTATTAAGCAGAGCAGAAATCTGAACGTTATATTTGTGTCGTTCTTTCTGTTCTTGTTGCCAATCATAATCCAATATAAGTGTACTAACTGCACGTTTTACATATTGCTCTTGTTTATCAAGCCAGCCATATTCTTTCAACCTACGAACTATTTCAATGTACAAATCCAATTTTCGCAAATCATACACAAAAAACGGATTACCACCAAGGCACATAAACTCTTTCATTTTTCGCTTATATTCATCAATTGTATATTTTGCTTGCCAAACATCATTTGCTGAAACATATCCGTTTTCTATTTGGTCATCAGAGATTAACTCATCATAATCTGGATTTTTACAATTTATTTCCCATAACCACTTAATAAAACTTGATTCGTAATTCAATATTTTATCAACATTGCTTATGCTTGCTTTTGTTTCTCTCTCTTGTTCTTGAGCCTCTCTCTTTTTTTCACTGATTTCAGCCGCCGCCATCGCCCCGAAAAAAGATTTTAAAAATCCCATAATTATCTCTCCTACACAATCAAAATGTATGCAAACAAAGAACTATCTTTGATGAATATAACATCGTTTTAAGTTTATCATTGTTATTTTAAAAAATCAACTATTTGTTCAAGTTATTGCGCCTTTACTTTAACACTTTTTATATGTTATAATATCACCAATATGACCAAAAGGGTGATAATATGGAAGAAGCAAAAAGAGGCAGACAAGATAACCAAAAGATGAAGGCATACCTTGTTATGCGCTTACTTCAGAAGAACACGGATTTTGATAATTTAATGACCTCTGCGCAAATTGCTGAACTCCTGGACAGTTATGGTGTTTCCGCACAAGAGAAGTCAATTCAGAGGGATATTAAGGCAATTAACGCAACACTTGAAGTTGAAGAAGCCATTCTGAACGGTGAAGATTATCATATTGATGAAGCACTCGAATATCTTGAAGAAGACAAAGAAATCAGAAGTATTCAGTACCGAAGCGCAAGTACAACAAAACGCGGATATTATTTTCAAAGAGAAGAAGGCTTTTTTGAATTAATCAGACTGCTTCTGGAAAGTGTCTATTCATCAAAATTTATCACAAAAAAAGATGCAGACTACCTTAAAAAATATATTCTGAAAGATGTCAGCAAATTTGATATTAAAAAGTTAGACCATATTTCACCTATTGTCAGCAAAAGTAAAACCAAAAATTCTCAGGTGTTCGATAATGTTAAAGTGTTAAGTGATGCGATTACCGCAAGATGCAAGGTCGAATTTAATTATAATAATTTCTACATTCCAGAAGGGTCAGATAAGCCTAAAACCAAGTACGGCAGAAAAGACGAAAAATACATTGTCAGTCCGTATCACCTGTTAATCAATGATGGTAATTATTATCTTCTTTGTTTTGATGAAAAGAACAAAAAGAAATGGACTTACCGTGTTGACCGAATGGAAAATGTAAGTCTGCGAAAAGATGAAAAAAGAGATGGCGCAGAGTGCTTCTATGACTTCAACGCAAATGAATACGCAAAGACAAACTTTTCAATGTTCGAGGGTGAAAACAAATTTATTACAATCAAGTTTGTAAACACTTGTATGAATGCTGTTGTTGAGAAAATCGGAACAGAAAAAATCACGTATAAAAATTTTGACAACGGACATTTCACCGTAACAATGCGGACTGGTATCAATGAGCAGTTCTACGGTTGGCTTTGTACTTTTGGAAACAGGGCTCAGGTTGTTGAACCGCAGGAGCAAATCGATGCATTTAAGGACTACGTAAACAAGATAACATCATTATACGAATGAAAAATGCCTGCTTCCGAGCAGGCGTTTTTTAGTGTTTATTCATATTCATTTTGTATGTTCGTGTTTCAACAAACTTATCAATAAGATTTATGCTTGTTGACTTCTTCCGCAGTTTCACTCACAAGCATATTGATATAGTTCTGTGTTATCGCCAGATTACTGTGTCCTAATATCTTCTGGAGAGAAACAACGTTACCGCCGTTCAGAATCCATTGTTTGGCGAAAGTATGTCTGTATCTGTGTATTCCTGTTGTTTCCACGCCCCTGTTTTTGTTGTAAGTGTAAAGTTGGTTATAACTTGTACTCTTAGTTAGTTGTTTGCCGAATACGTTACAAAACAGAAAATCTTCACCCGAATTGTGTTGTCTGTAGGTCAGATATTCCTTCAGAATGTTCGCCATTGTCTGACTTATGGGAACAACAAGAGGCTTTCTGTTTTTTGTTACGTTAATACTCAGAATATTATTGAACAGGTCAACATCTTTAACCTTAATGTGTATCAGACTGCGTTGTCTGAGCCCTGTTGAGAACAGAAGGTTCGTCTGCACCCAACATTGATATTCTGTAAATTTGCATTTCTTTAAGTCTGGCTTCTGGAGCAAAACCTTAAGTTCCTCATTTGAATATGTTTCAATAGTGTGTTTATCAACCTTTATTGCCTGCATCTTGAAATACGGAATATAACCTTCGTTCATCCAGAAGTGAAAAGTGGTAATCAAATCACGTAGATATGAATTGACACTTACATCGTTATCAATAGAACTGCAAAGATAAACAACATAATCCTTGTATGTTTGCTCGGTAATTTCGCTCAGGAGCAGCTCGCGGTCAAAATATTTATAAAACTGAGTATAACTTTGCTTGTAGTGATTGATTGTTCCTTGTCGCAGATTTCTCTGTTTACAGTTAAGGATATACTTGTCGCAACCTTGCTCAAAGGTGATTGATACTTGCCTAATCATTGATAATTTCTTCATAAAAACTTGACTCCTACTTGATGTTTTTACTAAAAAACGTTAGACCCATCATGACTTGAAACCGTCAAATGATGGGTCTAATTGTTTATCAATGATTAAATTTTAAGCAAATGCTCAAAAGTGGCTTATTTGCTTGCTTCTTCAATAGCAACAGCACATGCAACGGTCATACCAACCATGGGGTTGTTACCTGCGCCGATGAGTCCCATCATTTCTACGTGAGCGGGAACGGAGGAGGAGCCTGCGAACTGTGCGTCGGAGTGCATTCTGCCCATTGTATCTGTCATACCGTAGGAAGCGGGGCCTGCTGCCATATTGTCGGGATGAAGAGTACGGCCTGTGCCGCCGCCTGATGCAACGGAGAAATACTTCTTGCCGATTTCGTTACATTCCTTCTTATATGTGCCTGCAACGGGATGCTGGAAGCGGGTGGGGTTAGTTGAGTTACCTGTGATGGAAACGTCAACACCTTCGTGATGCATAATAGCAACGCCTTCACGGACATCGTCTGCACCGAAGCAACGAACCTTAGCTCTGGGGCCGTTTGAATATGCCTTTTCGCTTACGATTTCGAGCTTACCTGTCATATAATCGAACTTTGTTTCAACGAATGTGAAGCCGTTGATTCTGGAGATTATCTGAGCAGCGTCCTTTCCGAGACCGTTAAGAATAACCTGAAGGGGTTCTTTTCTTACCTTGTTTGCGGAATTAGCGATACCGATAGCACCTTCAGCTGCTGCGAAGGATTCGTGACCTGCAAGGAAAGCGAAGCACTTTGTTTCTTCTCTTAAAAGCATAGCAGCGAGGTTGCCGTGGCCGAGACCAACCTTTCTGTCATCAGCAACTGAACCGGGGATACAGAAAGCCTGAAGGCCTTCACCGATAGCTTCAGCAGCGTCAGCTGCCTTTGTGCAGCCCTTCTTGATAGCGATAGCTGTACCTGTGATATATGCCCAGCAAGCATTTTCAAAGCAGATGGGCTGAATGCTCTTGATAAGGTTATATACATCGATACCCTTATCGTCACAGATCTTCTTTGCTTCTTCGAGAGAGGCAATGCCGTACTTTTCGAGTGCAACGTTGATCTGGTTAATTCTTCTTTCGTAACTTTCAAATAAAGCCATTGTAATATCCTCCCTCTATTATTCTTCACGGGGATCGATGACCTTTGCAGCATCATCGAATCTGCCGTACTGACCTGTTGCCTTAGCAAGTGCTTCGTTAGCATCCATACCCTTGCGGATAGATTCCATCATCTTTCCGAGGTGAACGAATTTATAACCGATAACCTGATCGTCTGCATCAAGAGCCATCTTTGTGATATAGCCTTCAGCAAGCTCAAGGTATCTGGGACCCTTTGCCTTTGTGCTGAAAAGAGTACCTACCTGGCTTCTGAGACCCTTACCGAGGTCTTCAAGACCTGCGCCGACGGGAAGTCCGCCTTCGGAGAAGGCTGTCTGAGTTCTTCCGTATACGATCTGGAGGAAGAGCTCTCTCATAGCTGTGTTGATAGCGTCACAAACAAGGTCTGTGTTAAGAGCTTCAAGAAGAGTCTTTCCGGGAAGAATTTCAGATGCCATAGCAGCTGAATGAGTCATACCGGAGCAACCGAGTGTTTCTACAAGAGCTTCTTCAATGATACCGTTCTTAACATTGAGAGTGAGCTTACATGCACCCTGCTGAGGAGCACACCAGCCTACACCGTGTGTAAGACCGTTGATATCAGTGATCTGAGTTGAATGAGTCCATGCGCCTTCCTGAGGGATGGGAGCACACTTATGGCTTACACCCTTGGCTACAACGCACATATTCTGTACTTCATGTGAATAGTTCATTGGAATTATCTCCTTTCAATTTTCATACCTATACAATTATACAAGCATCGGACAAGTTTTTCAAGTATTTTATTAATTGAATTCTGCTCATTTTTCAGCTTTAATATTTACAAATTGTGTATGAATGTGCTAATATAATCGGGATTTTTAATTCGTAGGTGACAAAAATGCTCGGCGTAATCATTAACACTTTAACCGTCATTCTCGGAAGCACAATCGGTCTTCTTATGAAAAAGGGAATTCCCGAAAGAATTTCCAAGGCGGCAATGACAGCTATCGGTCTTTGCACTCTTTATATCGGAGTTGACGGAGCACTTCAGGGAGAAAATACAATTATACTGATTCTTTCCCTTGTTTTCGGTGCTATTGCGGGAACTGCCCTTGACATCGACGGCAGAATAGGACGCCTCGGAGAATTCATAGAGAAAAAAACAAGTTCCCCGAGCAAAAAGGGAACGGTGGCACAGGGCTTTATTACGGCGTCACTGCTCTTTTGCATCGGTGCTATGACCATTGTAGGCTCACTCAATGCAGGGCTTTCGGGAGATAATGAGCTTCTTATAACAAAATCTATACTTGACCTCATTTCCTCTTGTATGCTCAGCTGTACTCTCGGAATCGGAGTTATATTTGCCGCCGTTTTCGTGCTTATATATCAGGGCGGACTTGTGCTTTTAGCCTCTCTTCTGCAAAACATTCTCACAGATACGGCACTTGTGTCGGAGATCACCTGCGCGGGGTCTGTTATGATAATAGGTCTCGGACTCAACATCCTCGGAATCACAAAGATCAAGGTTGCGGATTTTCTTCCTGCTCTTCTCTTTGTGCCTCTCTTTTATTATCTCATCGGTCTTCTTCCCATATAAGTCTTCCGACAGCCGAGGCTGTCGGTTTTTTAATTGTTCACAAAAATTTTCTTTACTTTATTTTTTTCTTATTATATAATTACAATGTATAACTTTATTCCGGGAGGAAACCGAAAGTGAAAAAATCAGTATCCTTAAAAATCTTATCTCTGTTTCTTTGCCTTGCGCTCCTTCTCTCAGCGGCTCCCCTTTCATTTGCCGCAGAAGACAGCACCTTCAGCATTGCAACAGTAAATGACACCCACTATTATACCGAAAAGCTTGCAGGTGATAAGGGTGAGGCATTTTATACCTATCTTGAGGGACATAACTGTGTCTATAAGGACCTTGACGCCATTCTTGATGCAGCGTTTGCCTCTCTCGAATACGAGGTTAAGAACAACGGCGTGAAGCACATTGTTCTCGTCGGCGACCTTACAACAAACGGCGAATACGAGGGACATAAGGCTCTCTCGGAAAAACTGCTTGCCTTTGAAAAGAAAACAGGCGCATCCGTTTATGTCACACCCGGTAATCACGATATAAATAATCCCAGAGCCTCTCAGTTTATCAATAACATAAAAGAACCCGCAAAAATGACAACAATGTCGGACTTTTATGATATCTATAAGGAGCTGGGCTTCTCTGATGCATATCATCAGTTTACCGATTTTACAGCTGAAAAGGCGGGCTGTCTTTCCTACTCCGTAAAGACGGGTGACGGCTACAGACTTATTCTTGCCGACGGCGGTAAATTCACTTCCGATATAACAGAGTCGGGCGAAGACAAGCAGGAAACTGCAGGTGCTTTCACTCCCGAGCTTCTCGAATGGATACTGAAGGAAGCCGAGGATGCGAAAAAGGACGGAGAAACTCCCATCCTCTTTACTCATTGGAATATGTCGGGAATGAACTATTTCCACGAATTTTTAATGCAGGGCTTTGTTATTGACGACGGCTATAAGCTTCAGGAGATACTCGCCGATGCGGGAATAAACTATTCCTTCGGCGGACATCAGCATGTAAGCGATGTCAGCATTACCTATTCGGATTCGGGAAATCCCATGTATTCCGTTATCACTCCCACTCTCACACAGTTCCCGTTCTCCTACAGAGTGACAGATTTCAAGAAAAACGCCGAGGGCGGTCTTGATGTTACCTTTAATCAGAGAGAATGTGACGAATACGCTCCTGTCATAACATCAAAGGGAACAGCATATCCCTCACCCTACAGAAGAACGGGCTTCATCAAGCAGTTCGGCGGGAATGCCGATGCCGCTGACTATATTTTCGGTATTCTCAAAAGCACTCTCGATAAGTATTTTGACGGTATCAGAAAAGAAGGCAGTATTGTAAAATACATAGAAAAAGAGCTTGAACTTGATATTGAGGCTCTCGTTGACAGCTATCTTTTCGGCGGTATCAAATTTGAAGGCAAAAATGTTCTTTCGGGCAAAAATGCAATGAGCTTCCTTTCTGACCTTGATACTCAGCTGATGGAAAAATTCATTTATCCCAAGGAGACCACATATAAGCTCATCAAGGATGCCCTGAGAGAGCTTCTTGATACGGAGATCTCCTCTGTTCCCTGCACAAAATTCATTGATACCTACGGCTTCGGTGACGAAAACCATGGCGGCACTCTCGGCGATGCGGTACTCAGCGTTCTTGCTACAATGTATTACGGCAACGAGGATATATCAGATGACCTTTTCTTACAGGATGTTGTTGAATTCTCAGGCAAGACCGAATTCCTTGACCTTCTTATCTCTCTTGTAAGAGAGCATGTTGTTGACAGACTTGTTCTTGATACTATCCTTGCAAATGTTGATTTCAATATAAAGGCTCTCTTTGTTGACGAAACCGCAACCGTCGGTGAATATATTCAGATGATATATACCATCATTCTCGGGCTTCTCGATTCGGGAATCTTAAGCAGCGGTTCAGTCGATGACTTTGTAAAGGCATTCGTCAAAATTGAAAAGAATTTCAATGATATTTCACTTAAAAGACTTATTGAAGCTGTTCTCGGCACGGGACTTATCAGCTACGGCTCAACCATAGACGAGCTTATAGATAATCTCCTCGGACAGTTCTTACCCCTCGGGGCAAGAGAAACAGCCGTTTATCAGGCACAGATAGTTATCGGCGGTATGGTTCAGGACAGCACAAAGGACCACGGCGTAACCTACACAAATAACGGTGCCGTCAAGGTCATCCCCACAAAGGAGGATATGCAGCTTCCCGTAAATATGACAATGTCCATGGCAGAAGACAACTCCTCATCCTTTACCGTAAGCTGGTTTACAAAGTATTCCGTTGAGGGTACAGATATTGAAATCGTAAAGGAAAATGAAGCCTTTACGGGTAAGGCTATGACAGACGGCGTTACCGCAACAAATGAAAAGGTAATATACAGTGCACCCGGCTTTGATGTTGGCGAATTTTCAATTCTCCCCTATGAAAGAGAGCTTGTCAAGCATACTGTCACAGTAACGGGACTTGAAGCCGATACGGATTACAAAATCGTTTTCGGTGATTTTACAAAAGGCTTTACTGCCGAGGCTGCTGTTTCCACCGCTCCCGAAAAGGACGGCAAGTTCACATTTATTCATGTTTCAGGCTCAGAGGGCTATATCCCCTCTCATTATGAGAATTTCAAAAACACTCTCAATGCGGCAGATGCTCTTTATCCCGATTCCGACTTTATCGTTCACACAGGCTCTCTTACAAAGAAGCCCGAAAATGACGATCAGTGGTCCTTTGCAATAAGTGCCGCAGAGGATATCTTCAGCAGTAAGAGATTCGTATACAGTGCCGGCAGCTCCGACAGCGAGGGAAATTCCGAGGTTTCAAAGTATTTCTCCGTAACAACTGCACCCGACCAGCTCGATAATTCGGGAGTATATTATTCATACGATTACGGCAATGCTCATTTTATTGTTCTCAATACAAATAATCTCACCTCGGGCGGTGCTCTTTCTCTTGAACAGAGCGAATGGCTGAGAGATGACCTTACGCAAAGCTCAAAGAAATGGAACATCCTTATAATGCATCAGAGCATTTACGGTGCCGTTTCCGCTCCCGCTCTCAAGACTCAGCTTCTTTC
Source organism: Oscillospiraceae bacterium (assembly GCA_015066205.1). Classification (GTDB taxonomy): domain Bacteria; phylum Bacillota; class Clostridia; order Oscillospirales; family Acutalibacteraceae; genus RUG806. Next base: position 23,716 of record SVOV01000002.1, read on the forward strand.
AATTATGGAGGACTTTGATATTGACCTTATTCTTCAGGGCAGTGAGAATGTATATGTCAGAACAGATTATATAAGAAACGATTCCCCCGTGCTTTATAATATAAAAGAGGTGACCGTTGACGGTGCTTCTTACGATGCTTATTCGGATGCAAAGGGTACTGTGGCAGTTATCAGCGGAAATACAGCAAGTGAATCGGGCGGTGAAATACCCGAGGGCGTATGCTACGATAAGGCTCAGTCCTACGGCTGTCCCATGTTCAGCGCAATTACAATTGACGGTAATGTTCTTGCAGTTTCAGCCTATACGGTTGAAGACACCAAAACACAGAAGGTCGATTCCTTTGCTGTTGAAAAAGAAAGCAAGGCAATTTTACTTGGCGATGTAAATTCTGACGGCAGCATCACTGCTTCCGATGCAAGACTTGCTCTCAGATATTCCGTTGACCTCGAAAGCCTCACAAACGCGCAGAAGGCTGCGGCAGAAGTAAATAACGACAATGCAATTACAGCCGCAGATGCAAGAGCTATTTTAAGAGCCTCCGTAGATCTCGAAGAAATATTCCCCGAATATGTATTCAAACTTGTCTATTAAAAAGAGGTGCAAAAATTATGATAAAGAATTATATATATAAAGCAATTTTTTGCGCAATATCGGTGGTTGTTGTTTTTTGTATTGCAGGCAGATTTGTAAGTAACTCAGGTATTGATGATATGATATACATAATGCTTATAATAGTTATTGCTCTTCTGGTTTTCCTGGTGATAATCTCAGTTGGTATTTATAAAAGAATAGATGTTCTTTATTATGGGGAAGCAGAACAGAAATCAACAGAAAAAGACAATTTAAGGCATCAATAAGACTTGAGTGTGCTTCATAAGCTTGTTTGTTCCGTTCTTATAAGAAAAAACTTGTGATTTGACCCCTTCATCAAAACTTGGAAGACTGCAAGGGGCCTGATATGTAATAATCGGTCAAGTATCCTTACGGGTACTTGACCGATTATGTTGTCTTTATTTAATCAGAATGTTATGTTTTCAAGATCGAGCTTGCCGTAATAGACATTATTAAAACAGTATCTCGTATACCATATCTATTTTTTAATTATCTTTATTCCTTGACAAGTTTTCAAGGAAGAAATACAATAAAATCAGAATATCAAGGAAAGGAGAATGAATTGTGTCTGATATGCTGAAAATATGGGACGAGTGCCGTGACAGTATATATAAGCTTTGCAAAATCAAGCTCAGTTCATTCCCCGACACTTGGGAAGAGGTAGTGTCCGATGTATATTCCGCTTTTTCGGATGCCGTAAAAAAAGGCACCGAAATAAGCTTCCCTAAAGCCTGGATATATAAAACGGCAAATAATATCATAGCGCAGAAATATAAGGAGCTTTCGGACAGAAGAAACTTTTTCACCGATATTGATGCTTTTTCCGACGCAAAAATTATAATACCGTTCACTCCCGATTATACGGACAGGCTGTATTCGGATGAAGAAATAGAAAGAATTGCAGATAATATCCTTTCGGAATGTACCGAAGAGGAACAGCTTCTTCTCCGCCTTTTCTACAAAGAAAAAAAGAGCTATAAGGAAATAGCTCTGGTGCTGAACAAGGCCGAAAACACCGTCAGGCAGCAGAATTTCAGGCTGACAAGACGCATAAAGAAGCGGATATTTGAAGAATTTGACTGTACTTAAAATTTTTTCGTGTCAGCTGTAACTTCTGACTGTTTTTTTACACTACTTATATGGGAGGCGGTAAAATGAATAAGGAAATAATCCGAAATACTCTTGAAGCAGATTCCGAAGAGCTTTCAGGAGAAGATATACAGACTATCCTTGATGAGGAGCTCAATAAAAATGAAGAGGAAATGGATACCGAGCTTATTGAGCTCCTCATTGAAGCTTTAAGCCGTGAAGCCGATTCCGCTGAGGTCAGCTGTGAAATTTCTCAGGGTAATATAAAGAAAATCAAACACCGCAAAATCAAAAGGATACTTATCATTGCTGCCGTATTATCAATTATTTCGATCATAACCTTTTCTGTCGCAGCAAATATTTTCAATGTAGATGCAAAACCCGGAATTGTAAAAATTTTCGGAAATATCGTAAGCATTAACCTTGAAGCTCTCGAGAACAAGGAAATAGAAAGCAATAATTATGAAGAATTCAAAGGAACATATTTTTTCCCCATTTTCAGAAGTGATACTTGTGTTCTGGAAGAAAAAGAACACTCGGGCGAATCTGTCCGCTGGATCGAATTTTATTTTAAGGATTCAGGTATTTCAGGAAACATAATTATCGACCAAAACAGCCTTTACGGTTTTGTATCCGACAGATGTGACTTTATCACAAGGGTTGAACAGATAAAGCAAACCGAAATTGACGGAGTCGATACACTCATAATTTCAACAGTTTCTATGGGAAGCGAAATTATCTATGTTGCAAATAATGACTATTACCACATACACTTCCCCGATCTGACATTTGAAGAGACCCTCAACTTACTCAAAAAATAAATAAGGAGATATAAAAAATTAAGACAGGGGTCGGTTCTCTGTGTCTTATGTGGATAGTTGAGTGAAACAAGGAATAAGACATAGAACCATCCCCTGTCCTACTACTATAAACATATGGGCATAGACTTTTATATGGGTGTTTAATAAAGCAGGCATATAGGAGGTTTTATGATGTATAAAATTGTTTTATTATTTTTGATAGGCGAAGTTTTTAATTTTGTCAGGTATTTTTTTTCAAAATATGCAGATTTAGCTGTATATAGTATTCCATTTTCATTGTTGCAAGGAACATTTTTGACAGCTGCAGAATTCTTATTAATAACAAAATTTGCCAAAAATCTAAAAAGAAAAAAACTCTTACTTTTACTTTTGTGCTTGAAAAGCTTTGTTTTCTTTTCATTTTATTGTTTTGTTGTGTTATGAATCGATATAGACGGCAAAAAAATGAAAACCAAATGGTTATTCGAAATTTTTAAAACAACGACGGGAAATTAAGACAGGGGACGGTTCTACAGGAGTTTTGACATATTTTATATCTGATTATATTACTAAATCTTTGTCAGATAATATGGTTTATAAATAAGGAGTTGTAGATTTATGCATAAAATAAAAAAGTCATATCTACTTGCAATAAATATTTTAATTATCGGTTTTTTTCTTTTGCTTGTATGGGCATTATTGGAAACAGAACTGCTGGATGGCAGATTCAGAAGCAGATTTATAGGCGTCAGTCTTGGAATAATTATCTTTTGCGTTACGGCGGATTATAAGAACAGAAGCCGAAAATATGTAAAATTTAATGATAAACATGTACGGATCAATGCATATCATAAGAAAACCATAACTAAGGTGCAAGATATTGACATCCTGTATGAAGATATCAGAGCACTGAAAGTAAAGAAAAACCCTGTATTTGGAGTAACAGCATTATTAATTGATGCAGATAATTACGGTAATAATATAAAAATAATCCGAGCATACAAAAGCTTTGCTGATATGTGTGAAACTTTTTATCTTAAAACAAAAGCATTTGCTCCCGATGCTAAAATTTCTTCTGATTATATTGATTATCTGAAAAGGAAAAACAAATTATGAAAAAGGAAACTAAAAGAAAAATCGGTATAATTTCAGGCACTGCAATTCTCTATCTTATTTATCTTTTTAGCCCGATTGAAAAAATGGATTTTATTCCTCCTATGCTACTGATTCTTATGTTTTTATCTCTTGGAATGGCAAACAGGTAACCAATCAGGGGGGCGGCTTGTTTAAGAAAACTGCCGATCACAGAACCGTCCCCTGATTTTTTCTTTATTAAAATTATGGAGTGGTAGATATGCGACGAAAACAAATTTATTTGTTTCTGTTATTTGTATTTTTGATTGTTGTTTCTATAAGCACAATAGAGGTGAATGCAATGCATACAGGTTTCGAAATAACTGAATTGCCAAGCGAAGAAAAGGAATTATTTATTTCCAATATCAATGTATTATCAATAGATGAGGAGCCGGCAAAAAAAACTATCAAATGTTTTGACGTAAATGGTGACCAGTTAATAGCAATTGGACAAAACACATCAAACAGAAAAACAATATGTGTATATTCAAATAAAGGTGTTTTTCAATATGGATACACTTTTAATTGTACTGGTGATTTTGGGGTTGAATGGGATGGAAAAAATTTGAACATTTATTTTGTTCGCAGTAGTGTTATTGTTTCGGTAAACCCAAAAGGTGAAGTGCTGGGTGCTTTTGAGGTAGAAAATACAATTGACAATAATTCGTACATAAATCATTTCTTTCAAACCACCAAAAGAACAATAGGCAAAGATGAATATTTGATTGGGAATAATATGGGACTATTGAACTTCTTTGCCACATCATATTCACAGATAATTGTGAAAGACAGCACTGGTTTCGAAAAAGTCATCTATGATGTTGGTTCAATGTATCTCACAAAAATGATAGTAACCATCAGTCTTGTTTGTGTCTTTGTCTTAATTACCATAGCAGTTGTTTTTTGGCAATTTATTAAGTTGAGGCGCAGCAATCAGGGGACGGTTCTATGATTGAGCCCTAATCCTCTTGAAATCAAAAACTCAGAGGGCGGTTTGTTTAATAAAACTGCCGATCACAGAACCGTCCCCTGATTTTTTCCAGAACCGTCCCCTGATTTTTTCTAGCTATAGCTATTTTTGAGGTGATTGGATGGGAATAACAAAAAAATTATTTATTTTGATTCTATTATTAATATTTTTATCAAATTCTGGGTGTATCTTAACAAATAATGCCATAGAGAAAGAAATTGATGCTTTGGAAATTGAATCAAATACTCCTTTGGGCTATCTTTACCACAGCAAGTTTTTCTACCTTGATGAAGTATTGGATTTTGATGAGCTGTTAAAAAATGAAAAGATCAAAGCTTCTTTTGAAGATGTATTTTGTGTCACTGACAACAATATTTGGTTTTTATATTCAACAGAAATTACCGGAATTGGTGAGAAATGGCATTTGGCAACTGTAACAATGACCGGTAAGGATTTTTGTTTGCGATATGAATCTATATTCTGTTCCTCAGATGATTCTGACACTTCATACAGAAAATCATTAGAATCTATAGATTATTCAGAAATGAACGGTTTTTATGTTAATGATAAAATCATTTTAACAGACAAAAATAAACTCGTTGAGATAAATGTTCTATCAAATGAAATAATAGAATACTCTTACAAGAATTACAAATTTCTTGAATCAACTGTTTATATTGACATTCAACCCCAACAGCTCGTTTTTCACGGAAAAGAGAAGAAAAGAATTATTGATTTCACAGAAGCATCAAAAATGAGTAAAGTTTTCGACCAAATCGCACAGTTTTCAAAGTATAAAATATACGACGGAACTTATTCTATGGATTCATTTTTTGACAAGGTACAGTTTTGTAATGGCAAATATTATATCTATGGACGCATTCTTAATTGGCATGGCGAAACACATATGGTAATATTTGAATACGATTTTTATAATGATTGTCTAAGTTATATTTTAAACTTAAAAACTTACGATGTTGCATCACATTGTCTGTTTATTGTTCCGATCAATCAGATGACAGTCAGAAATCACTGAAAAAATCTGATTAAATGAAAAAAAGAGGGTGGTGGAATAATGCTTAACACACAAAGAAAACTAATGCAAAATTTTGTGCTATGGAATGTTATTACCGGATTATTTCTTTTCCCGATAGGAATAGGATTTTCTGTTTCATTTGTTGTCATTTTCACTGTTGGTTCCTTCATTTTTGAGGGGAGTATTAATTCCGTTTTTATTCCCATCTGCATGTGCGTTGTCTTTATTGCTCTGCGTATATTACTGTATTCAAATAAACTTTACGAAAAGAAAATTGTAAGAGTTTTTATAAAAGTATATTTGATAATTGATTATCTGTTTTGTCATATAGCGTTTATTGGATATTGTATTAATGATTATTTTGAAATATTCAGAAATTCGTCATTTGACAGATCAACAAAAATAATTCTCTTGATATGCTATATTTTTTCTTCGTTAATGCTTATAGTATTCGCAATCTTAGTCTATCTTTTTTACAGAAAGACTTCAGATGAGCAAAAATGTGTTATTATCAAAAAAATCTATAAAACATATTTCTTTCTTATCCCCATATTTGTTTTAATTTTCTTTTTAACATCACATTTATCTTTTTATTCTGTTCTTGGTGCATTAGAAAGTATGATTTGGGGATTTACAGTATATATGACAGAAATTCAAAGCCACTCAAACCAATTAGTCAACCAATCAGGGGACGGTTCTGCACCAATTTAAGTTATATTCCTTAGAATGAGGTAAACTTATATGTTTATATTTATAAGACTGATTGTCTGCATTGTATTTTTTCTATGCTCAGCTGCAGTAATTAAAAGACTAAAAAAAGCAAACAAACGAAAACTGTATATAATACTTACGGCTATATCAATAATTCTTTATGTTCTGTTAAGCTTTTTTACTTTTGAGAACTTGTTTTTTACTTTCGACTCGCCCGAATCTGCATACAGATACTTTATTCCCGGAAAAGCTGATATTGAACTTGTTGTTGACGGAGAGAATTGTGATTTGATCGTGGATCATAAAGGAGATTCCGACACACTGTTAATTTTACCGAAAACCGAACACGGATGGAAAATAGGAACAGGCTCAGATATTATAACAGTAACCCAAAAACTTTTTGACGGAATTTCAGTAAATGTTTATAAAAACAAAAACTCAAATGACCATTTTATAACTGTTCTTGATACAAACGAAGAAAAATCAAAAATCTCCGACAGCTACAATACTGAATTTCACTCAATAGAAAACTTAAGCAAAAACCATATTACTTACTATGCATACCTTATTGATTTCAACACTGAGTATTATTTGAAGATAAACGGTAAGTTAGTAACATTCAATTAAGCCGATAACAAGACAGGGTGCTTTCTCATCACTGTTCGGAAAATAGGAGGAAATTTTAATGACAGAACAGGCGTTAGTCCGGACACTTACATTTATATCAGTATTCATAATTGTAATTATTTTAGCAACATGTATTTTTAACTCTAATTATCGGAGTATTATCGGTAATCTTACTAAAAATCACATTGTTCTTCGTTTGCCTAAACAGTATATGTGGGTGGGGTGCTTTGGGACTATTGTAATTATGATGTGGTTGATTATAATGAGTTGCTACCCCAATGATACAACTACTGTGTGGGTTTATCTTTTATTTATTATGTTTATGTCCGCCGGGTTAGTGCTTATTATTGCATATCGTCGTTGGCGCATTGTATTTTTCCGTGATCAAGATACTTTTATTTATTGTTCCATACTTGGCAAAGTATATAAATTTTCATTCAGCGAATGCCAATCATGTCAATGGAAAAATAATCATATACGATTGGTTGTATCAAAAAAAACAATTTATATTGATGCAATGGTGACAAACCTTGATTTTTTCTTGTCAAAACTCTCAAAATTTGTAGTAATAGAAGGGCTTTGACAGGGGAACAAACGACAGGGGGTACTCATTAGTATGAGAAAATGGCTGCGTAAAAGTTTGTTTGTACTGAATTTGGTATTATATATTATCACCGTGATTTGTTGTATATTAGGCACAGTTGCAGATATTATACAGCCAATTAATTTAGTGCGGCTATTTGAATATTTACATATCAATTTGTCATATACCGATTTTATAATAGTGGGTTGGGCGTGTGCATTTCTTGCTATAGCTTTACATTTTTTGCGGAATCTGTATGTTTTTCAAGGAGGTTCTATGAAAAAGAAAAATGTATGTACAACTGACAGATATGTATTGGCTGACGATGAGCTTATTGCAATTCGCTGCTTTACGCCGTTTACCTTAGTTGGTTTTTCCGTGTATACAATTATTTTACTTATATGGGCTTTCCGAGAGAAAAACGATATTGTGTGTTGGTTGTTTGCAGGCGGATTTTTATTAGTTCTGTTTATTTTGTGCTATAATACATTCCGTTATCTTAAATATTATTTTATGCAGTTTTGTATTTGTGACTATAAAATCTCTAATTCTGTCCGGTCGCACCCCGAAGTTTCATTAAAACTGTTCGATCAATTATTTTTTACAACAGCAGCTGTTGAATTCACATTTGGCAGAGTTGAGAGAACAAAAACATTCTATTTGTTTTCTGAAAAAAAAGTTCAAATAGACGATATTGACGGTTCCGGATTTAATGTTCTTATTAAACTGTATCATAACGGCATAGTAATTATTCCGAAGACTGAGGCAACTGATTTATGGATAAATTCTGAACTTAAAATAAGTACCATACCAAATTTTCCTGATTCCGTAATTCTGAACCAACCGCCAGAACAACTCCCGATCAGCTTTATTGACGGGTGAAACAAGGATTTCTTATAAGACACAGCCCCGCCCCCTGACCTCTACAGCAGAAATGAGGTGATTTTTTGCGCAATAAAGATGATACTAAATTAACAGTAAAATGGATTCTTTTTAATATTTTTATAATTTTACTTTTTTCGGGTAATATTTATAATAGCTTACCTGTAAAATGTGAAAAACAGGAGCTTATAACCGGCTGTGTTGAGGAAATCTATTTAATTACTGCAAATGGACCTGATTACTTGAATATTTATATTGATTCTGAAAAATATGTCTTAAGTGAGGTTGACGGAGGTATTTCAGTACAATATATTTATGATAATATAAAAATCGGTGATTTCGTTTCTCTAAAATATAAAACAAACTTGACATATAAGATTATAACGGAGTTTTCTGCAGAAAATCAAAAATACCGCACGACAGATGAATATAATCAGTCTATTAAGGGTTTATCAACATTTTATTTAATATTATTGGCTGTTTTTGAGTTTTTCAATATATCAGCCACTATATTCTTCCTTTGGTGCAGGAAACCGCTTAAGAATAAGAAAAAAGAAAGAAGACAAAAAAAGTAAATACAAGCTTTTAGATAAAGGAACGGTACTGTATTTTACACATCATTCAATGAACTCGCAGAGCCGTCCCCTGCCCTGTTTATTCTAAGGACAGAAAAAGAGGCAGCACATCACGCCGTGCTGCCTCTCATTTTTTTGTTGGTTTTATTTATTTGTTTGCTGCTTTTCTTGCTTCTACTTCAGCAACCATTTCTCTCTGTCTTTTTTCTGTAATTGTGTAGAAGAACATAGGCACTGCGCAGGCAAACATACTGATGACACCTGAAAGGATAAGAACATTCCAAAGGGCATCGGGAGATTCAACATAGCCTGTTTCGGCGTTGATACCGGCAATTGCCATAGACATAACACCGATGAAAGCGCCGACAGCCATACCTATCTTATTGATAAGAGTCTGCATAGCGAAGCAGATTCCTTCGCCTCTTTCACCTGTTTTCCATTCAAGGTAGTCAACTGTGTCACCTATCATAGCATAGGTCATAATGTTATTGACACCCTGAGGAATTCCGAGAAGGATAAGTCCTATAGCGGCAACAATAAGCTTCCAGGGCTTGTCATAGCCTACAAAATACATAACTGCCATAACAACACCGCCAAAGAGGTGGACGAAAATATATGTATATTTCTTTGTAAATTTCTTTGTAAGATAAGGAACAAGAAGAGAAGCAACAAGACCGCCGGGAACAACAAGAAGAGTTATTATGCCGTAAAGACCTTCGTTTTTAAGAACATACTTTGCAAAATACAGACCGCCTGTATATGTATAAACCATTCTTGCACCGCCGAGAATACCTGAAAGAACGATGAGAAGAAGCTCCTTGTTTTTAAACAGAAGCTTGATATTGTGAGAGAATGAGGGAGGCTCGCCCTCTGCAGTGAATCTTTCCTTTGTATTATTGAAGCCGTAATAGAACATCGGAATGGCAACAACAACAAAAATAACGGCAAAAATGAAATATGCCCATTTAAGAGTATTCGCATTGGCAAGCTCAAACTGAGGCATAACCGTACCGATAAAGGAGTTTACAGCTTCTTCTGCGGTAACTCCCTGTTTTGCAACAATTTCAGCAATTTCCTTTGCGCGGTCTGTTGCGATCTGAGCCGTCATTTCGGCAGTGTACTTATACTTTGATGTGATAGCATCGGTAACGATGGGCACACCGACAGTAACAACACCTGCACCTACGGTACATGCAAGACGGGCAACGGTAAGGATATTACCTCTTACCGTGGTATCGTTTGTAAGACAGGTTGAAAGTCCCCAGTAAGGAACATCTGCAACCGTGTAGACCACGCTCCAGATTATATAAAGAACAGAAATGAGAGCAAAGCTCCACACAGCTTTTGCAGAGAAAACGGGAAGGAAGCAAAGAATTGTGCTGATGCCGATAGGAAGTGCCATCCATTTGAGGTAGGGACGGCATTTACCCCATTTTGTTCTTGTCTTATCAACGATACTTCCCATAATGGGATCATTGAAAGCATCAAAAATACGGGTAACAAGCATAAGTATGGCAACAGCGATAGCGCCGTCAACAATACCTATTTTAACACCGCTTGCACCAAAAAGCAGTGCATCAGTCATAAAGATCGTAAGGTATGAGCCGATGATCGTACAGATAAAATTCTGACCTATACCTGTAATAGAATAAGCTACTGCTTCTTTAGGCTGAACACCCTGTCCGGGAGTTGTTCCGAACAATTTGTGAAGAAAGTTATTCATCAGAAAATTCTCCTTTTTTAGTATTTCTATTATGATAACACATCTTTTCGTAAAATAAAAGTATCAATATTGAGTAATTTTGCACTAAAATTATTGATTTTTCTTTAATTCTCGGAAATACTGTTTACACAAAAAGGAAATAATAGTAAAATATTTTCATAGGAGATGAGAAATATGAAAAAATTAACGGCACTTTTATTATCCCTTTTAATGCTTATAAGCTTCTGTTCAACTGTTTTTGCGGCAAATCCCGTAAAAGCTACCGAAGAATGGCTTTCTGACTGGGAGGACAGAGCCTCCGTTTCGGGTAAGATATGGCAGAGCCCCGGAAAAAATGAAAACGACAGAGTTTTCAGCTGGCTTTCCGAGGATATTGACAGCTCCTTTACATATTCCGACGGGGTAAGTAAATTCACCGTAACCCCTTTAAGTACAATTACTCTTAACGGTGTTCTTCACCGAGTTGAGCTGGATTCCCTTTATGACGGTGACTATAAATACACCTGCACCGCTGACGGCAAGGAAATTACGGGTACTTTTTCGGTTGACACAAAGGACAGCACCTTTACTGCAATGTTCTGCTCTGACCCGCAGCTGGGAAGATCGGGTGATGACAGAGTAGATGCGGTTCAGGATGATACCTACGGCTGGGAAAGAACACTTCGCAGTGCAGAAAGAAACGGAGCAGAGCTTATTCTCTCGGCGGGCGATCAGGTGAATGACGGCTTCTCACAGCTTCAGTACAATGCCCTTTTCTCCCCTGACACTCTCGGGAACATCCCCTTTGCGCCCACGGCGGGAAATCACGATTTCTATTCTCCCCTGTTCAGCCTTTATTTTTCTGACACGGGAATTGACAGCACGGGCAACAATTATTATTTCTCGTACGGCAACGCTCTTTTCATCGTACTTGATTCAAATAACATCATAACACCCGTTCACAGAAAGACCGTAAATGATGCCGTAAATGAATACCCCGACGCCGTCTGGCGTGTAATTATGCTTCATCACGGAGCATATTCCTCGGGTGCAGACGAATTTACCAACAGGATCTGCGGCGGATCTCTTAAAAGCACCTTCGACGAATATGACATTGACCTTGTTTTAAGCGGACACAACCATTTTTATTCGAGAACATACCCCATTTACAAAGGCGGTATATCAACAGTGGGTACGGTCTATTTTGAAGCGGGCTCTGCCTCGGGCGGAAAATGCTCATCCTATGACACCTCCTCCGACTCCCTTATCGTTCATTCCGTTGATCTGAAGGAGGCCTCATATTCTCTTCTCACCTTTAATGAGGATACTATTGAAATAAACTCTTATCTCACGGATTCGGGCGAGATATTTGACTCCTTTACGGTAGTCAACACCGACAGCAGTGAGGATATTCCCCATTTCGGGCTTATTGCAAGAATAATTTCATTCTTCAGAAATCTCTTTGCCTCAATACCTGTTTTATATTAAAAATGAACCGCAGCTTCAAAAAAAAGGAGCTGCGGTTCTTCATTTTATTTCTTCTTTCTTTTTACAACTGCGACCTTTACGGGCTCGGCGGGAGAATCCTGTGTTTCCTCTGTCAAAAAGCCCTCTTCAAGGCTTGCTTCTATTATTTCCTTTATTTCAGCCATTCCCTCTCCGTTCTGGGCGGAGGCTTCAATAATTTTTATAGCGGATGAGAGGTATTCGTTTTCGGCGAATGCCTTTCTTCTTTTTTCTCTCTCCGTTTTATTGAGCTTGTCGCATTTTGTCAGCACGCAGATGAACGGGAAGCCCGCTTCACTTAAAAAGCCGAGCATTGTTCTGTCGTCCTCTGTGGGCTCGTGGCGCATATCAAGGAGCTGAACTATAAGTCTTATATCTCTTTCGCCCGCAAAATATGCCTCCATCAGCTCTCCCCAACGGCGTCTTTCGTTATCCGCACGCTTTGCATAGCCGTAGCCGGGAAGGTCTGCAATTCTCACACCGTCCACAAGAAAGAAATTTATAGTTGTGGTTTTTCCGGGAACTGCCGAAACCTTTGCAAGATTCTTACGGTTGAAGAATTTATTTATAAGCGAGGATTTTCCCACATTGGATTTACCGGAAAAAACTATTTCGGGCAGTTCCGAGGCTTTAAGCTGTGAGGCAGTTCCGAAAGAGGCTTCAAATTTCACATTATTTATATTCATTTCTTACACCTCTTCCTTTTTTTTACAGGAAATGCCTATCTGTGTATTTTTCTTTCCTATATGATGCTCTGAAATATCATTTTTCTTCTTTTCCTTTACGGAAGAAGCCTTCGGGGCGGGGATTTCGGGAAAAAGAGCGGTATCGAGCACCTCATCAACGGTCTTTACGGGAACAAATCGCAGCTTCTTCTTGACCGCCTCGTCAATTTCTTCAAGGTCGGAGGTGTTCCCGTAGGGAATTATCACCGTCGAAATACCCTCTCTGTAGGCAGCCATTGATTTTTCGCGGAGTCCTCCTATGGGGAGCACTCTGCCCGTAAGTGTGACCTCACCCGTCATTGCAACATTTCCTCTCACCTTTCTGCCCGTAAGAGCGGAAACGAGAGCGGTGGTGACCGTAACACCGGCGCTTGGGCCGTCTTTGGGAACGGCACCCTCGGGGAAATGCACATGAATATCATTTTCCTTATAGAAATCGGGGTTGATATTATATTTTTCCGCACGGCTTCTTACAAGGCTTATGGCAGTTCTCACGGATTCCTTCATAACATCGCCGAGAGAGCCTGTATATTCAGTTTTACCCGTACCCTGTAAAACCACAGCCTCTGCCTTAAGGAGCTCACCGCCCACAGCCGTCCACGCAAGTCCGTTTACAACGCCAGTGATATCCTCAAGCACATTTTCCTCGGGACGGTATTTCTTAACTCCGAGGAATTCCTCGATATTCTTATCGGTGATGTCAAGTCTTTCTTCAATTCCCGAAGCCAGTCTTACGCTTTCCTTTCGCATAAGAGCGGCAATTTTTCTTTCAAGGATTCTGACGCCCGCTTCTCTTGTGTAGCCGTCAATAAGGGTTTTTATTGCACTGTCGGAAATTCTGATATTTTCCTTTTTGAGAGAATGCTCCTTCATCTGCTTGGGAATAAGATGCTTCTTTGCTATATGGAACTTCTCCTCATATGTGTAGCTGGGAAGGTCGATTACCTCCATTCTGTCGCGAAGAGCGGGAGGAATCATACTCTTATCATTGGCAGTTGTAAGGAAAAGCACCTTACTGAGGTCAACGGGAAGCTCGATATAATGGTCACGGAAGGAGAAATTCTGTTCCCCGTCAAGCACCTCAAGAAGAGCCGAGGCGGGGTCGCCCTTTATGTCCGCACCCATTTTGTCAATTTCGTCAAGAAGCACAAGACAGTTCATTGTGCCCGCTTCAATAAGTGCATTTATGATTCTGCCGGGCATAGAGCCGATATATGTTTTTCTGTGTCCTCTGATCTCTGCCTCGTCCCTGACACCGCCGAGAGATATTCTCACATATTTTCTGCCCGTAGCATCGGCAATGCTTCTTGCGATACTCGTTTTTCCCACTCCGGGAGGGCCTGCAAGACAGATTATCTGTCCCTTGATATCGGGGGATATCATACGGGCGGCAAGCATCTCGGTTATTCTTTCCTTTACATCGCGAAGACCGAAATGGTCCTTTTCGAGCACCTTTTTTGCCTTGACAATGGATGTATTTTCCTTACTGAAAACATTCCACGGAATTTCAAGACATTTTTCTATGTATGAACGAAGCACATTTGAATCTGCAGAGGAAGGGGACATCTTCTTAAGTCTTTCGCATTCAGCGAGGAGCTTTTCCTTATGGCTGTCCGGCATAAGGCTCTTATTTACCTTGACTGCGAGATCGGAGGAATCGTCACCCTCCAATTCACCCAATTCATCGGTGATGGCCTTCATTTCCTCTCTGAGATAATATTCTCTCTGATTCTTGTCCATCTGCTCCTGAACCTTATCCTGAATGACAGCGTCAACTCTCATTATCTCTGTTTCCTTTGAGAGAAGACAGCAGAGAGCCTCGCTTCTTTCATAGATATTGAGAAGCCCCAGAACTGTCTGCTTATCCTCAAGAGGGAGCATAATATTTCCCGCAATATAGTCTGAGAGCTCTCCGAGATTCTTGCTTTCATATATCTTCTGGAACATCTCGGGAGTCATATGGCGGATGAATTCCGCATAATCGTCGAAATAATTCTTAAGGCTGAACAGCGCCGCCGCTTCAATAAGGGAGCCGTCCTTCATATATTCCGCGGGGGGAGTTATATCGTCAAAAAGGGGCGAAACGCTCACCTTGTAGAAGATTCGTTTTGTAATGAGCTCATCTATTTCAGCTCTGTATTTTCCCTCGACCACAACTCTTACGGTCGATGAATGGTCGGGGAGCTTTATTATCTGACGGACAGTGCCTACCACGCCCACGGGATAAAGGTCGGAAAGCTCGGGCTTTTCAACCGATACATCCCTTTGCGAAACGAAGAACACATCCTGTCCGTTTGCATTCTTGAGTGCCTGAAGCGAGGCTCTTCTTCCCACATCGAAATGAAGAGTCATTCCGGGGAATAAGGCCACACCCCTGAGAGGCACCATAGGCATAATTAAACTTTTATCCATATTGTGATTTACTCCGAAAATTTCAATTTAGTTTGCACCTGAAACAGTGATACCGTCAAAGGCGGCATAGGGCATAATACAGGTGCCGTAATTCACGCTTTCAAGTGAAATACCCTTTATACTTTTAAGCATCTGAGCTATATTTCCGCTTATCATAGTTTCGGAAAGAGGATCAGAGAGCTTTCCGTCCTTTATAAGGAAGCTGTTTTTTGCAACGCCCGAGAAATCGCCGTTGTTTGCGGGCTCACCGCCCGAGAAACGGCATACGAGAATACCGTCCTTTATATCGGAAATTATCTCGTCAAGGCTTCTGTCACCGCTTTCCACTTTAACACAGCCGCTGGTGCTTTTTGCTCTTTCAAGACCTGTTTTTCTTGCCGCATATTCGGAAAGGCTGAAGCTTTCAAGCACACCGTTCTTTATAATATCGTAGTTCTGAGCCTTGTAACCGTCAGCGGTTATTCTCTCTCCGCAGACTATTTCTTCACTTAACGGTATGACGCTGATGCAAAGAGCCTCATCGGCAACCTTCTTTCCGAGGCTGTCCTTCCAGGGAGATGTACCCTCAATAAGAGCGAGGTCGCCCGTAAATGAATCTGTTATTGTTGAAACGAAGTCGCAAAGACAGGCGGGTGAAAATACGGCAGTTCCCGTAAATTTACCCGAAAAAGGTATGCTTTCAAGCTCCTTTACCGCTCTTTCGAGCATAAGTCTTACATCAGCGGCTTCAAGAATATCCTGTGCAGGGTCGAGATAATCCACGCCCACGCAGTTGAATGATGTCGTATTTTCCTCATTATGAGCCGAATACATTATGCTTACGGAATAAGAGCCGTCCTCCTCGGTAAAAAGAACGCCGTTGCTGTTCATCAAAACATGCTTTCCGTAGGAATAGGAGGCTATTACCTGCTCAAGCATAATTTCGGGATACTGCTCTTTTACATCGTTTATGAATTTAAGAAGAGAGCTGAAGAAGGTCTCCTTATCACAGCTGAGCTTGCCTGAAATAAAGTCCTCATTTTCTTCCTTTTCGGCTATGGAAAGGGCATCGTCGTAAACGCCTGTAACGGCGGCATTCATACATTCGCTGACGGCATTGTCTATAGCTTCTCTGTCAAGCTGATTTACGGCAGCCGTACCCTTTTTCATATCCTTGATGACCTTCATAGAAGCGCCCGAATTGAATACGCTTCTTATGAGAGAAAACTCACCCGCATCAACATTGAACTCCTCGACACGGCCCTCGGAAACACTTGCCTGAGCAAGATCGCCGCCCGAGGACAGAAGAGAATCTATAATGTATTTTGCCGTATTTTTAAGATTTTCCATTTTATCTTCCTCCGATATTGACCTTGCATCTTATTGAGGGACCGCCCATTGAAACTGCCATCGGCTGTTTCTTTCCGCAGTAGCCCGCAAAATCCCAGCTGACTGAATCAGAAAGCATATCAACGGTTTTAAGCATATTGAAGGCAACGCCTGATATTGTTGTATCACGAAGGGCTCTTCCGAGCTTACCGTTTACTATTTCATAGCCCATAGTGATTCCGAACATAAATTCGCCCGTTGTGTCTGCCTGTCCGTTCTGGGTCCTTGTGAGATAATAGCCCTTATCGACAGAGGCTATCATATCCTCCAGCTTGTCCTTTCCCGGGTGAATGGCGGTATTTCTCATTCTTATAAGAGGCTCATCCGAAAATGCATAGGCACGGGCATTACCGTTGGGAGAAACACCGAAATGCTGTACACTTTCAAGATTATTCATATAAGACTTCAGCACGCCGTCCTTTATAATTACGGCATCCTGACAAAGAGTACCCTCATCGTCAACATATACGGGAAGAGGAGCTCTCTTACCGAAGGCGGTGTGGGCAAAGTCAGTGAGACTTATAAGAGGAGAAGCCACCTCTTTTCCGAGATTTGTTGCGGCAACGCTGCCCGCAAGCACAAGGTCAGCTTCAACGGTATGTCCTACTGCCTCGTGGGCAACCATACCTGCTATCGAGGAATCTATTATGCAAAGAGCCTCTCCCGCATCGGGGAAAATACCTTCTTTTTTTGCCATAAGCTCACTATAGAGAGAATCCACCGCGGGGAAGGTAAGAGCGGGGTCCGAATAGTGGTCGGAGAAATAGCCCTCTCCGCCGCCGATAACATCAAAAAGCTCAACTGTACTGCCGTCTGATGTCTCTGCAGACATTGAAACTATCATATAAGTCCTCGGGAAGAGCTGATAAGCGAAGCTGCCCTCCGTGGTGGTGAGGGTCTTTTCTATACAGCCCGTTGAAAGCCCCACATGGCGGGATGTAAGGTCGGGATATGTTTTTTCAATATAAGAATCCACTTCTTTTGAAAATTCAACAAGAGTCTTCTGGGGCACATCCTGATAGGGTCTTTTTTCGGTATATTCAGCTGCTCCTGCAGTAACAAGAGCACCCTTGTTTTTAGGACAGCCCTTTGAAAGAAGAGCTGCATTTTCTTTTGCACTTGAAAGCACCTCAAGTGCGCTTTTTTCATCACAGGTGCTTTTAGAGGCAAATCCCCATACTCCGTCATTATAAACTCTCGCACCTATTCCCTTTGAAACAGAGGAGCTGTTTCCCACAAGAGAGCCCGAAACTATGGAAACTCTTCTTGTCCTTGAAACCTGCGAGCGAAGCTCGGCGTGGGTATCAAATGAATTCAGTGCTTTTTTCATATATTCTCTCATTTTCATCAGCCTCCGTAATGAATAATAATAACATATTTCGCAATATATTGCAAGTTTTAATATAATACAAATTAATACTTTACTTTTTAATAATTATTTGGTAAAATAATATGAAAATTTTATGCACGGAGGTTATGTTATGAATTATACATCAACCAGAAACGATTCTCTCTCTGTTTCTTCAGCCTATGCTATAGCAAACGGTATTTCAGAGGAAGGCGGTCTTTTCGTGCCCACCGATATTCCCGAGGTATCTGCGGAATTCATTGAATCCCTCGTTCCTCTGACTTATATTGAGCGGGCTCGCAAGGTCCTCTCCCTTTATCTCACGGATTTTACCGCTGAAGAGATTGATGCCGACACATTCGGCGCATATTCAACGGGCTTTACCCACGAAAAGGTCGCTCCCCTTGTAAATCTTCACGGAAACACAAATATCCTCGAATTGTGGCACGGCCCCACCTGTGCCTTCAAGGATATGGCATTACAGCTTCTCCCCTATCTTCTCACCTCAAGTGCGAAAAAAACTGCCGACGGCAAGGAAATAGTAATTCTTGTTGCCACCTCCGGTGATACGGGTAAGGCAGCTCTTGAGGGCTTCAAGGATGTTGACGGCACAAGAATACTCGTCTTCTATCCCAGCGACGGTGTCAGCGCAATGCAGAAGCTTCAGATGACAACACAGCAGGGTAAGAATGTAGGCGTATGTGCAATAAAGGGTAATTTTGACGATGCACAGACGGGCGTCAAGACCATATTCACAGACCCCGCCGTAAAAGCGAAGCTTCTTTCTGAAAATATGGCTTTCTCATCGGCAAACTCCATAAACTGGGGCAGACTTGTTCCTCAGATAGTATATTATTTCTCCGCATATGCAGATATGATAGCCTCGGGACAGATAAAAAAC
Source organism: Oscillospiraceae bacterium (assembly GCA_015066205.1). Classification (GTDB taxonomy): domain Bacteria; phylum Bacillota; class Clostridia; order Oscillospirales; family Acutalibacteraceae; genus RUG806. The sequence continues at coordinate 42,698 of SVOV01000002.1, forward strand.
GGCGACAAGATCAACTTCACAGTTCCCACAGGTAATTTCGGTAACATTCTTGCCGCTTATTATGCTATGAAAATGGGACTTCCCGTAAATAAGCTTATCTGCGCATCCAACGAAAACAATGTTCTTACAGAATTTATAAACACAGGCAGATATAACCGTGTAAGACAGTTCCATACGACCGTTTCTCCCTCAATGGATATTCTTGTTTCAAGTAACCTTGAAAGACTTATCTTCCATCTGAGTGACAAGGGAAGCGCCGAAACCGCAGAGCTCTTCGGAAAGCTCAAGGAAGACGGTGAATATACCGTTTCCGCCGATATGCTCGGAAAGATCCAATCAGTATTCTCAGCGGGCTGCTGTAACGACTGCGAGACCAAGAAGACAATAGGCGAAACCTTCTCCGCACATAATTATCTTCTTGATCCCCATACTGCAGTTGCCGTAAAGGTTTATAACAGCTACAAGGAAAGCACGGGTGACACCACACCCACAGTCATCGTTTCAACCGCTTCTCCCTACAAGTTCACTCCCGCAGTGCTTGAGGGTCTCGGAAAGTCTGCAGGCTCATCCGACGAATTCGATATGATCGATGCAGTTGTTTCTCACACCGGCGTTCCGGCTCCGAAGAAGCTTACAGAGTTAAAGGGAGCAACTCCACGCTTTACTCAAACTGTTGAAAAGACTGAGATGGAAGCAGTTGTGCTTTCTATGCTTGGTATCTGATACGGCAAAGCCTTACGATGAAGCTTCCTCAGAATGTGCCTGTTTCGTTTTCACGCATCTTAAAGGTATCGCAGCAGGTATCGCTGCACGAGCAGGCATTCTTACTGCCGACCTTTATTGAAGAGGCAGTGCATTTGCTGTCTGTCGAATGATAGACACAGTTCTTTGCTTCACAGAGGATATTGCATTTCTCGTTACATTTCTTACTCATTTATATTCATCTCCTGCATTCTGAAAGCCGTTCATTCCCTGAAGGAAGAAACAATCAATTCTTAAAAAAACGGGAATTCCCGGCTTTCTTTTTTATTGTTTTCACTTCGTTTCAATTTATTATCGGAAATTTTTGTATCAATTTATCAGGGTGAAATATGTCGGTTTATGTTATAGGCGATCCCCATCTGTCACTCGGGACAGATAAACCAATGGATATATTCAGAGGCTGGACGGATTATACCGAAAGGCTTCGCAAAAACTGGGAAAGCATAGTATCCGAAAATGATACGGTCGTTATTCCCGGCGATATCTCCTGGGCTATGAGCCTTGAGGAAGCAAGGACGGATCTTGCTTTTATCGATGCTCTTCCCGGAAGAAAGATAATCGGCAAGGGCAACCACGACTACTGGTGGTGCACAATGAAAAAGATGAATGCGTTTCTTGAAGAAAACAAATTCTCTACCCTGAATTTTCTTTTCAATAATGCCTATGAAGCGGATGACATTGCAATATGCGGAACAAGAGGCTGGTTTTTTGACGATAAGGCGGAAAATGCCGAAAAGGTGATATTAAGAGAGGCGGGAAGGCTTCGCACCTCAATAGAAGCGGCAAGGCTCACGGGAAAGGAGCCCGTAGCCTTTCTTCACTACCCCGTGATGTATGAATCGGGAGTCTGCCGTGAGCTGCTCGATGTGCTTACGGAATATGAAATCAAGCGCTGTTTCTTCGGGCATATTCACGGAGAACGCACGGGAAGATATGAGAAATACACCCACGAGGGAATTACATTTTCTCTCATATCGGCGGATTTTCTCACATTCTGCCCAAAAAAAATCATACTTTAAGTATATTATTCTTATAATTTTTTTATAAAAACAGTAGAAATTTAATTTTTTTTCTGCTATAATGATGTGGTTATAATTTTGACTGCCCTTACGGGCAAATAAAAGTCAGGAGGACTTTAAGATGTTAAAATCATGTGAAAAAACAGGCACAAATGAATTTACCGTTGCTCTTTCTATTCCCGGAGATGTTTTTGAAAAAGCAATAAACACCGCTTACAACAAGGAAAAAGGCAAAATTAATCTCCCCGGCTTCAGAAAAGGCAAGGCTCCCAGAAGCATGATCGAAAAGGTTTACGGCGAAGGCGTTTTTTATGATGATGCTCTCGATATCGCATTCCCCGAGGTTTATGAGGCAGCAATCACAGAAGCAGGCATCGAGCCCGTTGACAATCCCTTTGATTTCGATATCAAGGAAATCGGCAAGAACGGTGTTGAGCTCGTTTGCAAGGTAACCGTTAAGCCCGAGATCACCATTGACGGCTACAAGGGTCTTTCAGCCGTAAAGGCTCCCGTTGAGGTTACAGACGAAGAGGTTGACGCAGACATCCAGAGAAAGCTTGAGCAGAATGCAAGAATCATCTCTGTTGAGAATAAGGCTGTTGAAAACGGCAACATCGCAGTTATCGACTTTGAAGGCTTTACAGACGGCGAGGCATTCGACGGCGGCAAGGCTGAAGAGTATGAGCTCGAGATCGGTTCAGGCTCCTTTATCCCCGGCTTTGAAGAGCAGATCATCGGTCACAATATCGGTGATGAATTCGATGTAAATGTTACCTTCCCCGAGGAATATGCAGAAAACCTTGCAGGTAAGAGCGCAGTATTCAAGATCAAGCTTCACGCTATCAAGGCTAAGGAGCTTCCCGCTCTTGATGATGATTTTGTTAAGGATGTTTCAGAATTCGATACACTTGATGAATACAAGGCTGATATCAGAAAGACTCTTGAAGAAAGCAAGCAGAAGTCTTCCGAATCCGCTTTCAAGAACGATATCTATGATAAGCTCAGTGAGCTCGTAACCGAAGAAATTCCCGAGGCTATGGTTAACAGAACTATTGACAATATGGTTTCCGAATTCAAGTATAATGTTGAATCTCAGGGTCTTCCCTTTGAGCAGTATCTCGGTTATCTCGGAATGACAGTAGATTCCGTCAAAGAGACCTACAAGGACAGAGCTCTCAAGGATGTAAAGATCGAGCTTGCTCTTGAAAAGATCGCAGAGCTTGAAGGCGTTGAGGTTACTGACGAGGATGTTGATGCCGAAATGACAGCTATGGCTGAAAAGTACGGCGTTGATCTTGAGGTCGTAAAGAAGGCTGTTTTACCCGAAACAGTAAAGAAGGAGCTCAAGGCAAGAAAGGCTGACGAAATCATCTTCGCAAACGCAAAGGCAGAGGGCGAGCCCAAGAAGAAGGCTGCAAAGAAGCCCGCCGCAAAGAAGACAACAAAGAAAAAGGCTGAAGAGGCTCCCGCCGAGGAAGCACCTGCTGAAGAAGCAGCAGCTGAATAATTTCGGTAAATCGGTCAAGCATATAAAAGGAAAAGTTTTCCTGTCAGCATAATTTAAGGTTCGGTATGATATAATCAATATGAAAAATACCGAAAGCAGGAATTTTTCAGCAGATGTTTCCCGAAAAATTTTCCGCAAATACCGGAACGGTCGGGATATTTTTCTCCGACCGTTCTTTTAAAAATCAAACAGGAGGAATCCGTTATGTTACCTAATCCCTATATGTCACTTGTACCCACCGTTATTGAACAGACAAACCGCGGTGAGAGAGCATATGATATTTATTCCCGCCTTCTCAATGACAGAATCATTGTTCTTTCCGAAGAGGTCAACGATGTTACGGCAAGTCTTGTTGTGGCACAGCTTCTTTTCCTTGAAGGACAGGATCCCGATAAGGATATCTCTCTTTATATCAACTCTCCCGGCGGCTCTGTTTCTGCAGGCTTTGCAATTTTTGACACAATGAACTACATCAAATGCGATGTTTCAACCATCTGTATGGGTATGGCAGCATCCATGGGTGCATTTCTTCTTGCAGCAGGCGCACCCGGTAAGAGATATGCTCTTCCCAACGCAGAAATTATGATACATCAGCCTCTCGGCGGTGCAAGAGGTCAGGCATCAGATATCAAGATAGCCGCTGACCATATCTTAAAGACAAGACAGAAGCTCAATGAGATCCTTGCAAAGGAAACAGGAAAGCCCATTGAGATCATCGAAAAGGATACAGACCGCGACAATTTTATGAGTGCCCAAGAGGCTCTCGAATACGGTCTTATCGACAAGGTTCTCTATAACAGATAAAAGCGGGAGGAAAATCCATTGGCTAAATACGACGATCCCAACAACAAAGAAAGGATCCGCTGTTCGTTCTGCGGCAGAACCCAGGAGCAGGTGTCTATGCTTATTCAGGGTCCCAATGCATTTATATGTGATGAATGTATTGAAAACTGTGTCAATATCATCTCTTCGGGCGATAGCGAGAAAAAGAGCTCAAAGAAGAAATCTCCCTCACCGAGAATTCTGCCAAAGCCCGAGGAGCTCAAGGCAAAGCTTGATGAATATGTTATCGGGCAGGACGAAGCAAAAATTGCTCTTTCTGTAGCAGTTTACAACCACTACAAGAGAATTTACAGAAAAGCAAAAACCGATGTTGAAATAACAAAATCCAATGTCTTGCTTTTAGGCCCTACGGGTGTGGGCAAGACCTTCCTTGCACAGACACTTGCAAAGACTCTTGATGTACCCTTTGCCATTGCAGATGCCACTACCCTTACGGAAGCGGGCTATGTAGGTGAGGATGTTGAAAACATTCTCTTAAGACTTATACAGGCCGCTGATTTTGACATTGACAAGGCTGAGCGCGGTATCATTTATGTTGATGAAATCGATAAAATTGCAAGAAAAAGCGAAAACACCTCCATTACCCGTGATGTAAGCGGTGAGGGTGTTCAACAGGCTCTTCTGAAGATTCTTGAGGGCACGGTTGCAAATGTTCCCCCGCAGGGCGGAAGAAAGCATCCCCAGCAGGAATTTTTACAGATAGACACAAGCAATATTCTTTTCATCTGCGGCGGTGCATTTGACGGCATTGAAAAAATAGTTGAAAAGAGAATGGGCAATTCCGTTCTCGGCTTCGGCTCGGAGATCCTTATAAAATCGGAGCTTGACGAAAATGCAATTATGAGCAAGGTCATTCCTCAGGACCTTGTAAAGTTCGGTCTTATTCCCGAGCTTGTGGGAAGACTTCCCGTGCTCACAGCCCTAAAGAACCTTGACGAGGAAGCTCTTATAAGAATTCTCAAGGAGCCTAAGAACTCCCTTTACAAGCAGTATCAGGGTCTTTTCAGCATTGATAATGTTGAGCTTGAGTTCACTCCCGAGGCATTCACTGAAATTGCAAGATCCGCCCTTGAAAAGAAAACGGGCGCAAGAGGACTTCGTGCAATAATGGAAAAGGTGCTTCTTCCCATTATGTACACGGCTCCCTCGGATGCGACCATTGAAAAGATCACCGTAACAAAGGAATGTGTTACAGAGGGTGAGCTTCCCGTGATTCAGAGGAATCCCGCAAGGATCACTGCAAAAAACACAAATGCTCTTAAGCCCACAATAGCATAAAAATTCAGTCCGTGAGTTTTCACGGACTGCTTTTTTAATATACAGGAATTTATTTACTTTGTGACAAAAAACCTTTTCGCTCTGAAGCTACGGTGCGAATGTTTTTATTCACTGAGCATATAGAAATTCTTTATTTTTTCAAGCTTATAATACTCTTCTTTAACTACCCTGAAGCCGAGCTTTTCATAAAAGCCCACATTCTCGGGGTTCTGTGTTTCAAGCCCTACCTTTATGCCCTTTTCTTTCATATCCTCAAGTCCCATTTTTATAAGCCTTGTTGCAATTCCCTTTCCCTGATGCTCCTTTGCAACAAAGACGGGAGAAATGATATAGGTCTTTTCATCAAATATTTCGGAATTATCAAGATGGGAATAAGCGAGAAGGGCTTTGAGCGTTATAGGCCAGTAAAGAACAAGGAATACCCAGTTGGGGCACTTGAGAAACTGGAGCATGGTATAATCATAATGGGCTTCGCGGAGAATAAGAAGTCCTCTTTTTTCATCGTCGAAATAGAAAATATCCTTTTTTCTTGAGGAATTGAGCCGAAGCAGCAGCCAGTGATAGATAAATTTCTTACGGATCTTTTCGTTTTTACAGGCAAATACATAAACGGGGTCGTTTACATAGGCTTCGCTTGCCTGTTTTGCATAGAATTTAAGCTCCCTGAGAGAAATTTTTTCTGCCATAAAAATTCTCCTTTTACTTTATTATATATATTTTATCATATATCATATTATAAAGCAACAGCAACAGCTTACAAAAAAACAGCGGAGTGTCCGGAAGAACACTCCGCTGCGGCTGATTTTACGGCTCGTTGACTACACCTGCAAAAAGCACGGTTTCACTGTCGTGGGTTATCACAAAGCCGAAGGGACGGTCAAATCTCAATAAGACCTCTTCCTCGGGAGGCATTGAGCCGGTAGCCTCAAGCATAAGTGTATAAGCGGCGGCTGAAACACCCTCCTCATCCGCCTTTACCCTTACATTGTGCATAGCCTCGGATAAATATATGGGTCTTTCATCGGAAAGGGGCGAAAAATCGGCTTTCACGGGATCGAGGACATCGGTTATTCCCATTTCAGAAAGAGTATCAATAAGTCTGCTTTCGCTTGATATATCAAAGGCGGGAACATAGAGATCCACCATAACAGGGGCGGCATTCTTATGGGAATAGAAAAGATTTACGGGTAAAAGAAGAATATCCTGAAGCTCCTTTTCACTCATAACCTCTTCAGGTGTAAAGCCCTCATCGGGAAGAATGAACCACATTCTGCCCGTCATATCAAAATCCATATAGACCGCAGTATATTTTTCACCCCAGAAATAGAGCATCTGTGTCTTTCTGTGCATAAAATCGGCTTTTTTATCCCCCGACGGAGAATGGAAAATACCCTCTTCGGTTTCTCCCTTGAAGAAGCCTGACTGCCATTTGGCATTGAAAAGCACGGTAGAGGCAATAGCTAACACCGTATCCTTTCCCGTTTTTACATCAGGAGAAAACATTCCGTCTGTCTGCTCGTTTATCCAGGCATTTATCATATTATTGTAGCCCTCTGTACCCATTTTTCCCGAATGTACGGAAGATAGGTATTTTTCGGCAATAGTGAGAACGGTCTGCTTTTTATACTTTACATCGTCACTGAGCCACAGAGAATTTGCAATAACGCTCTTTGTTGCACCGTCATTCATAAAGTTTTTTTTCCATATGGCAGAAGCGTTTTCTCTTAAAGCTTCTATATCGGTCACCCCGAGAGCGTCAAGGATCTGCTTTCTCGTATTTCCGCCGCAGGTTTCCGCAAGTACACTCAGCGCCATATAGATATTTACTGGTGAAACGGCTTTATTGAGTCCGTCCTCTTCCGATAAGAGCTTATCAAAAAGAGCAAATGAGAATTCATTTACGGGACGGCTGTCAATTTCCGTACCGAGATATTCATACTCCTGCTCTCTCCAGTCTTCATAGTTTTGCCTGTACTCTTCTGTGTTATAGAAATCGGGATCGGCGGATTCTGCAAGAATAGGATACTGCACCATTTCGGGATATTCTGCCTTTGCAAGAACAGTACCTTTAATTGGGGAATACTCGGTTTTGTTGCCTTCACCGCTGCTGTTGTTCTGCTGGGACTGTTGAGAGCTGTTATCAATATCCTGAACACTTTCATTTGATGTATGGTTTTCAGGAAGAAGCTCTTCACCGCCGAATTCATTTATAAGAGCAAGTGATATTATCACGGCAAAAACGGCTGCAAGGGAAATGATAAAGGGAACGAGGCGCTTTTTCTTTTTTACCTGAAAAGCCTCGGCTTCATCCAAAAAAGCGGGGTCAATATCAGACATTGCAATAAACAGATCTTCTTTTTTCATACCGCAACACCTTCCTTTTCAAGTTCTTTTTTCAGTTTGTTTCTGATTCGGAATAATTTAGATGATATATCAGAAGGGGAACGGGCAGCCCTTTCTGCTATATTTTTTATACTGTCCCCGTAATAATACCGAAGAATGAAGACGGCTCTGTCCTCCTTGGAAAGAGTCCCGAGAAAGGCATTTATGATTTCCGCCGTTTCTCTGACGAGAAATTCGTCCTCAACGCTCTCCTTTGAGGGAATACATTCGGAAAGCTCATCAAGAAGCACCGTAAGACCGCCGTTTCTTTTTGAAGCGGTATTTTTTCTCCATATACCGATAGCGCAGTTTCTGACAATTTTTCCAATATATGCCTTAAAATATTCGGGTCTTTCGGGCGGAACGGAATTCCATATCTTAAGATAGGTATCATTTTCACATTCCTCGGTATCTTCATTATTTCCCGTAATACCGAAGGCAACATAACGGATAAACCCGCCGTATTTTACGGCAGTTTCTCTGACAGCTGATTCATTCCTTTGAAAATAGAGCTCTATTATAGCATTATCATCCATTTTATCCCTCCTCACCCTTTAAGACGCAGAAAAAACACAAATATTCGTTTAATATCTGTATTTTATATAAATTTTTTCTTTTTATCAAGAAAAACAAAAAAACAGTATCAAAATACCGTCATAAAAGAAAAAAGAAAAGCGTTCGGTGTCCGAACGCTTTTCTTTAATACAGATCTGTGTTAATTAAAAAAACTTATGCATCAGCATTTTCGTCTTCAGTTTCATCCTTAGCTGCGCCGCCGCTGAAAAGGCTCTTGATCATTTCAAGAATCTGCTTAAGGAAATCAATGAAAACCTGAATGTAAGCGTAATCGTTATCCCATGTCATTATGTTTTCACCTCGCAATCAGTATTACGATAAAAAATCGCACCTTTATACTAACACAATGAAAATAAAAATTCAACACCTAAACCGAAATTTTTTATTTTTCTACGATTTTTCTCAACATTTTCACAAAGATTCATTGTACCGTTAACACAACAGTAACATTTTTCTGCACTGAATAAATCTTTATATAATGAAAAAACCGACGGGTTATCCGTCGGCTTTTTAGCATAAGCTATTTTTCATCCCGTCAATACGGGCAAAAGTCAATTAATTATTCAGCATCTTCTTCGGGAGTAGTAGCTGAGCCGCCGAGACCTGCGAAGAATTCCTTGATCATGTTGATAAACATTACAAAGTATTCAGCAAACATTGCGATGTATTCAGTAACTGCCATTGTGTGCACCTCTTTCCTTTTTTAGATTTATAAATAATTAAAAAATTATTCAGCAGAATTAAAAGCTTCAGAGATTCTGTCAAAGAAACCTTTGATGATATCAATGATAGCAGCAAGCCACTGTGACCAGTAGCTGAGGAATTCTACAGCGTTTTCTGACTTATTGGGCTTAAGGGTAAGCTCATCAGTTGAAACTTCGTTTGTTGTGATTTCAGGCATTTTATTTCTCTCCTTTCATAACCAAACTGCACTTATACAGATTAGAATATCTTGCATACTAATAATAACATCTTATTTCTATCAATGCAAGTTTTTTCTGATGAATTATTGAAGATTAACATAAATGTCACAATTTTATCATATTTCGGGATAATGTTACGTTTATATTATCTGATAGAAATTTATTTTTGATTTACCGAAAGGAATTTTATGGAAATTCTGTGCGAAAACAGCCTTATTGCAGTCATAATCAAGCCGGCGGGAATTCCCAGCGAAGAAGCTGCGGGAGAAAATGCCGTCAGCTTATTAAAAGAACAGCTGAATTGTGAGATATATCCCGTTCACCGCCTTGATACGGTGACCTCGGGAATTATGGTATATGCCAAAACAAAGGAAGCCGCCGCATTTCTTACAAAGGAAATAGCGGAAAACCGTATGACAAAAACCTATACCGCCCTTGTCCACGGCGAGGTTTTTCCTGATGAGGACACTCTCACGGATCTCTTGTTCAAGGATTCAAAAAAGAACAAATCCTTTGTTGTAAAAAGGGAGAGAAAGGGAGTAAAAAAAGCCTCTCTCGAATATAAGGTCACTGAAAGAAAAAACGGTCTTTCTCTTGTTAAAATAAAGCTTCACACAGGAAGAACACATCAGATAAGAGTGCAGTTTTCATCAAGACAGCACCCCGTATTAGGTGACGGCAAATACGGCTCAAAGGCAAATCTGCCCTTTATTGCCCTGTTCTCCTCGGGTCTTTCCTTTACCGACCCGGAAACGAAAAAGCCTCTTTCCTTTGAAAAGGCTCCAGAGTGGGATTTTTTTAAGTAATCAGAGAAGCTCTCTTTCATAAAGCCCTGCGGTCTTTCTGCCCGCGGGGGCTTTTTTGTTTTTATAAGCGGAAATAATTTTTCTTATCTCCCCTTTTGGCTCTGTCGTAAAGCTCATAATTACAAATGACACATCGGGAAGAGCCTTATCCCCCACATATAAGGGCACAGAATTATAAAGCACGCTGTACTTTCTGTTTTCGCATAAAACGGTGAAGCTTTCATTCCTTCTGTCCGTAATTTCGCCCTTGCCCTCACACCTTGCGCATCCCGTTTCACTCTGAAGCGGACAGCAGCGGAAATGCATCAGCGGTAAGTATCCGTACACCACAAGTCCCGTATCCGCTCGGGTCTTAAGAGTCTTTATGCTCCTGAAGGAGGCTTCGGGGGAAACGGTAAGAGCTTTTACACCGAGAGAATAGTATTTTTCCGCAGAATCGGAATTTATTATATTGAGAAGCGCACCGCCGACAGGCTCGAGCCCCGCCTCTTTTGTAAGAGCCAGAGCACCGATATTATCGCAGAGAACCTTATTAATCCCCATATCCGGCAGTTTTTTGAGCTCGGAAAGAAGCCTTTTCTCGCTTTCGGGATATATAAGGGCGGGAAGCCTTGCAATGAGCCTTTCCGGAAAAGCCTTCGCTTTATCAGGGGTTCTGAGAATTTCTGTCAGAGGAAGAATGAACATATCAGCATCCGCATCATCGGGAATACTGTCAAAGCTCATAAAAGAAAGATATAGCTTCGGCTCACCCCACCTTGAAACAGAAAACAGCGGTCTTTCATAGGGAGAATAAGAATACGGAGCTTTATTTCCTCTTAAAGCTGTAAGCTTATCCGTGGCTTCTCTTCTGAGAGCATTGATATCGGAGGCACGAAGCATAAGACCGTCCGAAATATCACATTCTGTTTTTTCGGGGTAAAAGAAGGTCGAACCCAGCTTTTTAAGGGATCTTTCGGCACTTTCAACACTGAGGGGGGCTTTTATTGCCCTTTCGGGAACGGCGCCCGTAACTGTCACCGTGTTTTTGCCGTCAGAAATTTCAAGCACCGACGGTTCATTATCTCTTACGGTAAATTTCATTGACACACCGACAAGAGGATTTTCGTTTTTATAGGTATTTTCAACCTCGGCAAGGCTTTCCTTTGCCGAAAGCACATCCTCCTTTGTCCTGTAGCCGAACATTGAAAGATCTCTTTTTCCCGCAGCATAGCCGTTTGTAAAGCCGCTTCTTGAAAAAATATTCTGAAGAGCAGTTATATCGGGCTTTTCACCCTTTACCGCTCTTTTATAGGCAGTAACCGCGGCGGCTACATATTCGGGGCGTTTCATTCTGCCCTCAATTTTAAGAGAGGTAACTCCCGCTTCAATGAGCTCATGAATTCCGTCAACAAGACACATATCCTTCAAGGACAGTGCATATTCTCTGTTTTTATACCTGAAATTAAGTCTGCAGGGCTGGGCACACAGACCGCGGTTGCCGCTTCTCGCACCGAATACGGAGCTCATATAACACATTCCCGAGGCACTCATACAATGCGCTCCGTGAACAAAGACCTCAATTTCGGTTTTCACCGAGGAGGTAATTTCCCGTATCTCCTTAATGCTCAGTTCTCTTGCAAGAACTATTCTTGAAAAGCCGAGGCTTTCAAGAAGCTTTGCACCGCTGACATTATGAACAGCCATCTGCGTTGAAGCGTGAACGGGGATATCGGGACAGCAGCTTCTTACTCTTTCAAAAACACCCATATCCTGAACTATTACGGCATCCGCACCGCTTTTTGCGATAAGAGCAAGAGTTTCCGAGAATTCATTCATCTCGGAATCCTTTATAAGAGTATTAAGAGTTATGTATGCCTTTACTCCTCTTTCTCTGCAGTAGCTTACAGCCGATATAAATTCCTCATCGCTGAAATTATCGGCATTTCTTCTTGCATTAAAGGAGGAGGCACCGAAATAAACGGCATCCGCACCGCTTCTTACCGCCGCCAAAAGCTGTTCTTTCCCGCCTACGGGAGCAAGTATTTCTGTCTTTGCCATATTCTTCTCCGCAAATTAAAGTATATTTTTATATTACCATAAAAAAATAAGCATTTCAATTGATTCTTTGCTATTGACTTTGAGGGAAAATTATGTATAATAAATTGAGAGTAATTCTCAAATTGAGGTGTAAAACATTGGCAACATATAAAACTCATCAGAAGGAAATGCTTCTTGAATTCCTGAGCAAGCACCCCGAGCGACAGTTTTCCGTTGAACAGCTTTCGGCTGAGCTTGAGAGCTTTTCCGAGGATGCACCGGGAAAAAGCACGGTATACCGCCTTATCGGTCAGCTTGTTGACAAGGGCACGGTAAAAAGATTCGTCAAGGGAAATTCAAGGCAGTTTTTATATCAGATAGCAGGCGGGGATGAATGCCATCACCATCTGCATCTCAAATGCACCGAATGCGGAAAGCTTCTTCATATGAGGCATAAATTCAGCGAGCAGGTGTTAAACGAGATACTCGGAGAAAGCGAATTTGCGGTAATGCCCGACAGCACAACGCTTTTCGGCTTCTGCAAGGATTGTCAGTTAAAGGAGAGATAAGAAAATGATAAAGAGATCCATGGCACTTTTACTTGTACTTTTATTATCGGCAGGGCTTCTTTCAGCCTGCTCAGATGCTCCCGAAAAGGACGAAAAGATCAACATTGTCTGCACTGTTTTTCCCTATTATGACTGGGTTAAAAGTATTACGGGTGACAGCGGGAATATCGATATAACGCTTCTTCTTGATTCGGGCACGGATCTTCATTCCTATCAGCCCTCTGCCGCAGACATTATTACCATTTCCTCTGCCGATATTTTTATTTACACGGGGGGCACAAGCGACAGCTGGGTAAAGGATGCACTTGCGACCTCGAAGAATGAAGAAACGGTGGTTCTTGATATGATGGGAAATCTTCCCGAGGACAGCCTTTTCTGTGTTGAGGCAATAGGAGAAGAGGAGCATATTCACGAGGGTGAAGAGCATAACCATCAGCATGACGAGCATATATGGCTTTCTCTTAAAAATGCCTTAAGACTTTCTGAGATCATAAAGAATGTGATTCAGGACAAGGATCCCGAAAATAAGGATAAATATCAGGAGAATTTCGACATATTCAGAAATAAGCTCGATTCCCTTGACAAGAGCTTTACCGAAGAAATCGGAAAGTGTCCGAAGGATACGATCATCTTTGCCGACCGCTTCCCCTTTATATATCTTACAAATGATTACGGGATAAAGTATGCTGCCGCCTTTTCGGGCTGCTCGGCAGAAAGCGAAGCGAGCTTTGAAACGGTAACAAGACTTGCGGAAAAAACCGATGAGCTGGGTCTTTCTTGTATCGTTATAACGGAAACTGCTGACGGCTCTGTTGCCGAAACAGTAAGGAATGCTACAAAGAACAAGGATCAGGATATCCTTACTCTCAACTCAATGCAGTCCGTAACAAAGGACAAACTCGGCACTTCTTATATTGAAATCATGGAAGAGAATCTTAAGGTAATAAAAACTGCACTTTCTTAAGAAAGGAATAAATTATGGCTCAACTTATATGTGATGATGTTACTCTGGGCTATGAGGGAAAGACCGTGACCGAGCATCTCAGCTTCTCGGTAAATGCGGGGGATTACCTTTGCATAGTAGGAGAAAACGGTGCGGGAAAAAGCACTCTGATAAAAGCACTGCTCGGACTTAAAAGCCCTATGTCGGGAAGCATTTCCACGGGAGACGGTCTTAAGGCAAGGGAAATAGGCTATCTGCCTCAGCAGACAGAGGTACAAAAGGATTTCCCCGCCTGTGTCAGGGAAATCGTTATGTCGGGGCTTCTCAACAAATGCGGTCTTCGTCCCTTTTATTCTAAAGAGCAGAAGGCCCTTGCAGAAAAGCAGATGGAGAGAATGAATATCACCTCTCTTTCAAAAAGATGCTACAGGGAGCTTTCGGGCGGTCAGCAGCAGAGGGTCCTTCTCGCCCGCGCCCTATGTGCCGCAGAAAAAATGCTTCTTCTTGATGAGCCTGTTGCAGGGCTTGACCCCAAGGTAACCAAGGAAATGTACGAGCTTATAAATAAGCTCAACCGTGAGGACGGTATCACGGTTATTATGGTGTCCCACGATATCTCGGCGGCTGTGAAATATGCCTCTCATATTCTTCATATCAGCCACACTCCCCTCTTCTTCGGAACAAAGGAAGATTACATAAAAACGGATATCGGACGGACATTTACCGAAAATACGGGAGGTGGCGTCGATGGAAATGCTTGAAAAGCTCTCTTCCTATATGCAGTATGAATTTGTTCAGAATGCTCTCATTGTAGGCGTGCTTATAGCACTCTGCTCATCTCTTCTCGGTGTCACTCTTGTGCTTAAAAGGTTTTCCTTTATCGGCGACGGACTTTCCCATGTGGCATTCGGCGCTATGGCTGTTGCGGGAATCGTCGGTCTTACCAACGAAATGATACTGGTTTTACCCATAACCGTCATTGCCGCAGTAGTGCTTCTTGCCACGGGACAGAATGCAAAAATAAAGGGCGATGCTTCTCTTGCAATGCTCTCGGTAGCATCTCTCGGAATAGGCTATCTTCTTCTGAATGTTTTTTCCTCCTCGGGAAATGTCAGCGGAGATGTCTGCACGACCCTTTTCGGTTCGACCTCAATTCTTACCCTGTCAAAATTCGATGTATGGCTTTGCATTGCAATGTCAATAATCGTAATTCTTGTTTTTATTTTCTTCTATAACAGGATCTTTGCCGTTACCTTTGACGAGACCTTTACGACGGCAACGGGCACAAAGGCTTCTCTGTATAATCTTCTTATTGCGGTCATAACAGCGGTCATAATCGTTCTTGCAATGAATCTTGTAGGCTCTCTTCTTATTTCCGCTCTCGTTATCTTCCCCGCACTTTCGGCTATGAGAGTTTTCAAGAGCTTCAAGAGCGTTGTTATCTGCTCGGCTGCAGTATCGGTGATATGCTCACTTACGGGAATCTTAGTATCAATTTTATGGTCAACTCCCGTCGGCTCCACAATAGTGGCTATTGATATTGTTGTATTTATTGTTTTTGCCCTTATCGGCAGGAAAGGAAAATAATTATGAAAAAGCTTATATCTCTTCTTCTTACAGTTTCGGTCATTTTATGCCTTGCCGCCTGTTCGGGCGGTGCAAATAACGATGACACCACCGAAGGAAGCAATGATACGGGTGTCACAAATCCCACCGCAGATGCTCTTCTTTCGGACGGAGAGCTCAAAACAGGGATGAAAGAAAAATTCGACCAGATGGAATACGCCGCCTATGTTGATCTTTTCTACAATGATAACGGTGCTTCCTATGAGGGCAAGACCTTTAAGAAGGACGGAACCTTTGCCGTGCTTTATGATGCCTACAGTGATGTCACACGCTACTATGTATGGGGCTATGCAGATAACACCAAGTGCTGTGACTATCAGTGGGAATTCGTAATGCCCGAGGGAACGGAGCTTCCCGAGCCCGGCTCTTACATAAAGCTTCAGGGCACAATGGAAAAGAATGATGCCGCTCTTGACGGATATTGGCTCAAGGATGTAAGCCTTGAAACTACCGACAGCTTCAAAAATGCGGGCTTTGATATGGATATGACAACAATGAGCCCCACTCTTGTCCGTGTTGAAATAATCAATATGCTTCAGCATAAGGATAAATTTGCCGATAAGACAGTCCGTGTTTTCGGAAGAGCTCTTACGGACAATACCATTCAGCATCCCTATTATAACGAAAGCTGGAATATGCACTTTACAAAGACCGATACCGTTCCCGCTATAGGCGACTACATTCTTCTTGAAGGAACCTACAATATGAACGGTGCAGGCACTGTTATAAACACAGATAAGCTTACCGTGATCGGCTGATTCATAAGCTGTCCCCCCTCGGCATATATTTGTCCCGAGGGGGATTTTTATGCTGTTTGACCTTATCGCCTCATTTCTCACCGATTATCTGCTTTCGGCAGTACTGCTTTTTACAGGGATATTTCTCACGGTGAAAACAGGCTTCATACAGATAAGAGGACTGGGAGAGGGTCTTAAAAATACATATTCGGGACTTTTTCACAGAGAAAAGACCAAGGGGATAAGCCCCTTTTCCGCCCTTTGCACTTCACTTGCGGCACAGCTGGGCACGGGAAATATAGTAGGTGCGGGAGCGGCGATCCTCCAAGGAGGCCCCGGAGCTGTCTTCTGGATGTGGGTTTCTGCCTTTTTCGGTATGGCCACTGCTTTTTCGGAGGGTGTTTTTTCACAGCTGACAAAAAAGAAAACGGCTGACGGTGAAATCACCGGAGGGGCGGCATATTATATATACCGTGCCGTCGGAAGCAGGGCGGGAAAGTATTTTGCATCCGCCTTTTCTCTTTTTTCCGTCATAGCATTAGGCCTTACGGGAGTTGCCGTACAGTCAAATTCCATAGCGGTATCCCTTAACGAAAGCTTCTCCTTTCCCTTTTTTGTCACGGGGGTGCTTCTTGTCCTCGCGGCATCTGCCGTCCTTCTTCGGGGAACTAAGGCAGTCGCCCGCTTTTCGGAATTGACCGTTCCCGTTTTGGCGGGACTGTATTTTGCGGTGTGCTTCGCTGTTCTCATTAAAAACTTCAGGGAAATTCCCGAGGCATTTTATCTTATTTTCAAGGGTGCCTTCCGTCCCGAGGCTCTCGGCGGTGCTTTTACGGGAATAAGCCTTAAAACGGTTATCGGACAGGGGGTAAAAAGAGGACTTTTCACCAATGAAGCGGGAATGGGCTCTACCGCCTCATCTCACGCCATAAGCGATGCCCCGTCGCCGTATTTTCAGGGAACTCTCGCTGTAACGGGTGTTTTTACGGACACCTTTGTTATGCTCACTCTCACGGCTCTGTGTATTATTACCGTGCTTTTTACGGGAGATACTCCGAAAGCGGGAATTAACTCGGGCTCTTTTGCCGTGGTATCCGCTTTTTCCTCTGTTTTAGGTATGAAAGGGGCATCGGTTTTCACAAGCCTCTCCGTACTCTTCTTTGCTTTTGCTTCAATTATCGGCTGGAATCTGTTCGGAAAGTCCTCTGCTGTTTTTCTTTTTTCCGAAAGGAGCACGGGGCTTTACACCCTCTCTTCTCTTGCTTTCGTTTTTCTCGGCACTGTCTGTCCGTCCTCACTTTTATGGGAGCTTACGGATATCTTCAACACCCTTATGGTGCTTATAAACGCTCCCGCTCTTGTAATTCTTTCAATAAAAACTGACAAAAAGCATTTTTTTCTTGCAAAAGAAGCCGATAAATGATAAAATTCCAATGTAAAAAAACAAAGGAGAAATAAATAATGAAACTTACAGTTGAATCCACAACAATTTCGGAATTTGTTCAGGGCCTTGAAGAGGGTGTGTCCGAGCTTACGGATATCCCCACAAGCCTCGCAGAAACAGATGAATATGTAAAGAATCTCATCAATCTGTTACAGGAATTTGCAGTAACCTACGGCGGAAAGCTTATCGGTGCTCTTATTGTTCTTATTATCGGCTTCAAGCTCACGGGGCTTCTTACAAAGAAGCTTATGAATGCGAAGGCATTTTCAAAGATGGATGTATCCACCAAGGGCTTTATAGGAAGCGTTCTCGGGGTTTCTCTCAAGGTGCTTATCGGAATTACCGCTCTTGCCATTCTCGGTGTTCCCATGACCTCAATGATTGCGGTAATCGGCTCCTGCGGTCTTGCTGTCGGTCTTGCTCTTCAGGGCTCTCTTTCAAATATTGCCGGCGGCTTTATCATTCTCGTATTCAAGCCATTCTCCGTCGGTGACTTTATTACCTCAGGTGATATCGTCGGCACAGTCGAGGACATCAGTATTTTCCATACAAAGGTGCTGACCGTTGATAACAGAAGGATCATTGTTCCCAATTCCACCATTTCAAATGCTACACTTACAAATGTTTCCGCACTCAAGGAAAGAAGAGTCGATCTCACCTTCCAGGCATCCTATAACGATGATATAAAAAAGGTTGAGGAAACCATCCTCGGCGTTATTGAAAGCCACGAACTCGTAATGAAGGATCCCGCTCCCTTTGTAAGACTTTCCGCTCATAAGGACAGTGCTCTCGAATATACAGTAAGAGCATGGTGCTCGGCTGAAAGCTACTGGGATGTTTATTTTGATCTCATAAGAGATGTGAAATACGCTTTTGACAAGGAAGGCATCACCATTCCCTATCCTCAGCTTACCGTCAACAAGGGTGAATAAGCTCTGACACTCATTTCGATTGAATAATACTACGGTGAAAATCCCACACTGAAAGCTGCAGTGTGGGATTTTCTATTCCTTAATTGTAAACTATTTGTTAATAATATAATATATATAAATAAAATAATTGACAGTTTGTCACTTTTTTGGTATGCTATTTGAGTTAAATAATGTTCATCTGATATTAACAATAAATAAACAAATGACAAATTGTCATTTTTTTAAGAATTATTTAAATATAATTAATTATACTCCGTTAAAAAGGAAAGTATTTTATGTCATCTGATTTAAAAAAGATAGAAAAAAAGATGAAAATACTTGATACTGCATTTTCCCTTTTCAGAGATTCCTCGGTGAACTCAACCGCCATTGACGACATTGTAAAGGCGGCGGGAATTGCAAGAGGTACTTTTTATCTTTATTTCAAGGACAAAAGCGATCTGCTCGAACAGATAATTCTCTATAAAAGCACAGAATATATGAAGGAGATCCTCCGCGAGACCTTTTTATCCGAAAGCTCGTCCGAAGCGGATTTCTTTGAGCTCATAAAGAAATTTCTCAACTGCTTTATTGATTTTATGATAAAAAACAAGGAGATACTTCCCGTGATGACAAAAAATATCTCCTCCTGTCTTAAGAATCTTCCCGAATTCTACGATGCTGAAATATATTCCATCTACGAAAAGCTTATAGGAAATATGATATCTCTCGGATATACCGCCGAGGGGGCGCATATGACAGCCTTTATCGTAATTGATATGACAGGCTCTGTATGTTCCGACGCAATTTTACACGAAAAGCCTTATCCCATTGAAAAAATAAGGCAAACCGTTGTTGACTCGGCAATTACGCTGATAAAAAACAACGCATCTGCAATGAGAGGTGAAAGCTGTGAAACACTTGAATAAAATTCTGACACTGCTTCTGGCTGTTATACTTACCCTGTCGCCCGTCCTGACTCTTACGGCGGGGGCTGTGGAATTCCCCGAGGGAGTTACAAGAGAACAGACTCTGGAAACAGTTGATAAATTAAATGCTCTTCTCAAGAATATTCTTGCTTCAAACGAGGAAACAAAGGATCTCAAGGGAACAGTATATTCGATGCTTTATAAGGATGAGACCGTAAACGGTATTTTTACGGGCATTTACGGTGCACTCGGTGAAAATGCGGATGCTCTTTCTGTGATAGGCGTTGAAATTACTCCCGCCGCTCTGTCCTCGGCTCTTTCCGACTATAAGAGTGTTTCAAAGAAAATTGCCTCATGCTCAGATCTTGCCGCCGTGCTTAACGCAGCAAAGAATTTCAAGTGGGACATTGATTCAAAAAATGAATTCTCCAATGCCCTCGCTTCAATGCTCTCCCCCTTTAATTCTCTTCTCAATGCCCTTTTGTGCTCGGGCGAGGTCAAGATAAATTCTCTTATTTCAATAAAGGGTGACGACGGCTATTCGGCAGCCATCATTCCTCTTCTCAAGGCTCTTGACTGTCCCGAAATTATGAGCTCCTCCGACTTTTCTGCCGCAGCCGCAAAAAATCACAAGAATATCATCAAAAACATAATTTCAATGGTATTCAAGGCTCTTGACAGAATTCTTGACGATCCCGTAAAGGGAATCTGCAGAACTCTTCCGAAAATTGCCTTCTATCTTGATTCGGGAAAGCTCTCCTCTTCCATAACAAGTCTTTTAGAGCCTCTCTCACTTAAAATTGCAGGCATATTCACAATTCCCGGTATCTCCGACCTTATAACAGGTGCCGCAAATCTTGAGGAAAGCATGAATTTTGACGAGCTTCTCGAGGGACTTGATTTAAGTGCCATACTCGGTTCAGATGTTAAGCTTCAGCTTCCCGACATCGATTTCAAGGAGCTCTCCTCCACGGTTACGGAAACGGGCGGCGAACTTGTTACGGACGAAGCCGCTTCTTTCATCGTTATTATGAATTATCTTATTGAGGTATTAAGACTCAATAAGGATCAGCTGGGCGCTCTTATGGGCGGAGAGGATATATCAGGCTTCATTGATCCGCTGCTCGCAAAG
The DNA here is from genome assembly GCA_015066205.1 of Oscillospiraceae bacterium. Taxonomy (GTDB): domain Bacteria; phylum Bacillota; class Clostridia; order Oscillospirales; family Acutalibacteraceae; genus RUG806. The sequence goes on from SVOV01000002.1 coordinate 63,104, forward strand.
ACAAACGGTGAAATGATAAAGACAATAGTTACGCTCTTTACACTAAAGGGAGTCCCCGCCAATAATTTCACATGGAATTATCCTGCTGTCACATCCACCGCAGTTTCTCTCACTCCCACATACACCGAAGCCGATTATCTCGGCTTTCTTGATAAGATAGATCCTCTTCTTACAGACTTTGTAAAGGAAAGCGATCCCGAGGGAACAATTGAAAGCACTCTCAGAAAGACCATCTATTCCAACTCTCTTGTTTCGACTCTTGTTGTTGAAGTTTTCAAGATGATAGGCAGTGAGGAAACGGCTCCCCTCTTCGCTCTTCTCGGAATGGATGTCACACCTACGGGTGTGGGTAATGCAATTTATCAGTATTATCCCTACACCGCAAGACAGCTTTACAGATACTCCTCCTGGGACAGAGTAAATCCCGCTTCCCTTTCCTGGGGCTTTTATAACGGAGATTCAGCCGGCTTCAAGAGAGCTGTCACAAGAGTTCTCTCCCCCTTTACTCCTCTTCTCACCTGTGTTCTTGCAGGTCAGAATGTGACTCTTCTTGATGCTGTAACAATTCCCGGTGCTGACGGATATAATACGGCAATTATTCCTCTTCTTGAGGCTCTCGGCTGTAAGAGTGAAAACATCAAGAGCTACAATGAGTATGTAAAGGGCGTCGGCACATCCGATATTATCGGCGATATTCTCGACCCCATTATAAAGCTTCTTGATGAGGTATGCGCCTCACCTGTAAAAACTCTTTGCAGAATTCTTCCGAATATCGTATATTTCTTCAATTCGGGACATATGACAAGCGTTATAGAAAACCTTATTTATCCCGTGAAATATATGCTTGATACTGCGGGAATGGGCGATATGTTAAGCTCCTCCTTCGCTGATATGGGTGAAATGGATCTTTCAAAGATGATGGGTGAGCTTCTTTCAGGCGCAGACCTCGGAATCACTCTTCCCGAGCTTGACATAAAGACCCTCGGTACAATAGGCACTCTCGAATCCTTCCCCAGCAAGAGGACACAGGGCGGTGCTCCCGCAACCTATTCTTATCTCACCGCTGACAATGCAGGTGTTTTCCTCACACTTCTGAGATATTTCGTAGGTGCTCTTTCAATGGAAGAGAACAGCGGTCTTCTCACAGGGCTTATGGGCAGCGGAGAATCAGCTCCCTCGGAGGACGGAATGCCCGATATGTTCGCAATGTATGCGGGCAATATTGCAGAAAAATTCAAGGGAATGACCACCGATGAAATAATCGAATGGCTCTGTGATCTTCTTTTCAGCGAATCTCCCATAAAGGAGCTTCCCCCCGAAAATGAAGAAATTCCCACTATCATATACGAAGAAAAGTTTACTCTTTCAACAACGGCTAAAATTCTTATTGCTGTCGGTGTTATTGTTGCGGCTGTTCTTATCTATGTTATTCTTTCCGTAACGGGAAAGCTCGATAACTTAAAGAAAAAGAGAAGAAGAAAGCAGGAAATAAAGCGCCGTGAAAAGGAAAGCAAAAAGCTCATAAAGGGCGGCGGTGTTGCTGTAGAGGCTATGAGTACACAGCCCTCAAGAAAAAAGAAGGCGGAAGAAAAAAGTCCGTCCCCCGCACCCGCAGGCTCTCCTTATCTTGATGCTCTTTCAAGCGACACTCACAAGGAGGCTCTCGCCTCGGCTGCAAAAGAAAAGGCTCTTAAGGAAATAAAGCTTTCTTCCGAAAAGGCAAAGGCCAGAAGCGAGAAAAAGGCTGCGGCTGACGAGAAAAAGGCTGAAAGAATTGCAAACAACAAGCTCCCCGACGAAAAGGAAGCAGAAAAACTTATACGCCGCCAGACGGCTGCTGCCAGAAAGGCACAGAAGAATGAGCTGAAGATTCAGAAGCACTATGAAAAGGCAAAGAAGCAGATGCTCAAGAAACAAAAGAAATCATCCAGGGAGGGCAACAAATAATGCTTGTACTTAAAAATATAGTAAAAGATTATGTTGCAGGTGACACAACAGTACGTGCACTTAAAGGAATAAACATCAATTTCAGAGAAAGTGAATTTGTCGCCATCTTAGGACCCTCAGGATGCGGCAAAACCACAATGCTCAACCTCATAGGCGGTCTTGACAGATACACCTCGGGAGATCTTGTTATCAACGGGAAATCCACAAAGGACTTTACCGACGGTGACTGGGATACCTACCGTAACCACTCCATCGGCTTTGTTTTCCAGAGCTACAACCTTATCCCCCATCAGACGGTTCTTGCCAATGTTGAGCTTGCTCTTACTCTTTCCGGCGTTTCAAAAAAGGAAAGAAAGGAAAGAGCCATCAAGGCACTTGAGCAGGTGGGACTCGGCGAACAGATATATAAAAAGCCGAGCCAGATGTCGGGCGGACAGATGCAGAGAGTTGCCATTGCCCGTGCACTTATAAATAACCCCGATATTCTTCTTGCCGACGAGCCCACAGGTGCTCTCGATACGGAAACCAGCGTTCAGATAATGGATATCCTCCGTGAGATAGCAAAGGATAAGCTCATTATTATGGTTACCCATAACCCCGACCTTGCACACGAATATGCAAACAGGATCATCAGCTGTCTTGACGGTAATATCACAGACGATACAAATCCCTTTGAGCCCACCGAGGAAGATAAGAGGGCTGAAACACAAAAGAGAATTGAAGAGGAAAAGAAGGGCAAAAAGCCCTCCATGTCCTTCGGAACAGCATTCGGACTCAGCCTCAGAAACCTTGTTACAAAGAAGGGCAGAACCATTCTTACGGCATTTGCGGGCAGTATCGGTATCATTGGTATTTCTCTTGTTCTTGCGCTTTCCACGGGTATTGAAAACTATATAGACAAAATGCAGAATGACCTGCTTCTTGCCATGCCCGTGTCCGTTGAAAAGGAAGCCATTGATATGAATAATGTTATGGGTGCTCTTATGGATATCGGCTCGACAATTCTTGAAACCGACCACGACCTTGATAACATTTATGTCAATTCAACCTTTACGGAAATGATAAATACCTTCATTTCCCAGTCAACCGCAAATAACCTCAAATCATATAAGCAGTATATTGAGGACAACAGAGAAAAGTTTGACGAGCTTTGCAATGACATTCAGTACAAGTATGAAACTCCTCTTAACATCTATAAGGAGGATACGACAGACGGAATCGTAAAGGTCAATCCCAATGCAATGCTCAATACTCTTATGGGCTCCACGGAGCAGTCCTCCTCAATGGCAACAATGACAAACTCCATGACCAATATGTTCTCCTCATCGGCAACAAACTCCTGGATAGAGCTCATCGGCGATAACGAGCTTCTCGCAAATCAGTATGAGATAATCCACGGTCGTCTTCCCGAGGCATATAACGAGGTCGTTCTCATTGTTGACAAAAACAACGAAATCAACGAGCTTGTTATGTATGCTCTCGGTCTTAAGAATCAGGACAAATTCATGGAAGATATGGTCGGAATGATGGCATCCGGCGGACAGATGGATACCACCATCGTTGACCAGTACACCTATGACGATATCCTCAATATGAAATTCCGACTTGTTCTTAACCACGAATATTTCGTAAAGGATAAGGAAACCGGCCTCTGGAGTGATCAGAGCTCCAATATCTACTATGTAAAACAGCTTATTGAAAAGGGTGTTCAGATAAACATCGTAGGTATTCTCAGACCCGACCCCAACAATGTTATGTCAACAGGTACGGGAAGCATCGGCTATACTACCGAGCTTATGGACTATGCACTTGACGCAACTTTTAACAGTGAAATTGTCAAGGAACAGCTCTCCCATCCCGACACCGATGTTCTTACAGGTCTTGAATTCACAGATCTTACAGTTAACGATTTCTCACTTGCAGACATTGACCTTTCTGTTATTGATTTCAAATATCTTGACCTTACTCCCTTTATGAGTCTTATGGAGGGCATTGACCTTTCACAGATAGATATTATGAACCTCAATATCGCAGATCTTATTGATTTCAGCGATATGACAGACCTCAAGAAAAAGCTTATGGAAGGCTTCCTTTCAGATGAACAGGTGCTTGCCTTCAAGCAGGCTTATATCGACACACTCAATGCCGAATGCTCTCTTGAAAAGACCTATGCCGCCATCGGCTATTCCACAGAGGATGCCCCCTCTTCAATTTACCTTTATCCCAAGTCCTTTGAAGCAAAGGACGAGATCAACTCTATGACAGCCTATTATAACGAAAAGATGGTTGAACAGGGACATCTCGGTTATACCGTTACACTCACGGACATCATCGGTATGCTTATGAGCACCATCACAAATGTTCTTAACATCGTTACCGTAGTTCTTGTCTGCTTCGTTGCCATCTCTCTTGTTGTTTCATCAATAATGATAGGTATTATCACCTATATTTCGGTTCTTGAAAGAACAAAGGAAATCGGTATACTCCGTGCTATCGGTGCTTCAAAAGGCGATATTTCCCGCGTTTTCAACGCAGAAACGATAACCATAGGTCTATCGGCCGGTGTACTCGGTATTCTTACAACACTTCTGCTTGAAATACCGATAAACCTTATGCTGAAATACCTCACACATACAGGCGCTGCAGCCCAGCTTCCCGTTGTCGCCGCCTTCGCACTTATTGCAATAAGCGTAACACTTACCTTCATCGCAGGTCTTATCCCCTCCTCACTTGCAGCAAAGAAAGACCCCGTTGAAGCCCTCAGAAGCGAATAAATAAAGAAAAACCGCCACAGAATGTGAGAGGTTGCTAAGAACAAAAAAGAGGTAATGCGGAAAAAAAATCCGTGTTACCTCTGTTTTTTTTAAGTTTTCTGCTGACGGTATCAGGCTGCATAAAGCTCGCCCGTTTTTTTTGCAGCACTACTCTTCATTTTCCCCCGGTAGAACCGGATTTTTTTCCACACCTAAAGACACCAAAAAATAAAGAACCGTACGGTGGGTACGGTTCTTTATCTTAATAATTTATTCAATTATTTAACGGCATCCTTAAGAGCCTGGCCTGCCTTGAAAGCGGGAACCTTTGTAGCTGCAACCTTGATGGTTTCGCCTGTTCTGGGGTTACGAGCTTCCTTTTCAGCTCTTTCACGAACCTCGAATGTACCGAAGCCGATAAGCTGAACCTTTTCACCCTTCTTGAGAGCTTCTGTGATGCTGTCAAGAACAGCCTTAACTGCAACATCAGCGTCCTTCTTGGAAAAACCCTTAGCTGCAACTGCATTTACGAGTTCTGTCTTATTCATTACTATTTCCTCCTTATATATTACAAAGCCTTACGGCATTTGTTCCTTTAATATGAGCTTGGCCTTATCCCAGAGCTCATCCAACTTTTCGAGGCCTGCCGTTTTCATATCGAGGCCCTCTTCCTTTGCCATTTTTTCAACGAGAGCAAAGCGGGAAGCAAATTTATCGGTAGCTGCGGTGAGAGCCTCCTCGGCATCAACACCCGCAAATCTTGATACATTTACTGCGGCAAAGAAAAGATCGCCCAATTCATCCGCTATCTCTTCCCTGTTGCCCTTTGCCAGAGCCTGCTCAACCTCTGCGGTTTCCTCTCTTACCTTTTGGAGTGCACCTGAAATTTCAGTCCAGTCAAAGCCCACCTTTGATGCCTTTTTCTGTACCTTTGATGCACGCATAAGAGCGGGAAGCTCACGGGGTATTGAATCTATGGCTTCGGTTACGGTCTTCTGCTTTTTGGTATCCATTTTTATGGCATCCCAGTTTGTAAGCACCTCTTCAGTAGAAGAAACGCTCACATCACCGAAAACATGGGGATGTCTTATAATAAGCTTTTTACATATTTCATCCGTTACATCACGGAAGGTAAAATTACCCTGCTCGGTTTCAATAAGGGTATGAAAAACTACCTGAAGAAGCACATCGCCCAATTCCTCACGGAGCATTTCGGGACTTTTTTTGTTGATAGCTTCAATTACCTCGTAGGTTTCCTCGATAAGATCCTTTCTTATAGTTTCGTGAGTCTGCTCGGCATCCCAAGGGCATCCGCCGGGAGCACGGAGAACTCTGACTATTTCGAGAAGATCGTCTATATTATAGAAATCCTTGAAACTGAAATTATCAACCATTTTCATTACCGTCCGTAAAATTTCACATACTAATCTATTTTATCTTAAAAGTCTATATTTTTCAAGTACTTTTGCAATTTTTTCTCCCTTGGGGAACATATAAATATCATTTTTTGACAGAGTCCCCGTAAGAAGAAGAGCGAATGCGTAAATAACTACTGCCGCGCATACTGCAATTACGGTTGAAATGTTTCCCGCCGTCAGAACGGAATTTATATACTTACCCTCAAGAATGAGATTACAGATAAAGTTTACGCCCCAGGCACCGAGGGAAGAAACAACGGCACAGACAAGAGGCTTTATGACAAGGCTCTTCATATTGTAGCTGAGCCCCGTGTGCTTTTTAAGAACTATGAGTCCCCATATCACCATTACCACATTGCACAGGAAAGAGCCCACAACGGCTCCGTAGATATTGATTCCGGGAATACTTACAAGAATAAAGTTTGCAATTATTTTAACCGCCGCACCGAGAGCCATACTTTTTATCGGAACGATTTTCTGATTTATTGCCTGAAGCATATTTGTTATAGGCTGGGCAAGGGTGAGGAAGCACACGGAAACACCGTAAGCCGCAAGAATGGGAGCAATATACTCTATTGCGGGAGCGGTATTGGCGTTATTGCCGTAAATGAGAATAAGTATTTCTTCCGAGAGAGCCACCATTCCGAGGCCTGCGGGAAGAGAGAGAAGCATTATGAATTTCAGAACATTATTGATAAGCTGACCCGCTCTTTCAAGATTCTTCTTAGTCCACGCTTCCGTCAGAAGATGCATTGAGGAAATACCGAATGCCAGAGTAAAGGTAGGAATTATGTTCTTTATTTCAAGCACGGTGTCATATGCGCCGAAAAGATATGACTTGAATTTTATTGCATCGGCGGGCGTATAGCCCTCTGCGGCAATTACCGCAGGGAACATATCTGCCACCGTCTGAAAGTCAGTATTGAGCACCGCCTGAAGACGGTTCTGGATCGTCCAACCGTCAATAAATGTAGTGAGATTAAAAACAAGAGAGCTGACGGCAAAGGGAATTGCAAGAGCGATAAGCTCCTTTGTAAGCACCCTTGTGGGAGCCGCCGCTTCGGAATTTTCTATGAGCTCGGCAGGAATTGAATAGCGGTCATACTTATGGCGTACCACCATATAAATGAGTGCCACCGCAGAGCCTATGGTAACACCTGATATTGCAGCCGCCGCGGAATATGCAGAGGAGGCATCGGTTACAAGATCACAGAGTATGGGGATCCTGTCAGCGAATTCAACACCGCCGAGAAGCACCATATTCATAAAAATAAAGCCGAAAATAAGCTTTCCCGCCGATTCAATGACCTGCGAAACGGAGGTAGGGTTCATATTACCGAGGCCCTGCGTATAGCCCTTATATCCGCTTATAATTGAGCAGAAAAGAACAGAGGGGGCAACAGCAAGCACTGCGGGAAGAGCATCAACGGACTCAACGGAAAGAGTATAGGGGTAAGCGATAAGAACAATAACAAGAAGTCCCAAAAGACCGAGAATTGAGAATATTGCGATGGAAACATTGAAAAGCTTTTTGACATCGCGGTATTTTCCCTCAGCCGCCTTCTGGGCAACGATTCTTGATACCGCAGTGGGAAGCCCCGCGAGGGCGAGTGAATATATGGGAGTATAGATATTATATGCAGTTGCGAAATAGCCTCGCGCATCATAGCCTATTTTCTGTGTGATATAGAGCTTGAACAATACGCCTGTAATTTTTACGAGAATTCCTGCTATTCCGAGCACGAGAGCGCCGTTAAGAAGCGATTGTTTTTTTCTTTCGGACATTTTCTGAGCCTCCGTCTTTCATTCATATAAATCTATGCATTTTACTCCCTATGTTATGCATAAGCCTTTCACTTACATTCCGACATAAAACGGCCTATCTCTTCCTTACGCTGTTTCATATCAGAAAAGCGGGAGATATATTCATAAGGATATTTATAGTTATATACCCTTTCAAGCTTCTCGCTGTAAGGGTCCTTGAGCTTTGTGACGGCAGAAGCGCCAACCGCTAAAACAGTATGTATTTCTTCCATCATAAATATATTGTAAAGGCAGGGCTTGTTATCCTTGCACCAGCCTGTGTTTTCAAGATTACCTATGGACTTGCTTTGTCTGTACATATAATAAGGCCTGTAGCCGCTTTCATAGAGCCTTTTATTTGCGTAATCCACCATTTTTTCTGTTTCACGGCATATTCCGGCAGTTTCGTTCTCCGTCACTATTTCAGCGCTTCTTTTAAGAGAAAGGGTATGCACCGTGATGTTTTCGGGAGATAGGGCTATTGCCCTTTCAATGCTGTCCGAAAAGCCCTCAAAGCTGTCTGTGGGAAGACCTGCAATAAGATCGGTATTTATATTATCAAAGCCTAAGTCTCTTGCAAGATGAAACTTTTCCTCGGTATCTTTTGCAGTATGGGGTCTTCCGATAGCCTTCAGCACGGAATCGGAAAAGGTCTGGGGATTTATACTGATTCGAGTAACTCCCGCCTTTTTCAGGGCGAGAAGCTTTTTTTCGTCAATGGTATCGGGTCTTCCCGCTTCAACGGTGAATTCCCTGACATTATCCATATCGAAGCTCTCTTTCAGAGCATCGGTTATTTTTGTAAGCTCTTCAGCCGAAAATGAGGTGGGCGTACCGCCGCCTATATATACGGTCTCAAGCTTCAGGCTCTGCGCTTTTGCTTTTTCGGCTGTAAGCTTTATTTCCGCACAGAGCCTTTCCACATATTCGGGAATAAGCTTTGCGGCGCTTTTTACGGAATGGGAAACAAAGGAGCAATAAGAGCATCTCGTGGGACAGAATGGAATTGAAACATAAAGAGAAAAGGAATTTTCCCCCGAAAGGCTGATACAGGTGTTTTCAAAGGCGGCAACATCAGAGGCAAGAAGAGTTTTTTCCTCGCTTACCTCAAAAAACTCACGGAAATATTCCTCGGCAAAGGACGCTCCGTTTTCGTTCATATATTTTCTCATAAGCTTTGCGGGGCGTATTCCCGTAAGAATTCCCCAAGGGGGTATGATACCCGTAAGCTTCTTTAATACCTTTACCATCGCCTTTGCGAGAAGTCTTTCCCTTAAGGAGTCGCCCTCACATTGAAACGGCGGCACATAAAAGCTGTAAGAAGCCTCTTTTCCGTCAAGACAGGCTCTGCAGGAAAAATGAACAGCGTCGTCAGCTTCTTTAATTTCCGTAATTACGGTTCTTCTGTCGGCGGGGATTTCCTCCTCACCTGTGACAAAAGCCATCTTATCCGCAGGAAAAAACAGCCTGCAGATCTTTTCACATTCATATCTATAGGTGTGATTAATTGCCGAAATTACCATTTGCCCTCAAATATCTGTTGTTTCTTTTTTCATAGGAAAGTGTGGTCTCTTCTCCGTGGCCGGGGAAAATATCATATTCGCCCTCGATCTGTCCGATCTCACGAAGGGATCTGAAAAGTGTTTTTGTACTGCCTCCGGGAAGATCTGTTCTGCCCATTGACATTCTAAAAAGGGTGTCGCCCGAGAATATTTTATCCTCTGTCATAAATATAACGCTTCCCCTTGTGTGTCCCGGAGTGTGCTTTACGGTGATTTTTGTTTCTCCGAGGAAAATTTCGTCACCGTCGGAAAAGGTCTTATAATCATCGGTTTCAGTCTGAGTGTAGTCAGCCACGGCAGAGCAAAGAGAATGATCGGCACTTTCGAGGCACAAAGCATCCTCCCCGTGAATAAGTATATCACCGCCGTACATCTTTTTCAGAGGAACAACTCCGCAGATGTGGTCAAAATGGCCGTGGGTGAGAAGAATATATTTAAGCTCCCTGACATCATTTTTACGAAGAAATGCACCGAAAGCAGGGTCATATTCACCGATGTCAATGACCGCGCTCTCCCCCGACAAGGTATCTGTAAGAAGATATGTATTTACGGCATAAGCACCTGTCTGTATTATATCAACCTTTAACATAAAGCACCTCTTATTTCTTTGTCCAGATATCTGTATCAAAAATTATTGTTACGGGGCCGTCATTTATGAGGCTTACCTTCATATCGGCTGCAAAAATGCCCTTTTCCACTGTTTTTACGCCCTCGGACAGAAGATATCCGTTGAATTTCTCATACAGTTCATTTGCCGCATCGGGAGCGGCAGAGGGAGTAAAGGAGGGACGGTTTCCCTTTTTTACATCTGCACAGAGTGTAAACTGCGAAACACTTAAGACAGAGCCTCCGACATCCAGCACCGACAGATTCATTTTCTCGTTTTCATCCTCGAAAATTCTCATCTTGGAAATTTTAGAAGCCATAAGGGCGGCTTCCCTTTCGGTGTCGCCCTCCATAACTCCGAGAAGAACAAGAAGTCCCTTTTCAATTTTGCCGACGGTTTTTCCGTCTACTCTGACATCAGCACCGAGGACTCTCTGAATTACTGCCTTCATCTGTTCTGATTATCGTAGGGGTTGTTCTGATTATTTACATCGCTGTAGGGTGTATAGCCGGGATTTTCGGGTATAATGAGAGCCGCAATAATATAAAGCCAGATGCTAAGACCCGCAAAAATTGTAAGAAGCACCCAGGCAAGTCTTATGAGTGTTGAATCCACATCAAAGTATTCTGCAATACCGCCGCATACGCCTGCGAGCTTCTTGTCTGTTGTTGAACGGTAAAGTTTCTTTTTCATTTTTATTTCTCCTTTTATTTTATATATCTGAACCCGAGCGGTCTACGCTTAAGACCCCTGAAAGCTTTCCGAGGCGAAGCATTACCGATTTAAGGTGTTCGACACTGTTTGCCGCAATGGTGAGATTCACTAAAAGTCTTCCGTCCTTCGTGCCTCTCGTGTTGATGGACTGAACGGTTACATGAATCGCATTGAGGGCCATAAAGATGTCATTCATAATGGTTTTACCCGATAGACAAGTAAGAAGCATTGAGGCGGAGAAATCCGCTTTTACCGTGGAGTTCCAGTAAACTCTTATCCAACGGTGTGCTTCAGCCGTATTATATGTGTCCTCGGGCACATTGGGACAGTCGCGTTTATGAACGGAAACACCGTGTCCTCTTGTTATAAAGCCTATAATATCGTCACCCGGAATGGGATTACAGCAACGGGAAAGCTTGATAAGACAGTTTGATATGCCGTCCACAACAACGCCCTCACTGCTGACGGTCTTTGCCTGCTTGTATTTGACGGCGGCGTCGTTCATGGTCTTGACTATCTTATTATATTCGTCCTTTATCATAGGCATCAGCTTTGAAAGGACTATTCCGCCGTAGCCGAGAGCCGCATAAAAATCATCCGTCGTGGCAAGCTTCTGCTTCTCTATGATAATAAGAAGAAGCTGTTCGTTCTGCTCATCCGTAAGATGCATATTGTTTCGTCTGAGCTGTGCTTCATATAAAGCCTTGCCCTCGATGATATTTTCATCACGGCGCTCTCTTTTGAACCAGGTTCTTATCTTTGTTCTTGCTTCATTGGTGGTAACGATATTGAGCCAGTCTCTCGAGGGGCCCTTACCCGGCTGTGAGGATGTGAGAACCTCTACTATCTCACCTGTTTTTACAACATAGTTCAGCTGAACTATACGCTTATCTACCTTGGCACCCGTCATTTTATTTCCGACAGCCGAATGGATAGCATAAGCAAAGTCTATTACGGTAGCTCCCACGGGAAGACAGATAACATCTCCCTTGGGGGTAAAGACATAGACCTCGTCGCTGACAAAATCGTGCTTTATGGTGTTGAGAATATCCGTGGCATCCCCTGTTTCGCTCTGTGCCTCAAGAAGATGCTTGACCCAGCCTATGCCCTTTTCAAGCTTTTTATCGGCATCCTTATCCTTATAGCCCAGCTTATATTTCCAATGGGCGGCAATACCGTATTCAGCCGTTTTGTGCATTTCCTCGGTTCTTATCTGAACCTCAAAGGGAATTCCCTCCTTGCCGATAAGAGTCGTATGAAGCGACTGATACATATTGGGCTTGGGGGTTGAGATATAGTCCTTGAAGCGTCCCTGAATGGGCTTATACATATCGTGGATAACGCCAAGACAGTTATAGCAGTCACCCACGGTATCAACAATGATTCTTACGGCATAAATATCGTAGATCTCTTCAAAGGACTTGCCCTGCATATACATTTTTCTGTATATACCGTGAACGGATTTTATTCGGCCCTGAACCACCGCATCGGAAACGACGGTTTTGATCCTTACGGCAATTTTTTCCTTGATATTATCAAGGAATTCCTTCCTCAGCGGTTCCTGATCGGCGAGAGCCTCCTCAATTTCACTGTACGCAATAGGGTCAAGGTAGCTTATGGCAAGATCCTCAAGCTCCTCCTTTACGGGACGGATACCGAGTCTGTGGGCAATGGGAGCATATATTTCTATGGTCTCCTTTGCCGTGTCACGGCGTTTCTGCTCGGGCACATATTTGAGAGTACGCATATTGTGAAGACGGTCTGCAAGCTTTATGATAATAACTCTTATGTCCTCACTCATTGCAAGAAGAAGCTTTCTGAGGTTTTCTGCCTGCTGTTCTTCCTTTCCCTGAAGCGGAACCTTACCGAGCTTTGTGACACCGTCAACAAGAAGCTGAACATCTGCACCGAAAAGGCGTCTTACCTCTTCGCTCGTAACGGGGGTATCTTCAACAACATCGTGAAGAAGCGCCGCCACAACGCTCTGGCAATCCATACCGAAGCCGATAAGTATCTTTGCTACGGAAATGGGGTGGATTATATAGGGCTCTCCTGATTTCCTCAGCTGCTCACCGTGAGAATTCAGGGCAAACTCATATGCCTTATTGATAATGGCGGCTTCCTCCTCGGAAAACGCAGGGCGGACGGCAGAAATCAGTTCAGAATAATATTTTTCGACTATTTCCATATTACATCTGCCTCCTTAATAATTTATCAGAATATATAACCGAGAGCTTTAAGTATCCCGGAGTTTCTCAGATCTGCTTTGCCCGAAAAATCGGAAAGGCTGTAAGCTCCTTCCTTATTTACGAGAAGTCCGACCTCGGTGAGTGCATCAAGACACACACATACAGCACCCGCCTTTTCATAGGGCAATGCCGCCCTCATACAGAGTATCTCTGCACTGTGGCACCACTTTTTTTCCTGTCGTATGAATTTATAGACCTGAGAGAGGAAGCTTCTGTCGGGACAAAGAAGCTGTCTTTCATCCTCTTGCAGCCTTTCACCTCTGAGATTTTTTCTGTAAAGGCTGAGCGACAAGAACATTTTTCTGTCATCCTCACCCTCGGGTCTTATATCCTTTATCTGCACAGAGGGTCTTATTTCTCCTCTGAATTCATTTTTTTCAATTTTTACCGCAATATCGACCCTGTCACCCGCTTTATATGGGAAGGAATCAAGAGGCTGACCGAAATATACGGCAGAAAAGCTCTGTTTATCCTTTCTGAAGCTAAGGCGCATATGCTTATCTCCGCCGATGCTTTTTGCGGAAACTATTTCAGCACCGAAAAGACCGAACATGGGAGAGGGATTTTCCGCTCCGTAGGGCTCAAGACATTCTATTGATTCGAGAATATCCGTTCCCAGTGCCGCGGGATTAAGTCTTATGTCGATATCAAGCGACGGATAAAAGGGCGGAAGAGTACCGGCATAAAAATTTATTTTTTCTCTGAAGGAGGCTATTTTTTCTTCACTTACGGAAAAGCCCGCCGCAAGCGTGTGTCCGCCGAACTGAATAAGCTCATCACTGCAGAATGAAAGTGCCTCATAGAGAGAAAAGCCGTCTATACTTCGTCCCGAGCCTCTTGCAGTACCGTCATCCCCGACAGAAATGACAAAGGCGGGTCTGCCGTATTTTTCAACAAGACGGGAGGCGGCAATACCTATAACACCGGGGTGCCAGCCCTTACCTGCGGCTACAAGCACCGCATCATTTCTGAAAGAGGGGTTTTCATCAAAATATTCTTCAATTTCCTTTGATATGCCCGCTTCAACATTCTGACGCTGAGTATTGAAGGAACTCATAAGAGAAACAAGCTGCTGAGCCTCATCCTCATCCTCCGTGAGAAGAAGCTTCAGAGCGGTATCGGCACTTCCTATTCTTCCTGCGGCATTTATTCTCGGAGCAATACCGAAGGCAACATCGGAAGCCCCTATTTCACCCTTTATCCCCACATTTTCAATAAGCTTTATAATGCCGGGACGCTGTGAATAACCGATAAGCTCAAGTCCCTTTGCTACTATGATACGGTTTTCCCCCGTAAGAGGAACGATATCCGCAATAGTACCGATGGCGGCAAGATCTCCGAGATCGGAGAACACACAGTCATAATCGCCGTCATCGAGAGCGGCGGCAAGCTTAAGTGCAACACCCACACCCGCAAGATTCTCTTCGGGTGAGCTGTCATCCGCCCTGTGAGGATTTATAACGGCAAAGGCGGGGGGAAGAGCATCTCCCGCCTGATGATGGTCGGTAACGATGAAATCAATACCGTTTTCAGCGAAAAGCTGCGCCTCCTCAAAGGAAGCAATACCGTTATCCACTGTAATTACCAGATCAAATCCTGATTCACATATTTCTCTTGCAACTGCGGGAGAAAGGCCGTAACCCTCATTGAGTCTTGAGGGTATTCTGCTTGAAACATCCGCCCCCACTGCCTCAAGATAGGATGTGAGAAGGGCTGTTGCCGTAACTCCGTCAGCGTCATAGTCACCGTAAACCAGTATTCTTTCGCCGTTTTCAACAGCTTCTTTTATTCTGTTTACTGCCTTTTCCATATCCTTGAGAAGAAAAGGCGAGGAAAGCTCCTTTTCGGCAGAGGAAACAAACTCAAGAACCTCCTCTGCTGTTTTTATGCCCCTTGACTGTAAAAGCAGAACTGCAAGATCGTCAACCCCTGTTTTAAGGGCAAGAGCTGCAGCGGCATTCTTGTCATAGGTGCTTATATTCCAAACCTTGCGGCCCAAAGCGCAAAACCTCCGCATTTTTAATTAAGCAATTAAATTATTATCATTGAATTATAACATATATTTATATATTTATCAATAAAAATTAATAAATTAAAGACCTTTAGGGGAATAAAATCCTGACGGCACACATTCCGAAGCTCTGCGTATAATGAATTGCGGAGGATATCCGCAATCTTCCTGAAAAAGGAGGTAAAGTATGGCAAAAAGAAGCTGTTTTTACGGTCAGAGCAATGACTGCGGTGACAATATGAACATCTACAGAGAGTCTTCAGGTTGCAGCTGCTGCTGTCCTCCCGTATTTCCGCCTGTTCCTCCCCTGCCCCCTGTTGAAACAGGCCCTACAGGCCCCACAGGCCCCACAGGCCCTCAGGGTGCAACAGGGCCTACAGGTCCTCAGGGCATACAGGGTATTCAGGGCGTTCAGGGTATTCCCGGCGTTCCCGGTGCAACAGGTCCTCAGGGTATTCAGGGACTTACGGGCGCTGCGGGAGCTACAGGACCTCAGGGTCCTCAGGGCCCTCAGGGTGTCATAGGCCCTGCGGGCGCTGACGGTGTGACACCTACATTCACAATAGGAACTGTTACAAGTGACACAACACCTTCCGTCACTATAACAGGAACACCGCCCGACTATGTGCTGAACTTTGTTCTTCCCATTTCACCTTAACCCATAAAAGGTATCCGTCCTTCGGGGCGGATACCGAGTACCATGGAGATCTATGAAGATTTGTGTTTATGCTATAGCAAAAAATGAAGAAAAGTTTGCCCGCCGATGGGCTCAGTCAATGAGTGAAGCCGACGAGATAATCGTCCTTGATACGGGAAGCACCGACAAAACAGCAGAGATACTGTCAGAGCTTCCTAAGGTCAGGGTATACACAGAAGCCATCTCGCCCTGGCGGTTTGATACGGCAAGAAACCGCTGTCTTGAAAAAGTGCCCGAGGATGCGGATTACTGCATTTCAACTGATCTTGATGAGGTGTTCTCCGAGGGGTGGAGAGAAAAGCTTGAAAAAGTTCTGTCCCTTTCTCCCGATAAGGTGAGCTACCGTTATACCTGGTCATTCAATGAGGACGGAACGGAAAACACCGTTTTCAACATTGAAAAAATACATAAAAGGCACGGCTTCATATGGACTCATCCCGTTCACGAGGTGCTGACCTTTCAGGGTGAGGGCGTACCGAAAACGGTATTCTGCGAGGGGCTTCGGCTTTTCCACTACCCCGACAATAAAAAATCGAGGAGTCAGTATCTGCCTCTGCTTGAGCTGTCCGTAAAGGAAAAACCCGAGGATGACAGAAATATGCATTACCTCGGAAGAGAATATATGTTTTACGGAAGATACCGTGAGGCTATCGATACACTTATAAAGCATCTGAGCCTTAAGACCGCCTTATGGAGGGATGAACGCTCAGCCTCAATGAGATATATTGCACGCTGCTATAAAGCACTGAATTTGCCTTCCGAAGCCGAAAACTGGCTTCTTCGTGCCTGCAGTGAAGCTCCGCATCTCAGAGAACCGCTGACGGATGCAGCCGTCTTTTTCTATGAACAAAAAAACTGGTACGGTGTTCTGTTTTTCTGCCTTAAGGCACTTGAGATAACCGAGAGGACCGATACCTATATCACGGATGCCTCTTCCTGGGGCGAAAAGCCTTATGACCTTTTATCCCTTGCCTTTTATCATACGGGCGATATTGAAAACGCCGTAAAATATGCCGAAAGGGCACTTGAAATATCCCCCGCCGACGAAAGAATAAGAGGAAATCTCGGATTTTTCAGAAGCTGTATGAAATGATATCTCACATCTTCACATATGCCGTAAAACATTAATTAAGAACAAAAAAAATCTGCACTGCTTATAAACAGTGCAGATATATTTTTTTATATATAGGAAATTGCTCGCATTGTGAGCAATTTGCATATATCAAGAAACACCTACAGCCCCCAAGATGGGGGTAGGGGGTTGACAAATCATAAGATTTTTTCTTATTATATTGGAAATTGCTCGCGTTGTGAGCAATTTAGCTTATAACAAAAAACACCTTTTCGCCCCCAAGATTGGGGGCCGGGGGGTTGAATCAGAATGCTTTTTTATTGGCTGACGGAGGCTGTGACGCTTTCCTTATCCGCCTGATTCTGTGCTCTTCTTTCCCGGAGCTTTCTTTCGATCTCTTTTTTCTTTTCCTTATCGTCCTTAACGAAGCTTATGAAGAAGAGATATAAAACAGAGCCGACAACGGGTCCCAACATAAACATGGGCCACTGCCACTTGAGGAATTTTGCATTCTGCTGAAGTCCCATTTCCTTGGCAGTTGAATCATAGCCGAGGAATTTGAGAATAAAGCCCTCAATAAGAGTTGACGCACCGCTTGTCATTTTGGTGGTAAAGTTCTGCATTGAGAATGAAACACCCTCGGTACGAAGACCTGTTTTGAGCTCGACCTCGTCAATGGAGTCACTTGTAAGAGAACGGTGGGCTATATCCATCATCTGTCCGGGAAGATTCACTATAGCCATAAGAGCTGTCATTATAATGAATTTCGGGATGGTATCAAAGCCTACAAAAAATGCGATAATTCTTAAAACTACGGCAAATATCTGTGAAGAGAGCAGAATTCTCTTCATACCGCCGATCTTTTCGGCGACCTTTGTTGCAAAGAACATAACGGGAGTTCCGAGAACACCGCTGCACGCACCGTAGACTACCTCTGCGGTCTGTCCGTTCATTGAGCCCAGCTTAACACAATTTTCAAAGAAATATGCGTTTTGTACCTTGGGCGCAAAGCCTTGTGAAAAACGGGCAAGAGATATGAAAATAAGGGTAGGATTATGTCTTAAAACAAGAAGGGACTGAAGCACGGATTCGCCTTTTTCGGGAGGCATTGCAACTCTTTCCTTCATTCTGTAGGCGTTCATTGAAAGAACCTCACCGCCTACGCAGAAAAGGATCGCACAGATAAAGAATACCGTCTTATCGTCAAGACCTGCTGAATTGAGCGCACTTCTTATCATCTGGAATGCACCGACGACAACGCTTCCCGCACCCGCTCCTATAGATACCCACTGGGCAACTCGCGAGCGTTCCTCGGAATGGGGTGAGGACAGGGGGATAAGTCCCCAGAGAGCTACATCCTGAAAGGAATAGAAAAAGTCGAACATAAAATATGTAATGAGGATGTATGCCACCTGCATATTCTCCGAAAGGTTGAAATTGAAGAACATTGCAAGGGATATGACTGCGAGAATGGGCGGGAAATAAAGATGATAGGGACGAAGCTTGTTATAGGGCTTATGATTTCTTTTGTCAACTATAGCACCGATAACAGGGTCGTTTATGGCATCCCACACATGGCTTAAGGTAAAAACAGAACCGACCTTTACGGGATCCATATGAAGAAGATTTATACAGAAATACCGAAGCCAGCCCGAAACATAGCTGTAGGTCAGATTCTGTCCCGCAAGACCAGAGGCATAGGCAAATATTTCGTTATTCGGAACATAGCCTTCGCCCTTTGTTTCTTTAGAAAAAAGAAAGAACGACTTCATAAAAAAACTCCTTATTTTTATTCTTTTATAATATTAGCATAAATAATAAATTAAGTAAATGTCAATAAACACCAAAAAAACACCTGTCTTTTTTACAAAAGCATCACGGCAGACGAATCTCTGCCGTGATGCTTTTAATTATGTTAAAAATCCCGTTCAAAAGCAAGCAAGCTCATATAAAATGAAACACCTGCCGTCCCCAAGAAAAAGGGGGTGAGGGGTTGATAAATCGTAAGATTTTTTCTTATTCTTCAGTCTCGTCGCCAGCTTCAAGTGCTTTTTCCTTTAAGGTGACAACGGTTTTTTCTATTCTGTGCTCCTTGACCTCGGTTACACATATCTCAAGGATATCGGTCTGCGCGGTAAGTGTTTCGCCGTCCTCGGGAACGATTCCGAGAACAGAGAATACATATCCGCCGAAGGTATCGCAGTCCTCGCAGTCGAGAGCAATATTAAGCTCCTCTTCAACATCGCGAAGCTCTGCAGTACCGCTGATCTTCCATACTCTTTCTTCCACCTGAAGAATATCGGGCTCTTCCTCCTGAGCGGTTATGGTGTCCTCATCATAGTCACCCACGATGCTCTCAAGTATGTCTGTAATTGTAACGATACCCGTCATGCCGCCGTATTCGTCAAGGACTATGGCAAAGTAATTCTTCTTCTGCTTCATATTCTTGAAAAGCACATCAGCCTTTACGGTCTCGGGCACAAAGAAGGGGGGCTTTACGCAGTTTTTCATAATATTATCAAGGGATTTGTTCTTAAGACGGAAATAATCCTTTGCGTTGAGAACGCCTACGATATTATCAACGGTATCACGGCATACGGGGAAAAATGTATGTCGGCTTTCGTGAATGGTCTCCTCCCACTTTTCCACGGAATCATCGAGCCATAAGAGGTCGATATCCGTTCTGTGGGTAGCTATATCGTCAGCAGAAAGGTCATCGAATTCAAAAACATTCTGAATGAGCTCTTTTTCCTCTTCGTCAATGGTGCCCTTTTCACTGCCCGCATCCACCATCATTCTGATCTCCTCTTCGGAAACGGACTCCTCGTGCTCATTGGGGTCAATACCCATAAGACGGAGCACTCCGTTGGTGGAGGCAGTAAGGAACCACACAATGGGAGCAAAAAGCTTTGAGATGAAGCTTATAAGACCGGAGATTCCGAGAGCGAGGCTTTCTGCCTTTTTCATGGCAAAACGCTTGGGCACAAGCTCACCGAAAACAAGGGTGAAATATGAAAGAATAAGGGTGATAACGATAACCGAAACGGAATTGAGTATCCCTCTTGCTTCTTCGGGCACACCTATTTTAAGAAGACCGTCAACCAGAAGAGCGGCAAAGTTATCGGCAGCAAAAGCCGAGCCGAGGAAGCCCGAAAGGGTTATTGCTACCTGAATCGTTGCAAGGAATTTTGCGGGGGTCGAGGTGAGCCTTGCAAGGCGGACTGCCTTTTTATTACCCTTTGCGGCAAGAGCGGCAAGCTTTGCATCATTCATTGAAATGATGGCAATTTCGGCTGCTGCAAAAATTGCATTTAAGGCAATAAGAAACACCTGTAAAAGTATTTGCGGTAAGATCTTCATTTTTTGTTTTCCTCCAAAAAACACAAAAAAGCACAACCCCTCGAATTATTCAGGAGTTATGCAGATATTTTATATTAAGTTTTCGCTTACGACTTCGGGAGAGTTCCCTGTTTCGTCGCCGTCGGTACTGTCCACAGTCACGAAACCTTTCATAAATTTTTTATTAATTTTAGCATATAGTGTTTTTTTTGTCAATAGCTCTGTTTTTATATTAAAAAAACTAATATCAGACGGCCTGTTATTCATTTTATTAATAACATTTATTTTTTCTTGACTTGAAAGTGTTATTAAAATATAATGTCCGTGAAAAACTGTGTTTTTCATTCTTTGAAGCGGGGTGACTAAAATGAAAATCTTAGCTAACAAGCCCTTTCCCGAAAAATACCGCAAGCAGTATGACGAGGTTTTTAAGGATGAAAGTCCGCTGTTTATCATCACGGGTGATATGACGGCAGAAAAGACCTACGGGGAAAGCGCTCTTTGTTTCACAAAAACAAGAATCGTGGCCTTTGACAGCTCCTTTGAGGGCTCGGTGAGATCGGTTGATTACGCTACCCTTGAAAAGGCAAAGGTCAAGAGAATGTACGGCAATGCAACCTTTGACCTCTATCCCGAAAACGGAAAGAGAATCGTTATGATGCGCCTTTCCTTTGCGGCGGCAAATATTGCAGATGCCGGCGCGGATTTTATCAACGGACTGATAAAAGACGGCTATTCCGATGAGCTCTTTTATGCTGTTGAAAACACCTTCCTCAAGCAACGCTCCTTCTGTCCGAAGTGCGGCAGAAAGCTCCCCTCTCCCGATGCCGACTGCATAAACTGCAAGGGCAAGGGAAAAATGTTCTCAAAATTTGTTCAGTATGCCGCTCCTTTCAAGAAAGGGCTTCTCATTTGCATGCTCCTTTCAATATTTACAACGGCAATGTCCCTGATTCCCCCTTACATTACGGGATATATGGTGGACGAGGTGCTCCCCTCGGGACAGATAAATATGCTTTATAAAATGATCCTGACGCTTCTCGGCGTGTATATTCTCCAGTATACCGTTACGGCTTTCAGAACATATCTTCTGCGTATCACGGGTGACAGAATAGTTGTAGGCATCAAAAAGGATATATATGCGAAGGCACAGTATCTTCCCATGTCCTTCTATGACAAGACCTCCACGGGCTCTGTTATCAACCGTGTCACATCAGATGCCGCCGCAATTCAGAACTTTGTTCTGAAGATTTCGCAGGAGGCAGTAGTCCAGTTCTTCACACTTGTGGGTATTCTTGTCATTATGATAGCCCTCAACTGGAAGCTGACACTTTTCTCCCTTGTTCCCATTCCCTTTGTTGCCTTTATAGGAAGGCGCTTCGGCAAAAAGATCGGCCCGAGATATATGAGGCTCTGGAGAAGAGGCTCTGCCATTTCAACTCTTCTTGCAGACACCATCCCCGGCATCCGTATAGTAAAGGCCTTCACAAATGAAGAGAGTGCAGTCAAGAAATTTGACTCCTACTGTGATGAATGGATGAGAGAATCTCAACAGGTTGCAAAAATAGCAAGCATATTCCCCTCTTTTATGACCTTCCTCGTGACCTGCGGCTCACTTATTATCTGGTTCTCGGGCGGTACCTTCGTCATAAACGGAGATGCGGAATTTTCAACAGGTCTTCTGGTTTCGTTCATATCATATGCGAGTATGTTCTATAATCCCATAAACTTCTTCGCAAACTTCAGTGATACCTATCAAAACACCTTGGCATCCGCAGAAAAGATACTCGATATACTTGATGCCGAGCCCGAGCATAATTTCGGCAAGGGCAAGATTCCCGCAAAGATCGACGGCAAGATCGAATTCAGAAATGTCAATTTCTCCTTTGACCGTTCAAAAAAGGTACTCAGCAACATAAATCTTGCCATTGAGCCGGGTGACATTGTCGGTATCGTAGGTACAACGGGTTCAGGTAAATCAACGCTTATTAACCTCATAATGCGTTATTATGACGAATATGAGGGTGAAATTCTTATTGACGGACAGAATCTCAAGGACATTGATATGGAATATTACCGTAATCAGATAGGCTTTGTTCAGCAGGAGCCTCTGATGTTCAAGGATACTGTTTTCAATAATATTGCATACGGAGCGGGTAATGTTCATGTAGAGCAGGTGCTTCGTGCCGCTGATATTGCAAATGCCCACGGCTTTATTTCCCGTATGCCCGATGCCTATGACACTCTTCTCGGTGAAAGAGGTATCGGTCTTTCAGGCGGTGAAAAGCAGAGAATATCCATTGCCCGTGCGGTTATGAAAAACCCCTCAATTCTTATCTTTGACGAAGCCACCGCAGCGGTTGACTCCGAAACGGAGCATCTCATTCAGGAGGCTATCGAAAGACTCATAAGAGGCAGAACCACTCTTATGATAGCCCACCGTCTTTCAACTCTCAGAAATGCCAACAAGATAGTGGTTGTTGACAAGGGTGAAATTATAGAATTCGGTACACCCGATGAGCTTATGAAGCTTCAGGGCAAATATTACAAGCTCATTCAGATACAGTCTATGGGCGAACAGCTTCAGGCACAGAAGGAAGCCGAGAATTTTGAATAAGGAGGGAAAGGCTATGATTAATTATATTGACGGTCCCGAGGTCCGTATTACGGAAAATGACGGAATATTTGTTGATGTCGAGTTTTATCATACAAAGGAAAAATTCGAGTGTCTTGAAATCCACAGGCTTTTCCCCCGTTCAGGCTCAAACAAATATATGGTACTTCTGAATTCCGAGGGCGAGCAGATAGCAATTATCAGAAACATTGATAATCTTGATCCCGATTCAAAAGCGGTTGTACAGAAGGTGCTTGAGGAATATTATATGATCCCGAAGATCACCCGCTTTATCTCAATGACGGAAAAATTCAAGATATGGATGTGGACAGCCGAAACAGATAAGGGTATAATAACATTTGAGATAAGAAACCATATCGCATCCATAAAGCCCTTATATGACGGCAGAGTTCTCATAAAGGATGCCAACGACAACCGCTATGAGATTCCCGATTACAGAAAGCTTGACATAAAGAGCCAGAAGATGCTCAATCCCAAACTTTAATAAAGGAGAATATTTATGAAACTTGTTATTGCAATAGTTAATAATGATGACAGCGCAGTTGTTGCATCTGCACTCACAAAGGAAAATTTTATCGTTACAAAGCTTTCCACCACAGGCGGCTTCCTTATGGTGGGAAACACCACCTTCCTCATAGGTACAGAGGATAAGGATATCCCCCGCCTTAAGGAAATAATCGCAAAGTATTCGAGAACAAGAACACATTCCGCAGCCACAACGGAATCCTTCGGCAGAGGTCTTTCAGAGGGTGCTCTTGCACAGGATGTAACCGTCGGCGGTGCAACAGTTTTTGTTCTCTCCGTTGATTCAATGGACAAATATTGATTAATTCGGAGTTCGGGATTCAGAGAAAGAACCATCCGACCTTCCCCGTTCTCCATCCAAGCCGCAGGCTTGGTATATCATCACGCGTCAGCGTGTATATCATCACGCGATAGCGTGCATATCATCAGCGAAGCTGTATCACTACAGGACAAAAAAAAGAGGTAACACGAAAATCAGCCGTGTTACCTCACTTTTTTATTATATAGGAAAT
This sequence comes from Oscillospiraceae bacterium, assembly GCA_015066205.1. Taxonomy (GTDB): domain Bacteria; phylum Bacillota; class Clostridia; order Oscillospirales; family Acutalibacteraceae; genus RUG806. The sequence continues at coordinate 86,948 of SVOV01000002.1, forward strand.
TGCTCGCGTTGTGAGCAATTTAGCTTATAACAAGAAACACCTACAGCCCCCAAGATTGGGGGTAGGGGGTTGATAGATGTAAGATTTTTTCTTATTTGATTTTTTCAAATTGCTCTTTTACCGCATAATATGAGGGCTTGGGATTGCCGTTTATATCTACAAGTCCCCAGAGGGTCTCTGTGGGGCAGTCGGACTGACCGCAGTAGCCGCAGTGCGAAAAATCCGTGTAGCAGTAGATAATCGTTCCGCACATAAAGGGAAGCTTATAAAGGCGGTCTATTACCTTTGTAAAGAATTTTGCCTGTCCCTCGGGTGTATGAGGCATTCCCGGTATTACGGTAATTGCGGGAAGCTCCTTATATAAATGGTTTGTCATATCTCCCGAAAACATAAAGTCCGTTGTGACCTTTTTATCGTCACCGCAGACGAATTTTACATGACCCTTAAAATGCGGGGGCAGGGCATCCACAAATTTCATAATATCCCGTTTTGCTTCCTTTTCACTGCTGAAGCCGTAGGATTTCAGAATATCAAGCTTTTCTTTCTTTGTTTTCGGCTTTCCGCCTCCGATATAGCCGAATTCCTGCATCAGGATAGGCTTTCCCGTAAATGCCCATAAGTATCTTACCATAACATCAAAGAGCCATACGAAGCCCGGAAGCGAGAAGAAACAGCCGAGATACATATCAAAGCCGACATAGTCACAGTATTTATGATAGGGCTTCATCCCGAGATGGAGATCCACCTGAGGGCCTGCGGAATTATAGCCTAAAATCATATTATCCCTTAAGGGGAACATTTCACTTAGCTGTATTCCGAGGAATTTTATACATTCCTTCATATTATAAGGAATCATAAAGCGGGGCATACCAAGCTCATTAGCTATCTGAAGACCGTCCGTGAAGCCCTTGAGATCATTGATAAGAAAGCGGGACATCTCGCGCAGACGCTCCTCGCCGCCCTCCTCTCTCATATCAAGACCGTTTCTGAGGTATTCAGAGGGAAGAGGAGTTATTCCCATTACCTTTATACCGTTTTCCTTAAAGCTAAGGCATCTTTCCTTGAATTCGGTATAGCCGGGATTAACACTTCCGTCCTTAAGAAAAGGAGCGGGCATACCCTCTCTTATCCATTCTATTCCCGCTTCCTTTATCTGCGAAAAATTTTCATTGGCAGAGGTAACTCCCTTGATAAATCCGTGTTTTTCTCTGAAAAGCTTTGTTTCCTCGGAAAAGGTGGGGGTGAAATATGATTTTATAATATTAGAGGGAAGATATTTTATACAGTTGATTATCTGATCCTTTAAAAATTCATCCATAAAGAGTCTCCATTGAAAAAAAGACCGGCAAGAAAATTGCCGGTCCTGTATTTTAATTTAACTTATGCTGCGGGGGCATTGACATCAATGCCTAAGAAAGCCATTATCTCCATAAAGAATGCGGAGATCATTTCAAATACATTTCTTATCATATCAAGAATATCGCCGACCATAAGGAGAGTTTCATTCTTAACAACACCTACAACATAGATGGTATGCTCACCCTTGACCTCGGGGATATGATAGTAGCCGTATTCGTCAGCAACTGCGGGAGCGATGTCCTTGAGAAGAGTTGATGTATCAAGGTCTGTCCAGCCGTATCCGTTATATACATATACCTCGTATGCGGACATATCGAATTCGGGATCGATCTCAACCTTGAAGGAGAAGGACTGACCGTACTTAAGCTTAACTGTTTCGCCGTCAGCACTCTGCTCACCCTCACGGCCGTATACTGTGTAGCCTTCGCCTGTGGGAAGATAGATGTTGAAGGTGTTAAGGAAATCGGAATCATTGACCCACTTTGAATAGCTGATGTCGCCTGATGTTGTAAGAAGAGTGTGGTGTGAACCCTGTGTATAGGGAACGCCTACGCCGTTGAAATAAACATTCATAAGAGAATCATCGAACTTGTCATATGTGAGATCGGGTTCAACGATGTCAGCCTTGATGTAGATGTACTGGTTGATGGGAGCCATAACGGATGTGCCGAGAGCGGAAACGCTGTTGAACACAACAGAGCCCTGCTGATCCTCATAAACATCACCGTTTTCTGATGAACCGTAGGAAACATTGATTCTTGCCTTGTTGTTGGGATCAATAAGACCGGGAGTCTGGGAAAGAGCGGGGAAACGGATCTCTGCAAGAGCCTTACCTGAACCGTTTACGGTAATGTTTGAAGCACCGTTAAGGAAGCCTTCAACATGAAGAGTACCGCCGTCCATAACAACGATATTACCGAGAACATTGAGCTTACCGCCCTCGTCAACTCTGAGAGTTGCGTTGGTGGGGATGTAAAGGGTAAGGTTTGAGGGAACGCCCATTGTTACGCCCTCGGGGATAACATAGCTGTTACCTGATTTGAGCTCATCGGAAGCTCCGAAAAGTCCGCTTGCGGGATAGATAACTTCTGCTGCATTTACTGCAAAGGGAAGACAGCAGAGAAGTAATACTGCACTGAGAATTACTGCTAATGTCTTTTTCATTATATTTGCCTCCTGTAATCTAAGGACAAAGTCCATATATTCATAATGATTATATAATAAAAGCTAATAAAAGTCAACACAGCGCTGCAGGAGAATATTTAAATTTTACTGATGCTTTTTTGTGCAATTTAATGTTTAATATTGAATATTTTTTTCTTAAATGTTATTATTTTGTTACAACAAGAAAAAAAGGAGAACCGATATGGCACTGAAAACTGCTTTTTGTTCATCTCTTATCAAGATCTTTTCTGATTCCCCTGTTGACTTTTCATATGAAGGCTTATCACTGCTTCACGGTGAAAAGGGCAATTTTCAGATAGTATTCAGAAGCGACCGCGACTGCACAGTGACGGTAAAGACCGATTTTTCCGCAGTGTCCCTTTATGAAGTAAAGGAAATTTATTCCCGCACACCCATACATAAAGACTCCTGCGGAGATATTTATCTCGAAAAGAACGGTGACCCCGGTTTTTACCCCGACCTTCTCGATATTTTCAACGGTACTCTCACACTGAAAAAGGAAAAAACTGCAGCTTTATGGGTGAATGTTGATTCCGCAAAAGCTGTCAGCGGCAATTATGATATTGTTTTCTGTATTGAAGAGGACGGAGCAAAAACCGAGCTTTCATTCCCTCTTAAGATATGGGAAGCCCGTCTTCCCTCTCAGGAGCTTATTCACATAAACTGGTTTCATACCGACTGCCTCGCTTCATATTATAAAGTTCCCGTATTCAGCGAGGAGCACTGGAGAATTACCGAAAATTTCATAAAAAATGCCGTATCTCACGGCGTAAACTGCATTTTCACTCCCCTTTTTACACCTCCTCTTGATACCGAGGTGGGCGGAGAACGCCCCACCGTTCAGCTTGTAGGAGTAAAAAGAGGAAAAAATTATAAGTATGAATTTGATTTTTCTCTTCTTGAGCGTTGGATCGATATGTGTCTCAGAAACGGTGCTTCGTATTTTGAGCTTTCCCATTTATTTACCCAGTGGGGAGCAAAGCACGCTCCGAAAATTATGGCTGAGACCTCAGAGGGTCTTAAAAAGATATTCGGCTGGGAAACCAAAGCTTCAAGCGCCGCATATATGAATTTCCTGTCACAGCTCGGTCCTGCCCTTAAGGAATATACCGACAAAAAGGGAATTACCGATATCTGCTTTATTCACTGCTCGGACGAACCGTCCTTAGAGGATATAAAATACTACAAAAAGGCCTCTGATGCCGTGAGAAAATATTTCGGTGCATATAAGCATATAGATGCACTTTCAGATTTTGACTTTTATAAAAAGGGGCTTATTGAGATTCCCGTGCCCGAGGAAGGCTGTATCGAAGAATTTGACGGAAATGTTCCTTCTCTCTGGACATATTACTGCTGCGGACAGTACAGAGAAGAGCTTCCGAACCGCTTCTTTGCAATGCCTTCAATAAAAAACAGAATTCTCGGTGTTCTTCTTTATAAATATAACTGTGCGGGCTTCTTGCACTGGGGCTTTAATTTCTACTATTCACAGTATTCAAAAAGAGAAATCGACCCCTTTACGGAAACCGATGCGGGCGGCTCCTTCCCCTCGGGAGATTCATTTGTAGTCTATCCCGGAAAGGACGGCTCTCCCCTCTCCTCAGTCCGTCAGAAGGTCTTCTATGACGGCTTTCAGGATATTGCAGCCCTCAAGGCTCTCGAAAAGAAGTATTCGAGGCAGTTTGTTCTCGGCTTCATAAAAGAGGAGCTGGGCGACATAAATTTCAGAAGCTATCCCTTTGATACCGATAAGTTCTTAAGCTTCCGTGAAAAGATCGGCCCTCTTCTTGAGAAATAACCTCACTGAAGCTTCAGACATCCCTTTTCTGTGATGTGCTGAGTAAAAAAAAGCATATTCGAAATAAAAACAACGCAAGCCGTATAAAAAATGTGACTCAAGGGGTCAGGCACCTGAAAAGCTGCCTGACCCCTTATCTTTCACTGCAGACAAGCCTTGCCTAAAAACCTTTGTAAGACATCAGGCAGACAAAGACAAGACATCCCATTTGTCCGTTCTTCCTTTTATCTGTTTTCTCACAAAGGAGCCGTATAAAGCTTACCGCTGTTATTTTTTCGGGTAAAAATCATCAATATGCTTCAAATTCTCCTGATTCAGAGCCTACCGTAACAGTATATAGCTCACCGGATACAATGTCGGGACTGCTGAGTATCACTACAGCAAATGAAAGCTCAGGCGTATGGCTTATGAGTGTCTTTCCGTTTTTATCTTTAAGTGTAATATTTGTGTCTGCACTTTGATTGCCTAATCTGACAGCTACAACGCCTTGCTCGGAAGCACTGAAGGTCTGTGCCATACCTTGAGCACCCGTACCGATAAATGTACCGCCCGTAATTGTTGCGCTTCTGTCATAATCAAGGGTTGCGGTATCGCCCTGTACAGGCCCTGTAACAACGGTATTTCCGCCTGAAATTGTAAGCGTGCCGTTTGCATCAATTCCGTCACCCGATGCTTTCACAAAAAGCTTTCCGCCGGAGATTACAATACTGCCGTTACCTGAAGACATTCCGCCTCCCATTCCGCCGTGACCGCCGCCGAACATTCCGTCTCTTCCGCCGACAGTACCGCTAAAATCAGTTCCGCCTGCGGCATTAATTCCGTCATCGGAGGCTGTGATACTGAATTCTCCGCCCTTTATATCAATGTTGAGAGCCTCCAGCCCCTCATAGCTTTCGGTAATATTAAATGTACCTGCCGTAACGGTGAGGCTTTCTTCTGCGTGGACAGCATCATCACCTGATTTTATCTCAAATGTACCGCCGTTTATTGTGACTGACACATCCGAATGAACAGAGTCATCGGCAGAATCTATCCTGAAAGTGCCGCCGTTGATAAAAAGACTGTCGGCAGCCTTAATACCCTTCATACTCGTACTGCTTTCATCGGCAGCGGCGGGTAAATTCTGTGAGCCGCCGGGGCGCATTCCGCCGTGACCGCCGCCCATAAAGCCGCCGTAGTTATCGGAGGATGGGGCAGAGCCGTTTTCACTTCCGCCGCCTGCAAGAATATCAAAGGCGCCGTCTTCAATTTGCACATATGCACTTGCCGCAATGCCGTCGCCCTCGGCTTCGATATTAATCGTGCCGCCTCCTATATAAATAAACCCGAGTGAAGCATCATCGGTATTTTCGCAGCGGATACCGTCCTTGCCTGCATCAACGGAAAGCTTTACCGAGCCTGAAATTCTCACGCTGTCATTGGCATCCAGGCCGTGAGATGCAGAATTTATAGTATAAGCTCCGTCGGTAAACACAAGGTCATCCTTACAGACGATACCGTGTGCCGCAGGAGAGGTCACTGTCAAGCTGCCTGAACCGTTAAAGGTCAGGTCTTGTTTGGAAAATACAGCCGCATCAATGTTATTGTCATCAATAGCGGTGAACGAACCGCCGTTGGCAAGGATGTTTTGTGTCCCCTCCGCAAGTGTCACAAACACCTTATCCGCTTCAGAAATATAAAGTGCGGCAGAGGTCTTAGCGGTAATATCAACACCGTTCAGTACGAGCTGCAATTTGGCGGTATCCTCTGCGTTTACGATAATCATACCGTCGGTAAGCGTACCCGAAATAACATAGGTGGCTTCCTCTGTTATTGTTACCGTACTGCCGGATATTTTAACACTGTCGGAGCTTGAGGTTGCTGATGTGCCGTTCAGCTTAACAGTAACCGCCTTGCTTTCATCATACATAGCTTTACCGTCGCGGTCGGTAAACATATCCGCATCCGTCTGCGGAAAATCTGCATCCGAAAGAGCGGAAGATGTGCCTGACGGTTCGGTAACGCTTGGTTGGCTGTTATTATCTGTTGTTTCGTTGTTATTACTTGTTGTTTCGTTATTTTCACCCCGTGTTCCGCAACCTGCAAGCAGACAGCACACCAAGGAAAAAACCAATAATACAGATAAATATTTTTTCATAAAGCACTCCTTAATTATAGCTCTGTCACCGCAGTTTCCTGCCTCGATACGGTGATCTCCAGATTACCGTTGCGGCAACGGAGCTTGTCGATCATTTCCTTTTCCTTGGTCACATCGTTCAGAACCACATTGTATGTGAGCTTGAACATACTGCCCATATTGGTGCTTTTCACACGGACAAGCTCATAAGAGGATGTATATGCCTTGAAAATATCATCAAACACACCTGTGTAATCCAAATCCTCGGGAATAACGACAGTAAATGTTTTATAAGCGGCGGTGTTCTTTTTTGCCCCAAAATCCAAATGGTTGTACAGTAAAAACATTATGCACATAACAAGGGTGAACAGTGCCGCAAAGCCGAGATATCCCATACCGGCAATAAGACCGGCCCCCATTGCGAGAAACAGTGTGCAGATCTCCTTTGCAGTACCGGGAACACTGCGGAAACGCACAAGACTGAATGCACCTGCCACCGCAACACCTGCGCCCACATTTCCGTTGACCATCATAATAACGATGCAAACAACGGCAGGGAGCAGGGCAAGTGTAACAACAAAGCTTTTGGTATAACGGCTTCTATACATATAGGCAAGCGCCATTATAAGTCCCAGCACAAGAGAGCATCCCAGACAAAGCATAAAATCGGTCACGGTGATGACCGTTGTCAGATCCGTATCAAAAAGTCCTTTGAAAAAATATTCAATCATTTATAGCTGCCTCCGATATATTATACTTATTGATTGTATGGTTTTGAGGAAATATCAGCGTTCTGTACGCAGTTCCGTATTTTGAAAACGATGTTTTATAGATGTGTTCTTCTGAAAGCACCCGAGTCATCCAAAGCGGAATTCCGCCCGAACACTTAATCTCCATTAAGGTCTTTCCGTAGGGAAGTATCGGTGTTCCGTATATTTCGGCTCTCAAAGACAAGTCCTCTTGTCTGCAAAGTATATTATCATCAAAGGTCACACGGAATCCCGAACCGTCATTTGCATAAAAGGCTTCCCTCTCATAGGAAAGAAATACCGTAGGATGCAATGTTTTATAATATTCAAGAAAATAATCCACTTCTTCGGATATCTGCGTATATTTTCGGCAATGCTTCTCACAGGAGAGCCATTCCATAGCCTCCTTTTCAGGAAGAGAAATACGGCGTTTATATACCACATGCTTATATTTTTTCTTCAGCTCTACAAACACTGTACTGTCCGGCTCGGCTCTGCCGTAGCTGCGGATACGGAGCTTTTCCTTATATATCGGCTTTTCAATCGATCTGCGAATCAGAAGATATGTATCGGTATCGTAATATATATTGCGTATCGCGGTACGCCCGTAATTATCCGGTTTCATATACGGCTTCATTGCTTCAAGCACCTTTGCTTTTTGTTCCGGGGTTATCATATATTTGATCTCATAGCGTTTGAACACCGTCTGAAATGCCATAAAAATAAAGCCTCCCGTACTTTGATAACATCATTGTACGGGAGGAAGATTGAAGTTTGATTGAAGATCATTTTATTTTTAAATTTTAGGGATATGAACAGTAAAGCACACCTTTCCGTCATAGCAGGATACTTCTATTTTACCGTGATGCGCTTGCGTGATAGCTTTGGCAATAGCAAGTCCGAGACCATAGTGCTTGTCCTCGCCGTTTCGGGCTTCGTCCGCACGGTAGAAGCGTTCAAAAAGCATCTCCCGCTGTTCAGTCGGAATCTCTGAACCTCTGTTGACAACAGAAAGCTTTGCATATCCTTGTTCCTTTGTTAATGTCAGCAAAACTTCGCCCTGTTCTTTACTGTGGCGAACAGCATTATCAAGCAGTATGGAAACAATTTGCTTGAGCTGATTGCCGTTACCCTCAACACAGATACCGTTGGTAATATTACTGTTCAGGATAAGTCCTTTTTCAAAAGCAACACTTTCAAACGGCAGAGCTTCCCCTGCAACAAGCCGGCTGAAATCAACACATTCCGTCTGCTGTATAACACTTTCCGTACGGGCAAGCTCAAGAAGCTGACCGACAAGCATTCCCATCCGCTCGTTTTCATACTGAATGTTCTGAAGCCATTGATTATCACCGATCTCACGGAACAAGAGCTCAGCATTGGCACTGACCACAGATACAGGTGTTTTCAGCTCGTGCCCTGCATCCGAAATAAACTGCTTTTGCTTTTGATAGCTTTCTTCAAGGGGACTCACTATCCTTTTTGCCAAATATTCCGCAAGGAAATACAGTGCAACGATGGCTACACCGCCAAAGATAAGTGTATAGCGGAACAGCGTGTTCATACTTTCACGGATAATGGTATTATCCATAAAGGAAACAAGCACATAACCGCCCTTATCCATCCTATAATATACAAGATTACCGATCATACCGCTTTCATCGGATTTTTTCAGCACCTGTCTTGCTGCGCTCTCAAGCTCAGCATCGTCATAAACGGCGGCATCGTCATTTCGTATCTCTATTACCGTATTATCATAGGAGAGTGTAACCGAGTAAAAGGTGGATAGCTTGAATTGCTTTGTATCGAAATGAGGACCTCTGTCGGGAAAGGGCTTCATGGATTCAAAAGCGCCGCCCATGGGTTTTTCCGGCATATATTGCTCTGCGTGTTCCCTCAGCATTTCCCGATTTATGGCGGTAAGCTCAAAGTAACTGGAAATATAAATAACGCAAAGTGTTCCTACCCAGAGAAGCGTTAAAATGCTCATAATGGCGGCAACGATCTTTTTTCTTGATTTCTTAAACATCACCGCACCTCAACTCATAGCCAATCCCCCGAACCGCTTTGATCTCGGTCTTTGCTTCTATAAAAGCAAGCTTTTTTCGGGTAAAGGACATATATACCTCTACATTATTGTACTCCGCATCGCTTTCAAATCCCCAGATCCTCACTGCAAGCTGTTCACGGGTGAGTATCTGACCGCTGTTTGCAATCAGGTATTCAAGGATACGGTATTCCTTTTCGCCCAGCCGAACGCTTTGTCCGTTTGAGGTACACGACAGCATCAGTGATCTTGTGTCAAGAGAAATATCCGCAAAGGAAAGAATCCCGTCAGTCGCTCCGAGAGTCCTTCTGCCGAGAGCACGCAGACGGGCAAGCAGCTCCTTTGTCATAAATGGCTTGGTCAGATAATCGTCTGCTCCGCTGTCAAGCCCTGTAACCTTATCATCCAGCTCTGATCTTGCCGTAAGCATCAATATAGGCACGGTGATCCCTTGTCTGCGGACACTCCTTGCGATATCATATCCGTTCATACCGGGGAGCATAACATCAAGAATGACAATGTCATATATATTGCTCTCTGCGGCAGCCAGACCGTCCTGTCCGTTATCGTAATGATCCACTTCATATCTTTCAAGACGCAAAAGCTCACATAAAGCCTGCGCCATTCTTTTTTCATCTTCAACGAGCAAAATCCTCATAGGGACACCTCCGCATATACTTTATTATAGCATAAAATATTGAAAAAGGATTGAAGAAATTTAATATTGCAGACAAAAAAACAAAATGACAGTACACTCGGAAGCCTGTACTGTCTTTTTGTGTATAATCATTTTTTGCCATCCGTCAAGCTCTTTTCATTACTAAGACGGCTGACCTTTATGCTTTTTTTATGTCGAACCAGAATTCCACGCCGTTTTCACGGTTTTCCACGCCGTAGGCTTCGCCGTGAAGACGCTGAATAGAGGCTACTATTGCAAGCCCCAGACCGAATCTTCCCTGTGAGCGGGACATTGCCTTATCCACGCGGTAGAAGGAATTCCATATCTTATCGAGGTGCTTTTCTCCGATATTTTCACCCGTATTAAAAACATAAAGACGGTAGCTTTCGCCCATATCCTCGGCACGGCAGACGATCTTCCTTGCCCCCGCTATGTGAGAAACTGCATTTGAGAGATAATTATTGAGCACGGATGCGAGAATTATCGTATCTCCGTTGCCCATAAATTCCTCTTCAACAACATTTACGGCAGTTATTTCCTTTTCCGAAATAATTGAGCTGTTTCTTTCAAACCAGTCATCGACAAATTCCTTAAGCTTGAAATCTTCACGCTGAGGCTCGTAAGCTCCCGAATCATATTTCGTTATTTCGAGAAGCCTCATTACCATATTGTTCATTCTTACGCTCTCATTGGAGATAATGTCGCAGTACTCGATAGCGGCGTCGGTGTTACCCGTCTCAAAGAACATTTTTGCACCCTCGGCATAGCCCTGAATTATGGCTATGGGCGTTTTTAATTCGTGGGAAATACCCGAAACAAATATCTGCCTTAAATTATCAATGGTTTTCTCATTTTCAATGTCCTGCTTGAGCTTCTCGTTTCTTTCGTTAAGGTCCGTAAGCGACTTGTCGAGAACATCGGAAAGGGTGTTAATGTTTTCGGACAGCTGAGTCATTTCGATAAGCTTTGTAGGCGGAAGCTTCTGAGAGAAATCAAGCTTTGACATTCTGTCCGTAATTACGCACATATTATCAATGGGCTTTGAAAAACGCCTCAGATAGAAAGTAAGAATTATAAAGCCTATCGAAAGGGCACTCATAAGAAAGACAAAGGCAACAATGAAGTCGATTTTCGTCGTGGACACAACCTGACTTACCTGCATACAGACCTCAATTCTCTCTCCGCCCGAGAAATGGAAATAGCAGACAAGAAAGTCAACATCGATATTACCGCTGTCATAGACCTTTATAAGAAAGCCCTTGTCACCCGTTGAAACAGTACCCTGTGAGGTCTTATAGGTCAGCTTATACTTTGAATCAACGGTATCCGCCTTTGAAATATCAAGGGGAAGGCGGGAGGAATCCTGATCCAGTGAGGAATAGATAAATCTTCCGTTTTTATCGTATATCTCAATATTTGAGTCATAGCCCTTTTCGACATCCTTAAGGACATCGGTGAAATTGCTGTAGCCGTAAGCGCTCTCAATCTCATCCACTGCAAAATAGAGTCTTACGGCAGGATTAAGATAATATACCCATTCCGGCAAAGAGTAGTAAGCTATGCTGATTATGCTTACAGAGATAAAAAAGATCAGGGCGATACTGCTCATAAGTCTCGCCGTGATCTTTCTTTGTCTTTTTATTTCTTTAACTTTACCGGTAGCGTTTTTGTTTTTACGCACCCTTATTCACCTCAAGTTTGTAGCCTGCACCGTATATGGTCTTGATATGCTGATTGCCCCATTCACCGAGCTTTGTGCGAAGACGGGCAACATGGGAATCAACGGTACGGACATCGCCGTCGAAATCAAAGCCCCATATATCGTCAAGAAGCTGTTCACGGGTAAAGACTCTGCCGGGAACTGCAAGAAGCTTCTGTAAAATGCTGTATTCCTTAAGTGTAAGGCTGATGCTGTTGCCCTCAAGCCATACCTCGTGGGCAAATGAATCGAGCTTAAGCTCATCCACCGCCATAACCTTTGAATTTGTGTTTGATTCTCCGCGTCTGAGAAGAGCCGCAACTCTTTTCATAAGCACGGAGGGACTGCAGGGCTTTGTCACATAATCGTCTGCCCCCGCATCAAAGGCGGTAAGCTGATCGTATTCGGTGCTTCTTGCCGTGAGCATAATAATGGGCACTGCAGAGGTCTCTCTGACTCTGCGGCAGACCTCCCAGCCGTCAAGTCCCGGCATCATAATGTCAAGAATCATAAGAGCAACATCGGGATGCTCACCGAAAAGCTTCATTGCTTCATCGCCGTCTACTGCGAGAAGCGGTTCATAGCCCTCCTGCACAAGGAAATCACTGACGAGTCTTCTGATAAGCTCCTCGTCATCTGCAACAAGAATTTTTTTCATAATAATACCTCTTTTTCACGGTGTGCCGTGTATTATCAGGCGGTGTGCCGCCGATTTATTAAAAAAGACCTTAATCGGAAAGAAAGCTTCCCATACGGTCATTTTTACGGATAAAAAAGAAAAGTGCTGTGCCGAGAGTGTATATTACAGCGGCTTCACCCGCTCCGACACTCAGGGCATTGGCAGTAAAGACCGGAATAAAAGCATCCGCCCCCGAGAAAAACGCTATCTCTGCTCCGACAAACACCGCATTGAAAAGCACGGGGAAAAGAAGAGAGAGAAAGGGAAAGCCTCTGACAGTCAGGAATCTGCATTTTCTCGTACATACTGCCGCAAGAAATGATGCCAAAGTACCGATTACCATATCAACGGGATTTACGGTGCTGAATATATTTGAAATAAGACAGCCTACTGTAAGCCCCGGTATGGCGGCAGATGTAAAGAGAGGAAGAATACACATTGCCTCTGAAATTCTGAACTGAACATTCCCGTAAGCGAGGCCGAAGGCACCGCTGAGAAGTGTCAGCACAGTATAGACCGCAGCAATTACTGCGGCTTTCGTAAGATGACGGATCTTCTTATTCATTTTTTATGCTCCTTAGTTTTGTTTAGTGTCAGGATGGTTACGAACTGACAATCTGCAAAGCAGATAATATTATTATAGCAAATAGCTCCTCTCAAGTCAACCGAAATAAAGAGAAACTATAATAAGAATAATACTTTGAACAACAAGATGTCCCGTAACGGTAACACCCGAGCCGAATGAAGCGGCAAAGGTCTTTTTCTTGCTGCGGTATTCCTTGATCCTGTCAGGCAAAAAGGAATAAATAACACAAGCTCCCGTATAGCCGACGGTATAAAGAAGTATAGTTGAAGTAAGACTTATGCTTTTAATATTTATGAAGAAAAATATTAAAAGCAGAGGCCACATAATGCGGAAAATTGTTCTGATAGCGGTCTTATATTCTGATTTTTCATACCATTCTACAGAGCATTTTTCCGTAAGTGCCCATGACAGCGTTGCGAATGTACCGAAAGCGGCAGCAGAGGGTGAGCCGAGGAAGATAAAAATAAGAGGAACGGCTGACCAGAGAGGTCTTTCAAGAATTTCAAATATATGGATATCCGGCTCTTCGCCTGTCTTTTTCTTGATTATTGCGGACAGGGGGTACTGCAGGGCAGTTACCGCAAGAAGCACAAGGCAGACTGCGGCACATATATATGTGTCATTTCCGAGAGTAAGCGCTGACAGGTCGATCTTTTCACAAAGAGCGGTAAAATGCGAGGAGGAAAGAGCAAAATAGAGCATTACTCCGCCGCCTGCGAAGGCACCGAAGGTATGCTCCATTATCTTCCAGCCGTCAATATAGCCCTTGGAGGATAATTTTCCGAAAATTTTCTTTCCCTGTCTTCTTTCGATGTCATAGAAGACAAGGCCGATAAGAAAGCCGAGACCGCCTGTTATAAAGCCTGTTATTCCCGCACCCACGGCAAAGAGATCACCGTTTATGAAAGCGAATATAAGAAGCACAAGTATTATCATAACATTGCTTCCCCATTCCTCACGGCGGTCAAGGGAGAAATAGAGCTTCGGAAATATTTTCTTCTCCTTACAATAGGGCATATTGAATATTCTTGTTCCGATAAAGGATACCACGGGGAAAAGAATAAACATTATGATTATTTCAGAGGGCGAATAAAGCCCCGTGAGAGCACCGGGAAGCATTGCAAGAACGAAGCCCGGAATTGAGAACCACAGTGCACCCTTAAGGAATATTCCGATCACACCCTTTTTTAACTGACCGAAATAAGGTCCCTCTTTATCTCTTGAGAGAAGAAAGGACATCGTCTGTGCATAGGTCTCCGTTCCGCCGTAAAACATTGAAAGCGCACCTGCGGCGACAAAGAAGGGCCAGAGCTCCTGTCCGCTTTCACCGAGGGAGAAAAATGCCACGGCAATTCCGAGAAGAGCACCGGGAAGAAGCGCTCCTTTTTCTCCGCCGATAACAAATCCGCGGATACCCCAGCCGTAGGACACGGCAAAGCCCGCAAAAAGAACGGAAAGAATAACTAAACCTGTTGACATAACAAAACCCCCTGGGGTCAGAATTTATCTTTGATAAATTCTGACAGTGATATTCGTTTCTTCGAAACGAGTGATATCCGCCTTTGGCGGGTGATATCTGTTCCTTCGGAACAGGTGATATATTTTCCTGCGGAAAATGTGAAGGAAGACGCTGTGAGAATTTACATTTTACATACATTTATCCAGCCGAGAGAGCCTGAATATTTTTCCAGCTCCTCGGGGGTAAGCTCTACTGCGCTGGCGGCATTTCCTGCGGCGGGATATACTGTGTCAAATCTTTTTAAGGATTCGTCAAGGTATACCTTACAGCCGTCATTTACGGCAAAAGGACAGACACCTCCGATGGAATGACCTATCAATTCATCCACCTGCTCGGGAGAAAGCATTTTAGCCTTTGTATGGAAAAATTCCTTGAATTTATGATTATCTATTTTCATATCGCCTGCGGTAACAATGAGAACTGCACCGCCGTCCACTAAAAACGAGAGAGTTTTTGCAATTCTTGCGCCCTCACAGCCGAGAGCTCTTGCGGCAAGCTCAACCGTTGCAGAGGACACCTCAAACTGCTTTATTTTATCGGCACAGCCGAGCTTTTCAAAATATTCGATCACTTTTTCTATAGCCATTTTTTACACCTTTCAGCTGACTTTTTCTTCATTTTCACGGGTAAGATTCTTTATCCATCTGAAGCGGTTGACCTTGAATACGGCAACGATGCATTTTGTTATCTGATCGGATTTGAGAATAAAGAATGTAACGGGCACGGGCCAGTTAAAGACAAAGGCGGACAGAAAGGACAGAGGAAGCACCATACACCACATAAAAAGTATGTCGTTCTTGAATACGAATTTCGTATCTCCGCCGCCCGATACTATTCCGCAAAGACAGGGAGCTTCATAAGCAGAGCCTATGACGGTAACGCTTAAGATATTGATGAAAACCGCAGATAAAGCGGCAGTTTCCTCGGTGACATCATAAAATGAAATAATTATATCTCTTAAAAGAAGCAGACTTATACTGGAGAGTGCTCCTATTACAAGGTACATTATCTGAAGCTTTTTTGAATATTTTTTCACTCTCGGGATATCGTTTTCGCCGACGGTCTTTCCGATAAGAACGCTTGAAGCGTTACCCGACGAGGTATAAAGCACGGACACCACCTGAAAAACAGGAGCGGCAACGGCATTTGCACCTATTGCTGCAGCGCCGAGTCTTCCGATAATTGCGGTCTGAACCGTCATAGCGACACCCCAGGAGCCGCCGGAGCCTATAAGCGGAAGACCTGCCTTTATGTAGTCATTGATATATGTCCTTTCAAGGGCAAAAATATCACGCAGCTTCAGACGAAGCCTTTTATCAATGACAAATACATATACCGTGACAGCTATGAATTCTGCCGCTCTTGAAGCAATGGTTGCAACGGCGGCACCCTCAACTCCCATTTCGGGGAAGCCGAAATGTCCGAAAATAAGGCAGTAGTTAAGGCTGATATTAAAAATAAGAGCCAGAACCGAGGTATAAAAGCCTATCCTTACGGCTTCGACACTTCGCATAAGAGCAATAAGAATATTGGTCACTGCAAAGATAACATATGAAAAAGCCATAAGCTTAATATATCTTGCACCCTCAAGAACGATTTCCTTTTCATCGGAAAGAATACCGAGAATTCCCTCGGGGGAAATGAGCACCGTTATCATAAGTATAAGGCTCATAAGAGTTCCTGCCCAGAAAGCGGCGGCAAAAACCTTTTTTATGGGTTCAATATGCTTTTTGCCCCAGTACTGTGAGGAAATTACCACAAGGCCGTTTGCGGCTCCGTTTACAAACATATGAAGAAGAAACTGTATCTGATTTGCAAGTGAAACACCGCTCATAGCAATTTCGGAATATGAGCCCAGCATTATTGAGTCTGCAAGATTTACGCTGAAAACTATGATATTCTGTAAGGCTACCACAAAAAACAGCGAAAAGAATGTTTTATAAAAGTATTTATCCTTAATTTTCATCATAGAGCACGCTTTCTATATATTCTCTGAAGCAGAATGATGTAAGCACGGTTGCCGATTCGTTATACTCTTCCGTTTTTTGTGCAAGAAGCTTCTTTTTGTCCGCTCCCTTTAACACCTCAAGGGCAATACCGAGAATCTCACTCATAAGAGTGAACTTTTTTATCCATCTTGAAAGCTCGGAGAATATTTCTGAGCTGAAGCTGTTAAGCTCCCTTGCGGCATTCTTTATTTTTTCCGTGTATTCCTCAAGGACCGAGAGAGCCTCGGGGAAATTACCCGTCTGACGGAGCACTGCGGCTCTCGAAAGATATTCTCCCATTATTCTCGAATTTTCATCGTGAAGACAAGCAGTTCTCAGATGGTCGGCAAGGAGAACAAAGGCCTCTCTTTCTTCTTTTTTGAGAGTAAAGCTGACCGCTTCGCCGAAGGCCTCCTCGGGGTCATATTCCTCGGGATTCCACAGGTATGCTCCTACCGTTATAAGGGGAATCTTATTGCAGTTAAAATATTCCATACAGTTTGAAATAATTCCGTCGCAATAATTATATAAGCCCTTTTCTCTTCCGATTACGGGTCCCATATGCATTTCCATAAACATTTCCGCATCGTTTACGGGATAATTATCCCAGTAAAGAGGCTTATGCTTATTTGAGAGAGTAAAAAACTCTGCTTCCCTTTCGGTTATTTCCTTTGAGCAGATATCGCTTCCCGTGAAAAATACCTTTACCTCCCCGGGCACGGCGAGAGTAAACTGAGTAAGCTCACTCTCATCCCCCTTTCCTCTGTAAGAGGTGGGACAGACCGTAAGACAGCAGTCATCAGAAAGGCTTTTCAGAAATGAAAAATATTTATTCACAAGCTCACCGTGTGCCTTGGGAGCAGTCTTATATATTTTCCTGTCATTTTCATAGAAAAGATCGGCGGGGATATCGTCAAGAAGCAGACCGAAATTCTTTATGCCCATTGAAAAAAGCTGTTTTGTTTTTTCTGTGAGATACCAAAAATCCTTTTCATCGGAATAGCACATACTGAGGCCCGGTGCGATACAGTAATAAAAGCTTATTTCAAGGCTTTTTGCCTTTTCGACAAGACCTTTCAGTTCATATGCCTTTTCCTCGGGATAGAGCTCTCTCCACTTATTTCTGTGATAGGGGTCATCCTTCGGGGCATAGTAATGGGTATTTTCTCCGAAAAGAGCCATCGTTTCAAGCATTTCAAGACGCTGATGAGCCTTCCAGGGAGTACCGTAGAAGCCTTCAATATAGCCTCTGACAGAGAATGAGGGCCAGTCCGTAATTTCACCGAGAATGAATTCATTTTTAATATACATTCTCTTAAGTGAAAAAAGAGCTCTCATAAGCCCCGCTCTCGAGAAGGCTTCAATATCAGTAAAAAGACAGCCGTTCTTTTCATAAAGGCTTATTTTATGGGCTTCGGGTGAAACTTCCCCGAGGGATCTGTTTTCCTTGAATGAGATGATGAGATTACCCTCATTTACGGTATTTCCGAAAACAAGGCTCACATCATTTTTTATATTTTCCGAAGAGGAAACCTTTATTTCAGACGGAAAGACGAATTCTCCCGTACTGACGGTCTTTTTCGGTTTTGGGAACAACATAGCTATTCTCCTTTGATAAAGCTCCATTTATTGATATCGCTGTAAAAAAAGTCCTCAGAGGCTGAAAGAGCGGATGTTACATCTCTTGTATAGAGGAATCTTCCGTTTCTGTAAACAAGAGGAATAAAGGGCATTTCGGCATTAAAGGCGGCAATAAAGTCATCAAGACTTATTTCGCCCTTTTTGTATCTGAAATATGCCTCGTCGCAGTTCATAACATCAAAGCGCATTCCCCATGAGGCGGCACCCGTCGGTGAGAAAAACGCGCTGAGCTCCATATTGTCGGGGAGCTTTATTTCCGCGATATACATATCATACTCCCCTGCCCTTACGGCTCTTTCAAGAGAGTCACTGTCAAGGAAGCTTACGGCGACATCGATATTAAAGGGCTTGAGAGAAGCGGCGATCTCATTGGCGGTGCTTCTGATAAAGGCACTGTTTTCACCGCAGAGAAGCCTTAAGGAAAATGCTGTTCCGTCCGCTCCGAAGCCTCTCTCGGAAAGAAGCGTCTGTGTTTTTTCAGGCTGGGCGGTAAAGCTTAATGACGATGATGAAAGACAGGAGGTATAACCGCTCCACGAGGTATTAAAGGGTACGGCGGCACCTCTCGCATAGCCTCTGAAAGCATTTTCGGCTACAGACTGACGGTCTATGGCATAAGACAGAGCCTGTCTGAAGGAGAAAAGACCGAGATTTACATTATTATGGTTGATTCCGAGATACACGAGATTATTGAGATACACTCCCGTTCCCGCACAGTTGACGGTGCTGACATTTGAATCGGAAAGATCCGTATAGAAGAAATCAAGCTCCGTTGTGGCAACGAGGTTTTCCGGAGCGGTGTTGCCCTCAATATCGGTAAGCCTTACGGTGCCGATCTCGGGAAGAGCTCCCCAATAGCGGAGATTTGCTTTAAGAGAAAGCCTGATTCCGTCCTGTGAGAACTGATAAAAGCCGTTTCCCACGGGAAGAAGCTCCGCTGACGCGGCAGTGCCGTTTTTTACAATGGGGAAAATAAGGCAGTTCAGAACATTTATATCCTCTTCCTTAAGACTGAATACGACGCAGTCGCTCCCCTCGGCTTCACAGGAGGAAATACCGCCGAGAAGTCCCGAATAAAGGCGGGAGCTTTTTGCACACATAAAGGAATAGCATACATCCTCCGCCGAAAGCAGACTGCCGTCCGAAAAAACAAGATCGGGCACTATATAGACCTTAAGAGAAAGTCCCGTAAGGCTTTCTGTCTTTGCAAGGTCTTTTACGGGAGTAAAGGATGTATCGAGCCTGTATAGATAGCGGTAAACGAGAGAGGTAAGGGCATTATTGGCTACACTTTCACAGAAATAGGGATTAAGCGGATCCGAGGAAACATAGGGAACACTGAGGCTTCCTCCCGGAATCTCAATTTCGGGCTCTTCTTCCATAGGGGCAGTGGTTTCCTCAGAAGTACCGCCGCAGGAGGCAAGAGAAAAGATCATAAGAAGAGATAAAAATAATATAAAGCACCTTTTAACGGATACTGAGCCTTTCAACTGAAACCGCCCTTCCTGTTTTATTATCTGTTTCAATTATTACACAGTCTGCCTGACAGGGGCCCTCGGGATTTTTGAAATGCACCGGAAGTCCCGTTATGACCTTTCTTGAGGCACAGCCTATTTCAACACCGAGAACGGAGTTTACAGCCCCCGTCATTCCCACATCCGTGATATATGCAGTTCCCTTTTCGAGAATACATTCATCGGCAGTGGGGATATGGGTGTGAGTTCCCACAACCGCGGACACTCTTCCGTCAAGGTAATAACCCATCACCTTTTTTTCCGATGTGGCTTCGGCGTGGAAATCAACGAGAATGTTTTTTATGCCCTCACAATTCAGCTTCTCTATAACACCGTCCGCCGCTTCAAAGGGGTCTTGGCAGGTGTCCATATAGATTCTTCCCATAAGATTTATGACACCGAGGCGCATTCCTCTTTTTTCAAGTATATAATACCCCTTTCCCGGTGCACTTTTATGAAAATTCAAGGGTCGGATAAGGGGGATGTTTTCGTTTTCAAATACCTTTTCTATTTCGACACGCTTAAGAGCGTGATTGCCTGTAGTGATAAGCTCTGCACCCGATGAAAGAATATGGTCGACCGAGCTCGGAAGCACACCGTTTCCCTGCGCGGAGTTTTCACCGTTCACGATGCAAAAATCAATATTTCGCTCCTTTTTGAGAGAGGGCAGAATCTTTCTTAAATGGTCGCACCCCGAGGGGGCTACAACATCTCCGATAAATAATATTCTCATAGCTTTTCCTTATGCCTATCAAAAATTCTCCCGAAAGAAAAATTCTTCCGGGAGATAAGGGTTTATTTTGCGTAGTCAAACACACGGTTTTCTCTGATGATATGAACCTTGATCTGACCGGGATATTCAAGTTCTTCTTCGATTTTCTTGGAAATATCTCTTGCAAGAACAACCATCTGGTCGTCGCTGACAGCCTCGGGCTTAACCATAATTCTGACTTCTCTGCCCGCCTGAATTGCGAAGGAGCGGTCAACACCGGGGAAGGATGTTGAAATTTCCTCAAGCTGTTCAAGACGCTTGATGTAGTTCTGGATATTCTCTCTTCTGGCTCCGGGACGGGCGGCGGAAACTGCATCGGCAGCCTGAACAAGAACTGCAACGAGAGTCTTTGCTTCCACATCTCCGTGGTGAGCCTCAATAGCGTGAACGATTTCGTCCTTTTCCTTATACTTTCTTGCATATTCCACACCGAGAGAAATATGTGTGCCTTCGATCTCATGGTCAAGAGCCTTACCGATATCGTGAAGAAGACCTGCTCTCTTTGCAGCCTTCACATCAGCACCCAGCTCTGCAGCCATAAGACCTGCAAGATAGGAAACCTCAAGTGAGTGATTAAGAACATTCTGACCGTAGCTTGTGCGGTATTTAAGACGGCCGAGAAGCTTGATAAGCTCTCCGTTGATTCCGTTGACACCTGCTTCAATGGCGGCTCTTTCGCCTGTTGCCTTGATGGTGGCGTCAACCTCTTTCTTTGATTTTTCAAACATTTCCTCAATTCTTGAGGGATGTATTCTTCCGTCTGTGATAAGCTTTTCGATGGTAAGTCTTGCAACCTCACGGCGGACGGGATCAAAGCTTGAAACAGTGATAGCCTCGGGAGTATCGTCAATGATAAGGTCAACACCCGTAATGCTTTCAAGAGTTCTGATATTCCGTCCCTCACGGCCGATGATCCTTCCCTTCATTTCGTCGTTGGGAAGATCAACTACGGATACGGTAGCCTCCGCGGCGTGGTCTGCGGCACAGCGCTGAATTGCAGTTGTGATGATCTCCTTGGCTATGTTGTCTGCCTCTTCACGGGTGCGCTGTTCGATCTCCATGATCTTGAGAGCCTTTTCGTGAACGAGATCGCCTTCAAGGTTCTTGATAAGATAATCCTTTGCCTGTTCCTTTGTGAAGCCTGAAATCTTTTCAAGCATATCGAACTGGCTTCTCTTGAGAGCATCAACCTCTTCAAGTCTTGCTTCCGCATCCCTGATCTTGTTCTGAAGAGCATCTTCCTTCTTTTCAAGAGCTTCTGTTTTCTTGTCGAGAGATTCTTCCTTCTGGATGATTCTTCGTTCCTGACGCTGAACCTCGTTTCTTCTCTCTTTGATCTCTTTTTCGTATTCGGTTCTTTCTTTATGAATCTCATCCTTTGCTTCAAGGATGGCTTCACGCTTTTTGGTTTCAGCAGTGGTAAGAGCATTACTGATAATTCTCTTTGCTTCTTCCGTTGCAGAGCCGATTGCCTTTTCAGCTACCTTTTTTCTGTGAAGTCCGCCGAGGACAAATCCGAGGACACCGAAAATAACGGCTGCAGCAACTGCACTTACTATTGCAGCAACAATAGTAGTAACTTCCATAGATGGGTACACCTCCTGTTGATTATTTTTCAGTTATAGTCAATGTGCACTTTGCACATGTAAAATAGTAATAATGCATAAATAAAAATCTATATAAAAAATCTATTTAACAGGTCGGCAGAGTACCGCTGTTCTGCCTCCCCGCGCATTATCCATATTATTTTATAATTATTATAGTAAAAAGTCAAGTGTTTTAACTTTACATTTTTGCAGATATTAACAAATTTTTCCGTTTTTCAAAAAATATTTTCATTTTATTTTTCCGAAAAAGAAAAGCGGAATCATACATCACAAACGATAAGGAAAAAAACAGATCCGGCACAGAATATATCTGCATCAGATCTGCAAGTGAATTCAGAAGCCCCGTCCGTTTCGGAGGCGTTTATTTCATAAGACTTAATACCCTTTCTCTCACCTGAGAGATACTTTCGGTATAGTAGGTGTATTCACAGTCCCTTAAATTATGAAATTCATCAAAAAGAAGAGCTTTTATTCCGGCGTTAAGGCCCGCCTTGCAGTCAATGGCACGGTCGCCCAGCATAAGACAGCAGTCTTTATCAAGCTTATGCTTTTTTATAAGAAATTCCAGAGCATCGGGGGCGGGCTTATAGGGAAAGCCGTTTTCCATTGTTATAAAATCCGTAAAAAGTCCGTCAAGAGAATAAAGCTCAAGATATTTTACCGCAACACGGTCACGGTGGGTATAGATATAATTTCTCCCGCCCTTTTCTTTTATCAGGCGGAGGATTTCGGGAATACCCTCATACGGCACACCGCGGGGAAGAAAATCAAGGTCATTTTCTATTTCGTAGAATTCCTCTTTTCCCTCTTCCGGCATATTATAGAACCTGAATGCCTCAACAATACTGATCTTAAGCTTTGAAAAAGCCTCCTCGGGGGAAATTTCTCTGCCGTGTCTTCTGAAATATTCACAAAGCACGGCAGCGGTATGGGGATATGTATCAAAGAGCATCCCGTCAAAATCCCATATAAAATCAGTTATCATTTTCCGTCAGCTCCTTTGCCGCAATAAGAGCTCCGAAAACGGGCTCGTTTTTAAGAATCTCACAGCCCGATGTAAAATCTTTTATGAGTTCGGAAAATTTATCTCTCACAAAGGAAGAATTCTGAAAAACTCCGCCGAAAAGGGCGGCAAAGGGTTTTTCTCCGAGTGAAACGGAGAGGGCGCGGAGAGTCTCACTCAAAAGCTTCAGCTGATAAGAAACGACACATAAAGCAACGCTGTCCCCGTTTTCAGCCGCGCTTATTACATACGGAGCAAAGGCGGCTATTTCCTTTCTGCTTTTTTCGGGGGAATAGAAGATATCCACAAGCTCTTCCTTTGATGAAGCACCCGAAAAGCCGAGAAGAGCCTCTCCGAGAACGGTTTTTTCTCCTGTTTCATCAAGGCTTCTTACAGCTTCCCTTATACCGTCGAGGGCTATTCTGTAGCCGCTTCCCTCGTCGCCGAGAATAAAGCCGAAGCCGCCCTTTGTTATTATATTTCCGTCTTTATCAGCGGCGGCAGTCATAGAGCCTGTGCCTGAGATCACAACGGCGCAGTTTTTTCTTTCCGCCGCTTTAAGGGCAATAAAAAGGTCGGAATCCATAATGATATTGCCGCAGTCGAAAATACCGTCACAAAATGAAGCTCTTGTCTTTTCATCGGCTCTCGCAAAAAGAGCTGATGAGCCGATACACACCGCATCAAAGCGAGAAATTCCCGTATTTTTTTCAATTCCCAGCAGTATATCCTTCATATTTTTCCGTGCCCCTTCAAGCCCCTCGGAATAAAAATTTATCGAAGAGCCGACAGAACGGAATATTATATTTAAGTTTTCGTCCGAAACAAGGCAGGTGGTTTTTGTGCCGCCGCCGTCAATACCGAGAAAATACATATTTTTCAACTCCGCTGAAATGATCCGCAAGCCGGTCATATTTTTAAAAAATTCCGGAAGAAAAGCGCCTTCCGGAATGATTTTTATGCTTTTGATCTTTTCTTTTGCTTCAGGGCCTTTTTTTCGTCCTGAATTCTTACCTTTTCCTTTTCGGCAGCAAGTATCTCTTCTGCTTTTTTGATTTTTTCTTCAATAGCAGCTATTTTTCTGCTGTCGGGCTTATCCTCTGTATCGGCTTCCTTTTTTGCCCTGAGAACGGTAAGGTCCTCATTAAGAGAAGCGATAAGCTTTTCTGTGTCATATACCTTTTTTCTGTGGCGGTAAAGAGGGATCTCGTTGAAATAGTCCACACCCTCAATGGGCTTGGGATTTCTTGTATATTTGATCGTAAATACTACAAGAAGAGTTCCGCAGACTATAACGAGAGCGAGAGAGAGCACCTGTGAAACACGGAGATTCGTGTCACCTATATAAAGAGAGTCGGTTCTCATACCCTCTACAACAGCTCTTTCTATACCGTAAAGAAGTCCGTAGCCGAGGAACAGCTGTCCCGAAAACTTGCGGAATTTCTGACATACAATGTAAAGAACGATAAAGCTGAAAAGACACCAGAGAGATTCATAAAGGAAGGTGGGGTGAACGGGCTTTGAGGGGTCAACTATTATATCGGAGCCTGAACTTACAAGGCTTGTAAGATAAGCCTCGGTCTTAACCGAATACATACCCCAGGGAAGAGAGGTATTTGTTCCGAAGGCCTCCTGATTAGCGAAATTGCCCCATCTGCCTATTCCCTGACCGATGAGAAAGCTCATACCGCATAAATCGAGCAGATTGAGAACATTGAGCTTTTCAACCTTACAGACAATAAACCCGGCAACAAGTCCGCCGATAAGTCCGCCGTAAATGGCAAGTCCGCCCTCCCAGATCTTAAATATCTCATCAAGATGGACGCTGTAATAATCCCATTTACTGAAAACAAAATAAAGTCTTGCTCCGATGATTCCCGCAGCCGCACCGTAGATAAGAACATCAAGCATCTTATTGATGTCCATTTTCCATACATAAGCCTTTCTTCCGCCGAAAAGCACGGCAAGAGTGAGACCGAATGCAATTATGACTCCGTACCAGCGGATGGTAAGAGGAGCTGATAAAAACGGGAGATCTATCTGACAGAAGATTGATGAAACGGTTATGGGGTCTTCAAGAAATGAAAAGAAAACCTCTGTTTTATCGGGACAAAAAGTCATAATACCACCTATTATTCGTAATCGTCTTCGTTTTCCCAGTTATGCCATACAGCCTGAATGTCATCATTGTCCTCAAACATTTCAAGCATCTTGCCCATACGGGTGATGTCGTCACCCTGTAAGGCTGTGTAGGTAGAGGGAACATATTCGGGTTGTGCGGAAACTACGGTGTAGCCGAGCTTTGTGAGAGCCTCAGATACATCGGCAACAGCATTTATAGCGGTACGGATGTCAAATACGCCCTCATCGGGGATAACATCGTCTGCACCTGCTTCAAGAGCATCCTCCATTATCTTATCCTCATCAACATCCTCTCCGTCAACAAGAACAACGCCCTGACGGGAGAACATAAACATAACGGAGCCTGACTGACCCATATTTCCGCCGAACTTATCGAAATAGTGACGGACATCGCCTGCAGTTCTGTTTCTGTTATCGGTAAGAGCTTCTACAACAACTGCGACGCCTGAGGGACCGTAGCCCTCATAGATTATCTCTTCATAGTTATCTCCGCCGCCTTCGCCTGCAGCCTTTTTGATTATTCTTTCGATATTGTCATTAGGCACATTTGCTGCCTTTGCCTTTGCGATAACATCCTTGAGCTTTGAGTTGCCTGCGGGGTCGGGACCGCCCTCTTTTACGGCAACAGCAATTTCTCTTCCGATCTTGGTAAATACCTTTGCTCTCGCGTTATCGGTCTTCTCTTTCTTTCTTTTTATTGTACTCCATTTGGAATGGCCAGACATAAAAAACATCCTTTCAGTTAAAAATAATCATATCGTGACATCATATTTTAACATAATATAACAGAATATGCAAGAAAAACAAACTCACTTATTGAAAAAAATAATAGCTTGTGTTACTATCTTTTTTGGTGATTATATTGAAAAAATTATTCGTTTACTTAAAAAATTATAAGCTCGAAACGGTGCTGGCTCCCCTTTTCAAGATGTTTGAGGCACTGCTTGAGCTTTTTGTCCCTCTTGTGGTCAAAAAAATAATCGATGTGGGAATTATGAATTCCGACGGGACATACATCTTGAAAATGTGTGTGCTTTTAGCCTTTATTGCCTTCGTGGGGCTGGCGTTTTCAATTACGGCTCAGTATTTCTCCGCAAAAGCGGCGGTGGGCTTTTCCTCGGAGCTGAGATACGCTCTGTTTTCTCATATAGGCACTCTCTCCTACAGCGAAATTGACACTCTCGGCACATCGAAGCTCATAACAAGGATGACAAGCGATGTAAATCAGGTACAGAACGGCATTAACCTGACGCTCCGTCTGCTCCTGCGCTCTCCCTTTGTTGTTTTCGGCGCAATGATAATGGCATTTACGGTGGACAGTGCCTCGGCTCTCACCTTTGTCGGCACAATTCCCGCATTGTCCGTTGTGGTTTTTGCAATAATGCTCGGCACCGTTCCTCTTTATAAGGCGGTACAAAAGCACCTTGACGGTATTTTATCAAAGACAAGAAGCTCTCTTACGGGCGTGAGAGTCCTTCGTGCTTTCACAACGGAAAAAAGAGATATTGAGGATTTCAGAGCAAAGAATCTCTCATTATTACACTCCCAGCAGAAGGCGGCAAAATTTTCCGCGCTTCTCAATCCCCTTACCTATGTAATAATCAATATTGCGGTCATAATTCTTATTTACACGGGTGCTTTAAGAGTTGAAGCGGGAATTATCACACAGGGTGCTGTAGTGGCATTGTATAACTATATGTCACAGATATTAGTTGAGCTCATAAAGCTTGCGAATCTCATTATTACCATAACAAAGGCCTTTGCGGGCGGAAACAGGATCAGCGAGATTTTTGAAACAAAGCCCTCAATTTCCTACCCCGAAAAGGGAGAAACACCCGATTTCAGTGCTCCCGCCGTTGAATTCAGAAGCGTTTCCTTTACCTATAAGAATGCGGGGGCAAAATCCCTTGATTCTGTCAGCTTCACCGCTAAAAAGGGAGAGCAGATAGGAATTATAGGTTCAACGGGCTCGGGCAAATCGACGCTTATCAATCTCATACCCCGCTTCTATGAAGCAACGGAGGGTGAGATTTATCTCTTCGGCAAAAAAATTGACTCTTATTCAAAGGAGACCCTCGAAAAGCTTATTTCCGTTGTTGCGCAAAGAGCTGTTCTTTTCAGCGGAACTATAAGAGAAAATATCCTCTGGGGCAAAAAGGATGCCACTGAAGAGGAGATAACAGCCGCCTTAAAAACCGCACAGGCAGAGGACATTATTCTTTCAAAGTCAAAGGGCCTTGACGAAAGGGTCGAGGAGGGCGGAAAGAATTTTTCGGGAGGACAGAAGCAGAGGCTTACCATTGCCCGCGCTCTTATAAAAAATGCTCCCGTGCTTATTCTTGATGACAGTGCCTCGGCACTTGACTTTGCAACGGATCTGAGACTTCGTCAGGCTCTGACGGAGCTCCCGAACTCCCCCACCGTATTTATAGTTTCCCAGCGCACCTCCTCTGTTATGAACTGCGATAAGATTCTCGTTATGGAGGACGGAGAAATCGAAGCCGCGGGTACTCACGAGGAGCTTCTCCGAAAGAGTGCTGTTTATAAGGAAATACATTCTTCTCTTACGGGAGGTGCTGAAAAATGAGTAAAGTAAAAGCACCTGCGGGTACACTCAAAAAGGTTCTGGGATTTATTTCCCGCTACAGATTTCAGGTCATCATATCCCTTGTTCTTGCGGCAGGAACTGTAGCGCTTACCCTTTATATTCCTCTTATTTTCGGCGATGCCATCGATTCAATAATCGGCAAGGGCAGTGTGGATTTTGAAAAGATAATTCCCATTCTTATAAGGGCGGGAGCTCTTTCCGCCGTGTGTGCGCTTCTTACATGGCTTATGAACACCATAAACAACAAAATAACCTATTCGGTTGTTATGGATATAAGAAACCGTGCCTATGAAAAGATCAACACTCTTCCCCTTGCTTATCTTGATTCTCACAAAAGCGGTGACACCGTTTCAAGAATAATTACTGACGCCGATCAGTTTGCCGAGGGACTTCTTATGGGCTTTACCCAGTTTTTCACGGGTATTCTCACCATAGTCGGAACTCTTATTCTTATGCTTTCCCTTGACTGGAAAATTGCCCTCGTTGTGGCGGCACTTACCCCTGTATCTCTCTTCGTTGCAAAATTCGTGGCAAAGCACACCTACAGATTCTTCAGCGAGCAGTCTGTCGTCAGAGCTGAGCAGACGGCAGTTATTGACGAAATTACGGGAAATCTCCGTACAGTAAAGGCATTCGGCAAGGAAAAGGATTCTCTCATAAAATTCGGAGAAATAAACGAAAGACTGAAAAAGACATCTCTTAAAGCAATTTTCTATTCCTCAATCACAAACCCCTCCACGAGATTCGTAAATTCCATTGTATATGCGGCAGTAGCCTTTTCGGGTGCGGCTGCGGTAATTTCGGGAGGCTCTGTTACGGTAGGTATTCTCACCTGTCTTCTGTCATATGCCAATCAGTACACAAAGCCCTTTAATGAGATTTCGGGCGTTGCGGCAGAGCTTCAGAACGCTCTCGCCTGTGCTTCAAGAGTGATAGAGATTCTTGAGGAAGATTCCGAAATACCCGATAAAAGTGATGCCGTTATTCTCGAAGAGCCCACGGGAAATATGGAGATAAAAGATGTGGCTTTCTCCTATTCGCCCGACAAGAAGCTTATTGAAGGCTTCAACCTTTCCGTAAAAAGCGGTCAGAAGATTGCAATTGTCGGCCCTACGGGCTGCGGAAAGACCACCTTTATAAATCTTCTTATGCGTTTTTACGATGTAAATGCGGGGGCTATTGAAATTGACGGCATTGACATCAGAGATATTACAAGACAGTCGCTCAGAAGCGGCTACGGAATGGTGCTTCAGGAAACCTGGCTTATGCCCGGCACGATACGGGATAATATAAAAATGGGAAGACCCGATGCCACCGATGAAGAAATTATCGAAGCGGCAAAGCTTTCCCATTCCTATTCATTTATAAAAAGACTCCCCGAGGGGCTTGATACCTTAATCGGAGAGGACGGAGGAAGCCTTTCACAGGGTCAGAAGCAGCTTCTTTGCATTACAAGAGTTATGCTTTCAGACCCGAAGATACTCATTCTTGACGAGGCAACCTCTTCTATCGACACAAGAACAGAAATAAGAGTGCAGAAGGCATTCCGCACTCTTATGAAAGAAAAAACAAGCTTTGTTGTAGCCCACCGTCTTTCAACCATCCTTGAATCTGACAGAATTCTTTATATGGAAAAGGGACAGATACTTGAAACGGGAACTCACGGGGAGCTTATGAAGCTTAACGGAAAGTACGCTGCTTTGTTCAGAAGCCAGTATGAGTCATAATTCAGCCAAAGGCTGAATTATGACAGTGATATTCGTTTCTTGCGAAACGAGTGATATCCGCCGTCACGCGGGTGATATCTGTTCCTTCGGAACAGGTGATATATTTTCCTTCGGAAAAAGTGAAGGAAGGCTTCGCCTTATTCCGCTTGCGCTCTATAGCGCTCGTGCCTTCGGCACATTGCTGATGGTCAGATATGATTTGTATGCGGGAGCGGGAACCGCTCCCCTACGGTTATTGTGATACAGCCTCGCTGATGATATACCAAGCCTGCGGCTTTGATTGAGAACGGCAAAGCCCGTCTTTGCATTTCTCCGAATTCCGGATTTGTACTTTACGCTAAATTGATTATTGTTTTTCCCTGCTTTTCGGCGTATTTTACTGTTGATGCTGTTCCGCCTGACGGCTCGGTCAGGTAGGCTATACAGATACTGCTGTTATCTGCCATATAGCGGTTTCTTACCTGCATACAGCCTTTATAATATACGGGGGACAATATCTTCACCTCGTCGGCGGCTTCATTTATTTTTCGGTAAAGCTCCTTACTTTCGGGAGTCCACTTTTTTTCCTGATTTTCACAGGGTACGATTATATGAAGCTTAATGTGGGAATACTCCTTACGGAGCTTCAGAACGGTTTTTGCAGCGAGGGTATCGAAGCCGACAGCACCTCCGGTGTAAAAATCCGTTATACCGTCCGATATCAGCTTTTCCGCCGTTTTATAAAGCTTTTCTTTTAATGCGGGCAGTTCCCCGACGGGGATATTTCTGTGTCCTGTAAAAAAGCAGGAGCTTTCAGTCATTTTTATCACCTTATTCAGTTATTTTTTATGAAAGGAAGTTTTCATTATGATTATTGACTCTATCAAAAACGCTGCAAAATACTACAGCGTGCACCCCTCATTTGAGGCAGCCTTCAAGGCACTTGCCGAAATTGATGACAGCACCGAGGACGGCAGGATCACCGTTGACGGGGACAGTCTTTTCATCAACCTTTCCGCTTATACCAACAAGAATGTTGATGAATGTGCTTATGAATCTCACAGAAAATACATTGACATTCAGTTTGTTTTGACGGGCCGTGAATTCATTGACCTTTGCCCCGCCGAGGAGCTTGAGATCACCGAGGACAGACTCAGTACAGACGACATCGCTTTTTTCAAGAACGGTGAAGTCTACAGCCGCGCTGACCTTACCGAGGGCGTATTTGTTATTATCTTCCCCGAGGAAGCACACCGCCCCTGTGTAGCTCCCGATGGTAAGGGTGTCAAGGTAAGAAAGGCAGTAGCAAAGATCCTTTACTGATCTCCCGTCTTTTTCATTCCCCGCCCTGCCTCAATGACAAGGGCATCGGACTCCTTGAGAAAATCCTCTCTTTCAATATGGGATACCTCGTGGGAAAGACTCCTGTACTGCTGTTCAAGAGTCAGCCTGTCATTGATATAAATATTATAATCCCCCTGCTCGTCAGGGACAGTAAATGCTCTTACCCCGCAGGGTAAGGGTATTTTTCTTATAAAGATGTTTTCTTTCATTTAACACTCCTGAGTACAATTCATAAAAGGATAAACTGTTCGAAAGCATAAATTCGTTTTTCGGAACTCTGACACGCAAATTCGGATTTCGGAATCCGGAGAAAGCAACAGTCGAAATCACCCGTTGCAAAGAAAAAGAACATTCCGCAAGGGCTTTGCACGAGCAAAAAACTAAACTTTTATACAGACTTCCCGTTTGACGAGAAATGTTCAGATTTTTCGGAAGTGCGCCGCTTTTCCGCAGAAAAGCGGATGCAATTTCGGGAAATGCGGACATTTATCGGAAACTGCAGACCCTACCCTCACGCGTAGGATAAAACTAACTTACCTAAGCCTGTACAGACTTTGGGAAAGTTTGCAGAAATTGCCGTAGTTGTTGTTTTCGGCGGTGGCAAGCTGTACATAAGTACTGCGAACCGCCGAAAACAAAGCGCCTTATTATCTTAACAAAGGCAGAAAACTCAAAATCAGCACAAAAAAACAAACATCAGTACTACACCCTATAAAACCCGCGCGGCAAATACGGTGATTTGTGCAGACTTTTCAATTATTCGTCAGGGCGTCAACTATTTTTATGAGCTTATCGAGATCCTCCTCGGTGGCTTTTGCCGAGAGGTCAAAAAGGAGCTTTCTTTTTCTGAAAAGCTCATTCTGCTTGCCCTCAATACTATCCTTTTCACCTGTAAGAAGACTCAGCGGAACCTCAAAATATGCCGCTATTTTTTCCAGCGTTGTCACGGAGAGCTTTTTTGTTCTTCCTTTTTTAAGCTCCGTGAACACCGAGCCTCTCACGCCTATCCCTGAGGCGAGAACTGACATTTTTATACCTTTTTCGTCACATAACTGCTTGATTATATCATATGTTTCCATTATCTTTCCCTTACCTGACCTGAATTTTTTCACACCCGTAAATTTTCAGAAAAAACACTTGACAAATACAGAATTCTGTATTAATATATTGTTGCAATACATAATTCTGTATTATTCACTTGTTTTACTTAATTATAATACATTATTCTGTATTTGTCAATTGAACATTTTTCACATTTTATTATTACTGCGGTTTTTCCGTGCGGTGCGGAAAAGCTTTTTCACTCCGTAAAAATAATACAATATAAAATGTCCCATTGACGGTACAGTAAAGATACGGAGGTTTAACATATGAACTATTCTCTGGATGTAATTATTCAATGCCCGTTTTTTGTGAGGGAAAGCAAGGATATGCTGTGCTGTGAAGGCTATATTTCGGAAACCTGTATGACGACCTCTTTCAGCACAAGAGCGCAAAAGCTGCGATACATATACAGCCACTGCGTAAAAGTGGACGGAGGCTCCTGTTATCTTGCCCGAAGCTTATTTGAAAAATATAAAAGGATTCACGAGGCAGAGGACAGGGCGGAGCTTACGGCAAGAAAAAACAGTATGCATCTGACGGCTGTGAAATAACAGCAGGTAAGTTTTTCGGAAGAGCTCTTCAAAAATAACTGCAAGAGGCAAAGTGTAAAGGCTCTTCCGCTCGGCGGCAAAGTGTAACGGCTCTCCCGCTCGGCGGCAAAGTGTAAAGGCTTTCCGCTCGGCGGCAAACCGTAAACGGCAGAAAATACAGGCTCAGGTCTTCACTTTCCCCGAAAAAAAGAAAACCGACGGTATTTACACCGTCGGTTTTTCTTATACAGGTAATTTTTCAGATTATTCTGCAGCTGCAGTAGTATCTTCTTCTGTACCCATATCAAAGCTGAAGCCGAGCTTTTCAAAAAGAGCCATAAATGCATCAAAAAGAGCACCGAGGAACTTGAGAAGAGCTGTAAAATCAAATCCTGACATTATATTTCACCTCTTGGTTATTTTTTTGTATACTGAATTATTTAACTTCTGCAGGAGCATCTGTTTCTTCACCGCCGATGATATCTGTGATACCGCCGAGGACGTCACCGAATGCTAACTTACCGCCGAGGAACTCGTTGAGAGCTGCGAAAAGGTCAGTTAAGAAAGTGATAAAAGCCTGTAATAAATCTTCCATGTTGTTGCACCTCCTTGAAGAAAAAATATATAAAAAACCTGTTAAGGATTTTTAACTGAAATCAGGCAGCTGTTGTTTCATCTTCGGGAGCTGTTGTTTCTTCATCAGCAAAAAGCTTGATGCCGAGCTTCTCAAAGAAATTTACAAAGATGTCAAGAAGACGCTGGAACATTGCCATCCAGTCTTCAATTGAAAGAGAAAAATCAAGAATCATAATAACACCTCATTAATAAAATTATGCACCTACTGCGGGATCTTCTGTAGTAGCCTCTGTGGGATAGCCGTCATATTCACCGTCTTCGGGGAGAATGAGAATACCGAGCCATGCGAACAGCTTTTTGATTGCGCCGAGAACCTTTTCAATAAAATCGAGGATCTGCTCAGCAGAAATACCTAAAAGAGAACCTTCCATTTTATTTACACCTCGCTTTCAAAATTAGTTATTTAGTCACTGTTATCATAACACAATTAAAAATACAACACAATAGAAAAATTCACTAAAATTTTTTGATATATGTAAAATTTACACAAATAACACATTTGTGTCATATTTTAATAATGATATGTTAATTTATTTGAGAATAGCGGAGCCGTGATGTACAGCTCCGCCTTTTTAATTATAAAAGAACCTTTGAAAGGAAATCCTTGAGTCTGGGGCTTTGGGGAGAAGAGAAAATCTTTTCGGGAGTTCCCGTTTCAATTATTCTTCCCTCGTCCATAAAGACTACTCTGTCTGCGACCTCTTTTGCAAAGCCCATTTCGTGGGTAACGACAACCATCGTCATACCCTCTCTTGCAAGAGATTTCATAACATCGAGAACCTCGCCTACCATTTCGGGGTCGAGAGCGGAGGTGGGCTCGTCAAAGAGCATTACCTCGGGCTCCATACAAAGAGCGCGGACTATTGCGACTCTCTGCTTCTGACCGCCCGAAAGCTGTGAGGGGTATGCACCGGCTCTGTCGTCAAGACCTACTTTTTTAAGAAGCGCCATAGCCTTTTCATTGGCTTCGGACTTACTTTTATGAAGAAGCTGAACCGGAGCGATGGTCATATTCTTAATTATGTTCATATTATTGAAAAGGTTAAAGTGCTGGAACACCATACCCATTTTCTGACGGTGGATATTGATATTGACCTTTCTGTCGGTAATATCGCAGTCATTGAAAAGAATCTGTCCCGAGGTGGGAAGCTCCAATAGATTCAGAGAACGCAGAAGCGTTGACTTACCGCTTCCCGAGGGTCCGATGATAACAACTACCTCGCCTCTTTTTATATCTATATCGACTCCGTCAAGAGCCTTGACCTCACCGCCGAAATAATGCTTTTTGAGGCCCTTTACCTGAATGATATTATCGTTCACTGCGGCGAAGCCTCCTTTCAATGGTTGTAAATACATGAGTCAGCACTACAACTGTTATGAGATAGATTATCGCAACTGCAATAAGGGGCATAAACGCCTCAAAGGTTCTGCCTCTGATAAGGTCGCCCGCCTTTGTAAGATCCATAATTCCCACATAGCCCGCAACGGAGGTCTCCTTAAGAAGAGCGATGACCTCATTGAGAAGAGTGGGAAGAGTTGATTTTACAGCCTGAGGAATGACTATGTTTCTCATAGTCTGAATGTAGTTGAAGCCAAGAGAGCGTCCCGCCTCAAACTGACCGTTATCTATTGACATTATACCGCCTCTGAAAATTTCAGCAACATAAGCGGCAGAGTTGAAGCCGAAGCCGACGATGGCGACAATTACATCGTTTTTCTGTGAAACGAGAATAACGAAATACCATATCATCAGCTGAACTACAACGGGGATACCTCTTATTACGGTAATATATATCTTTGATAATGCATTTGCAATTTTAAGGGCCCAGTAGCCGATGCCACCGCGAAGCTTCAGTGCCTCCTCGTTCTTATCGTATGAGGAGCGGACAGCCGCAAGCACAACACCGAAGATAAGACCTATTACTATTGCAAAAACGGTAATAACTATTGAATTGACAAAGCCCTCAACAAGCCATTTCCATCTGTCGCCGTCTATAAAGCAAAGGATGAAGGTATCTTTCAGGTCGAGGATCATTTCTGTAAGAGCATCCAAATTTCAGACCTCCCGTTATCTAAAGAAACGAGGACGGGGTTGAAGCCGTCCTCGGATTCGGATAAATTTTTCTTTTAAGCAGCAGCCTCTGTTGTTTCTTCAGCAGCAGCTTCTGTTGTTTCATCAGCAGCCTCAGTTGTTTCATCGGCAGCTTCTGTTGTTTCCTCGGAAGCGGGGATGTACTTTGCAACGATGGAAGCTACAGTGCCGTCAGCTGTGAGCTCAGCGAGAGCATTGTTAACAGCTGTAAGAAGAGCTGTGTTTTCCTTTGCAATAGCAATAGCATAGTTTTCGAGAGTCCATTCACCGTCAAGGATGGTGAGACCTTCGTTAGCAGCTACAAAGCTCTTTGCGGGCTCGTTGTCGATGATAACTGCATCAACCTTGCCTGTCTTGAGAGCCTGAACAGCGTCTGCACCTGTCTTGTAACGAACTACATTTTCTTCACCGTAGCCGCCGTTTTCAGCTGTATCGGATGCATAGATGTCGCCTGTTGTATCCTGCTGAACACCGAACTTCATGGAGCCGTCGCCCTTGAGGTCGTCAAGAGATTTGATAGCAGAGCCTTCTGCTACGATAACTACCTGAATACCTGTTGCATAGGATGTTGAGAAGTTAACGCTTTCAAGTCTTTCGTCTGTAACAGTCATACCTGCCATACCCATATCGAACTTACCTGTCTGAACGCCGCCTACGATTGAACCGAATTCAACATCCTTGATCTCAAGAGTAAGACCGAGCTTTTCAGCGATCTTGCCTGCGATTTCAACATCGATGCCTGCGAAGTCATCGCCTTCCTTGAATTCGTAGGGAGGGAATGCAGCGTTTGTAGCCATTACAAGAACGCCGTCTGTTGCTGTGAGCTTTTCACCTGTTGTTGTTTCATCAGCAGCAGTTGTTTCTTCTGTGTTTCCGCCACAAGCTGCAAATACGCCTGCTACGAGAACGAGAGTTAAAAG
The DNA here is from genome assembly GCA_015066205.1 of Oscillospiraceae bacterium. Lineage (GTDB taxonomy): Bacteria > Bacillota > Clostridia > Oscillospirales > Acutalibacteraceae > RUG806. The sequence goes on from SVOV01000002.1 coordinate 122,971, forward strand.
AATTGCAAAAATCTTTTTCATTGTTTTGTCCTCCAATTTGATTTTAATTATTGCGTGGTAAAATATACCACTATATCCGAGAAAAAGCAAGTGTTTTTGTATAATTATTTAATATTTGTGTATTTCTGCCCGATAAACCGGCTGATATTGATAATATTTATGCATTCTGTCATATATTATATTCAAAAACACAGGTTTCTTACCCCTGCATATTGTATGTTTATGCAACAAGAAATGTATAAATTCACATTATTTTCATTTTACTTTCAAAAAAGCTTTCCGCTTGGGGCCTATGGCATCGGCTCCCGTGGACGAAAAGGTGTTTTTTGATATAAGTGAAATCACTCACAAGGCGGGCAATATCCTATATATAAAAAAAACAAAGCACGGAACCGAGTTCCGTGCCCATGTTTTTCTTTTACAATCGATTAAGCAGCAATAGTTGTTTCTTCAGCAGCTTCAGTTGTTTCGTCAGCAACAGCTTCTGTTGTTTCGTCAGCAACAGTTGTTTCTTCAGCAGCTTCTGTTGTTTCGTCAGCAGCAGCTTCAGTTGTTTCATCAGCAACAGTTGTTTCTTCTGCTACAGTTGTTGTTTCATCAGCAGCAGTTGTTTCTTCTGTGTTGCCGCCGCAAGCAGCGAAAGCACCAACGATAACGAGAGTTAAAAGAACAGCGATTAACTTTTTCATAGTTAATTCCTCCAAAAATAATATGTATTTTTTGTATGCATTGTCTTAATGCATATGGAAATATACCACCGAATGTAAAAAAAAGCAAGCCTTTTGTAATAATTGTCATAAAGATTATTAAATATTAACCAAATTAATTGATTTAATTAACATAATTTATGCATTTTTATAGTAAAAGGTTACAAAACGGTATCAATGCTCTTTTTCTTTTAAGATTTTTTTATGTCTTTTCCGATGAGTTTTTTCTCAAAAACATAAAAAATTATATTATCTGTTCATTATAATATATAATTACTATCCTTAAAAATATGAAAATTATTTTGGTTCACTCATATTGATTTTTAATTAAAATAATTGTATTCTATAAGCATAAGGTAAAAAGGAGAACTATTATGAAAAGATCAGCTTTAAGAACAGTATCTGTCATCCTGTCACTCTTGTTAATGTGCGCTCTCATTTCCTCCTGTGACAACACCCCTGATGCAGGGAAAGATGTTTATACGGTAGGTATCTGCCAGTTTATTGAGCACGAGGCTCTCGACAAGGCAACAGAAGGCTTCAGGGCGGCTGTTACTAAGGAATTGGGTGATACGGTAAAAATAGTTTATCAGAACGCGGCGGGTGAAAAAATGAACGCCCAGAGCATCTGTTCTTCATTCGCTTCCGACTCAGTTGATCTTATTTTTGCAAACTCCACCAATGCACTGGCTGCTGCGGCAGAGGCTACCTCGGTCATTCCCGTTGTGGGCTGTTCCGTTACAGATTTTGCCTCTACTCTTGGCCTCACCGATTTCACAGGTAAGACAGGCTTTAATGTAACGGGATATTCTGATATTCTCCCCCTCGAAAAGCAGGCAGAGGTTATAAAGGAGCTGTTCCCCGAAAAGGGTAAGGTGGGAATTCTCTACTGCTCCAGTGAGATAAATTCAAGATATCAGGCTGACGAAATAACAAAGCATCTCGTTTCCTTCGGCTTCACCTGTGAAAACTACACCTTTGTTGACACAACAGATGTAACTCTTGTTACGGAAAAGGCTTCAAGGGAGTGCGATGTTATCTATACTCCCACAGATAATACCGTGGCTTCAAATACGAGCGCAATAAACAACATCCTCGAGCCCGCAAAAATTCCCCTTGTTGCGGGAAATATAGATGTAGCGGTCGGCTGCGGAATTGCCACCGTGGGCATTGATTATTATGATCTGGGCTTCAAGGCAGGCGAAATGGCAGTAAGCATCCTCAAGGGCGAGATAAGACCCGAGGACACAGAGATCGGCTACGCCGACGAATATTTCAAAAAATATGTTCCCGAAAGAGCGGATGCTCTCGGCATTATGATTCCCGAGGGATACTCGGCAATAGAATAATATATTACACTGCAAAAAAGGAGCTGTAAAAAAACGAAAGTTTTTTTGCAGCTCCTTTTCAGGGGCGTGAAAAAAAAGAGGCAGAATAAACAAACTGAGCGAAAAACAAAGCAATGCTTTGTTTTTCGGTTACCCGAAGGCGTACAAAGGTACGCCGAGAGGCGAAGTTTGTTTATAG
>SVOV01000032.1 GCA_015066205.1 Oscillospiraceae bacterium
GTTGCAAGATTTGAGTTGACACCTTCTATGCCGACCTTCGCCAGTATAGAGGTAAGTGCTGCAAATATTGCAGACAGTAATGCGAGTACAAACCACATACAATATTACCTCCACTAAATTCTTATTTTCCTAACTGTTCGACCTGTTGGAATTTACTTAACTGCTTTTATGGTATAAGTCGCACCCCAATTTTTCAGCACCTCTACGGAAGAAAAACCTGCTTCAAGAAGCGCTTCTGTTTCGTGTTTTACAGTAAGAGGAGTGTCGTAATGGTAAAACGCATCATCTGAAATTCCTTGCTCTGTTTTCAATTCCCTCAAGTTTTGACGGTGCATCTGTTCTTCTTCATCAGATAAAGAGAGGTAGTCCGTCAGCACAAAATATCCACCGTCTTTTAATGCTCTTTTCAGTTTGGTATATAACGGCACTTTTTCTTCTTTTGTGAAATGGTGCAAGCTCTCCACCGACACCGCTGCATCGAATACATTCTCGCCAAAAGGCACATCAAAATACGAACCGAGTATCAAGGTAATATCCTTGCCCGCAAATTTACGTTTGAGTTCGGCTAACATTCCTTGCGAGAGGTCAACTCCTGTAACCTTTGCGGACGGATTTAGCAGATAGTATTCTTGAAGCTCCAATCCTGTGCCACAACCCAAATCAAGCACGTGGCAGTTTTCGGTAGTCGGTAATTGTTTTGCGGTGAAGGGATAGAATTCGTCTGCCGCTTCAATATTGGTCATCATGTGTTCATCGTATCCGTCTAATCTATTTTCAAAAAAATCAGCCATCTTTTCAAGCATATCTAATCTCCGTCAAATTCTTATTTATCGGTGAGATTATTATATCATTTTTCGCACCTTTTCTCAATCCCTTTTTCTTTGTTTACTGCGGTGCATACGGGCAGGTTGCAATATCAGTGGTTTTGTGGTACAATAATCACACGGTGAAAGCCGAATTTAATTTTTGGAGAATGCTGTTTGAAAAGAAACAACACCTTGGAGATTGTATTGTAAACGAGAGGTCCCGCAATACATCTCGCGATCCTCTCGTACTTTGAGCGTCAACGATTTATGAAAGGATTTAAAAATGGAGAATTTGACGATACGCTTAGAAACAGAAAAAGACTACAGAGCAGTAGAAGAGCTGACCCGTGAGGCGTTTTGGAATGTCTATAAGCCCGGTGCGGACGAGCACTACTTCGTACATATGATGCGAAACCACCCCGATTTTATACCTGAGCTTGCCTTTGTGCTGGAGAAGGACGGGGAGATCGTGGGAAACATTATGTATACCAAGGCTTGGCTTGAGGATGAGGACAAAAACCGCAAGGAGATCCTTTCCTTCGGGCCGCTTTGCGTTGCGCCCAAATTCCAAAGGCAGAAATTGGGTAAGCTGCTCATCGAGCATTCCTTTGAGGCGGCTCGCAAGATGGGCTACGACGTGAACATCAACTTCGGCAATCCGGGCAACTACGTCAGCCGTGGGTTCGTCAGCTGCAAAAAGAAGAACGTGAGTTTCGTGGTAGATGGCAACTTCCCGACGGCACTCCTTGTTTGTGAGCTTGTTCCGAACGTGCTTGACGGCAAAAAGTGGATGTATATTCCCTCTACTGCCGCCGATTGCTGTGAGGACGTTGCCGCAGTTAACGCCTTCGACGCGACTTTTCCACCCAAAGAAAAGAAGTGGATGCCCAGCCAAGAGGAATTCTATATCTATAGTCATTCTTCGGTAGTACGATAAGCGTAAAACGCCGCTGAGGTGGAGAGATCCATCTCAGCGGCAATTTTTATCTTTTTTTATAAATCACAAGCTCGGGATTTTCGCCGTTTTCCTCGTAGGTACAAATGAGGATAAAATCCATATTGGCGACGATACCGAAGCATCTGTCACCGCCGAATTCGCATTCGAGCTGATTTCCCAGATAGGTGGCATTATCGTCAAGGAATTTGACTGTCTTACCGTTGGGGAGACGGTATTCGAGGTTGACATAGCCGCCCACAAGCGCGTTGAGTTTTTCAACCTTCGGCATTCCTTCCACACCAAGGGCGTTGATCTCATCGATCAGTTTACGCTTGAACTCCTCAAACTTTCCGCCATCATCAAGGTTTTTATATTTATTCCAATAGTCGAGCTTGGGGAGCATTTCTTTCAGATAGGCTCGAGCCTGCTCCGAGGGAAAGGCTTCGCTTGCCATATTCTTCACGCAGACCTCGATCAGATCATCCATATCGTGATACATATACTCGCCGTCAGCATAGCACCACTTGCAATAGTCTTCGTTGAAAATTCCATCTTTCTCACGGCTGACATTGCTATCTTCCAACGGCATACCACAGCATTGGCAAATCAGCTCTCGCGGAGAGCCAAGGAGTGTGTTGATCGAAACATTGAAGAGTTTTGACAGGAGCTTCAGCGTTTCGGTGTTGGGCACCGTTTCGCCGTTCTCCCAACGCGAAACCGCCTGACGGGTGACGAATACCTTTTCAGCAAGTTCCTCCTGGGAGAGTCCGTGTTTTGTTCTGAGTTCCAGTATAATATCTTTCGTTTCCATATGTTTTACCGCCTTTGTTACTGTGATTATATTATAACAGATTGCGGTGTGAATCACAAGCAACGCGCTGTTGCCTTTTCTTTGTTTACTGCAGGGCAATGGTTGTTACTATAAGAAAGGCAGAACAATTGGCAAAAGACTTGTAACGTTCTTTAAAATATGTTATTATTGTATCATCTCAAAAAGGAGAATTTATTCTATGGCGAACATACATTATTTTCAAAGATATCACAGCAAAGAAAATGTACATACAGCGAATGCTTTTTTATTGATAAACCGCTTGTATCAATACAAACCACAATATTTTTATAGTTTCCTTGATTCGCTCGTCGAAAACGATCCTAATAATGAATATAATTTCAGATTAAATATGACTTTGCAAGCAAAAAGCGAGCAGAAAAAAAGTAGCACTGTCCCTGACGCTATGATAGTCCAATATGGATATAGACTATGCGTAGAAGCAAAAATCGGAGATTGGTTTTATATAGAACAAATCCAAGGTCATTTGAAGTCATTTAACAATCTCGATACTAAATATAAATTATTCCTTACCCTTTCAAACGAAAATGAATGCCGTATCGGAACAGAAATAAAAAAGTTGGTTAACGAATTTAACAAATCCAATGAATTGTATAACGAAGAACGGCTAATCTATATACACTTGACATTTGAAAAATTGATAGAAACAATCGAATCCTTACTATCGGATAGAGATTATGAGTTTGCAGACGTATTAGATGATTATCGTGAATATTGCTTTGAGCAAGGTTTAATTGATAACAAATATCAGTTGATGAAAGCATATGCTGTGGGAGACACATTAACGATAAACAAAAAGTTAAATTTGTATTATCGCAAATCAACTGACAACATAAAAGCAGATTTGCTTGGTCTCTACAATAACAAAAGTATTGTTGCTATTGGAAGAATTTATAAAATTATTAGAGCAACTATGCCGGAAGATGTTTTAATAGTATCTGGTGAAGAAGATATAACCGAGGATGAGTACAACCGAATCAAAGAAGCTATACTCGATTCAGAAAATTACGGATATAATTTGAGAACAATCGAACATAACTTTTTCATGGTAGAACATTTTGTTGATTGCGAATTTATAAAAACATCAAAGGGCGGATTACTTGGTGGCAAATTATTTGAATTAGAATCCGATTATGGGATTGAAGATATCAAGAAGAAAACGCTTGAAGAAATTGCAACAGAACTTTCTCAGAAAACATGGGAATAAAACACTATTTTCACACGACAAAGCCCCCCCGAGATGAAATTCATCGTTTCGGGGGAGAACACGGGGTCCCCGCGAAACTTTTGTTTCGTGGGGTATTCTTTTTTTGACCACAGTTTATCCCACAGACACGCTCGGAGTACACGGAAACAGTGGAGAAAGAAAAGCCGGAAAGGATGTGTTTGGGAGCGGAAAGGGGCGGAAATGCCTAAAATCGAGCGGGAACAGGTACTCCCAAATTCTTTGGGAGCAGGATGTCGGGAGTTCGAGTCTCTTCACTCAAAAAAGATCCCCCGCAGTATCGGAAATACTGCGGGAGTGTTTTACAGCTGTGATAAGATTTCGGCGGCGTTGGTGTCGGGCTTTACTTTGGGCATTATTTTTTCTATATTGCCCTTTTCGTCTATTATAAAGGTGGTGCGGACTACGCCCATTGAGGTTTTCCCGCACATTTTCTTTTCCTGCCATACACCGTAGGCCTCTATTGCTTCACGGTCGGGGTCGGAGAGAAGAATGAAGGGCAGGTTATATTTCTCGGCAAATTTTATATGGGACGCTACGCTGTCCTTGCTGATTCCTATGACCTGAATATTCTTTTTTCTGAAATCCTCATAAAGTCCCGCAAAGGCACAGGCCTGCTTTGTACAGCCGGGGGTATTATCTCTCGGGTAAAAATATAATACTACCTTACTGCCGAGAAAGTCCGACAGAGAAACATCTGTTCCGTTTTTGTCCTTAAGAGTGAATTCGGGGGCTTTATCGCCGATATTTAACATAAAAGCATCTCCTTTTGTGTTTTCGGGGGAGCTCCCCCTTTTTTTATATATAGGAAATTGCTCGCATTGTGAGCAATTTTGCTTATATCAAAAAACACCTTTTCGCCCCCAAGATTGGGGGCCGGGGGGTTGAAGCATAATGCTTTTTTATTATATACTGTTTTTCTTAACACATCAAGAGAAATAAAGCCCGCCTTACACTAAAGCTTTATCAGAAGCCGCTGACATTAAATACAAGAAGCTCTGTTGCGGAGCGGTCTGCTCTTTCTTCGGTCATAATTGTAAGAATACTACCGTCGGAAAGAACTGTTGAAGCACAAAACCAAGGATAGTGTGTATCAAACAGCTCGTCACTTGAAATTTCTGCAACAAATGCACCCGTGTTATCCCAGAGGAGCACATCTCTCATATTTCCGTCAAAGCCGATATATCCGTTTTCGGTCGAAGTAACGAATGTGACACTGCCGAGGCCCTCGCCATCCGAGTCGCAGAGAGTTGTCTTGAGAGTGCCGTCCTTACCGTAAACAAATACCTTATGTCCGCTGTCATCGGCAGCGCTTGCGCATACATAGATGTTATTTTCATCTACGCTCACATGCATAATGGTATCAGCTTCCTCAAAGACTATGGGCTCTGCAGTGAAGGTATCGCCGCTGAAGGTCACGATATTACAATCATTTCCGGTAAAGTAATCAACACCCCATTCGCCTGAGGGATGCATAACGAGCTTGTCGATATCCTCATATGTATTTACTGTCTTACCGTCCTTAAGGCGGAGAATGTCATTCATAGAACCGCTGAGCCACAAAGAGCCGTCAGAGGTCGTGCTCATAATTTCATAATCATCCTCGGGAAGCTCTACGGGATTTACGAAAGCAAGAACCTCGCCGTCAAAGCTACATTCCATAAGCTCGCCGTCACAAAGAACATATATCCTGTCACCGACTGCGGCAATGCTGTGATTAAATGTTTCAAAGGTGGAAATATATTTTTCAAAGGGAATAAACTCTGATTTAAGTGTTAATGAGCCTGCCGTTACGCTGTGGTCCTCTGTCGAAAAGGCTTCGCCCTCCCATTCCCAAGGTCCGTCAACATTGCCTGTATCCTCAAGATTAAAGGTAAGTCCCTTGACAAGTGCTTCGATACGGCTGTCTGATACATCCGTTGTATCAAATTTTACGGAGATAGTAGCTCCGGCACCCTCAACACGGTTGAAATAAAGAACAGTATCGTCACCGTCATCATATTTAAGAAGCTTTGCACCGCCGATATCAACGGTATCATATTTGTTATTGACCTTGTATTCATACTGGTCAAAGCCGTAGTACACAAGATCCTCACGGAAATCATAGGGAGAGTCAACGGAAACCTCGATCTCAACATCGATAAGATAATATTCGGGATCATCAGGATCAAGCACCTGAAGATTGGCGTAGCAGTATTCCTCGTCGTTTGTCATATCTTCTTCAATATGATTCCATACGCTGTCATCATATTTTAATGTAAAGAGATTTGTTTTTACCTCACCGTTTCCCTGAACTACGGGAGTATCGTCACCTGCGGGAGCGGTTGTTTTTTCGGGGTCATCGGTATTTCCGCCGCAAGCAGCAAGGGAAAGTATCAAAATTGCTGATAAAAGCACTGCCAATAATTTTTTCATAATAAAAGCCTCCTGATAATAATTTATTTCTGTACGGAAGAGAGCACGGCATCTGCCTTTGCTATCCATTCGGTTCTGTCACCGTAGCTTGCATCCTCAAGAGCGGCAAGGGTTTCGTCTGCCTTGATCTCATCCATAGTGCCGTCCTTGACAGCACTGACGGCATTTTTGACAGCCTTAAAAGCATTTACCTGCTGTGAGAAGGTATTTCTGACATTTCTTAAGGTCTTCTGAATACCGAAAAGAGTGTCAAAATACTTTGCAATTTCTTCAATTTCCTTGGAATTTCTTATTTCAAACCGCACGGGATTCATACCGACGGTATTCCAGAAGAGAAGATTGCAGAAATGCTTTGTTTCAGTTTTTCCCTCTGAATTTTTGACCTCTTCCGTCTCATACTCATAGCTGTAGAGATCGGCAATACGGTAAACACAGGCAAGGGTAGTTTTTCCGAAAATAAAAATCTTATATCGGTTTTCCGTTATTGCAAGAAGCCCTGTTGAGGGGGATACATACAGCTCTCCGTTTTTTCCGAAGCGTTTCAGCTTTTCTTCCTTATTTTTTGTCTTAAGAAGCGGAACAAAGACCTGATTCCAGACCTTTTCTCCGTATTGCACCTGATCTATATGTGCATTCACGGAATCAAGGGTCGCCTCCACCTTATCAAATATCTTAAAGGTTTTCTTTGAACAGACCTTTCTGCAAATAAAAGTACCGTCAGCAAGCTTCTGCTCACTCATAAGATTTACCTGGGCACCGCAGATGGCACAGGTATGCTTTGCCATAAAAATTCCTCCGTTAGTCTGATCGTTTTGTTTTTGTCCCTTTTATGCCCAAGGGTCCTCCGACACGGGAATACGGATATCGGACAGGCACTGTATCTCATTTAAAAACCACTGTCCCGTTGAGGGCTTTTTTCGGAGCTTGACGGGTCTCGGATTATCGGCACCGCCGCTTTTTACATAAAGAGTCGCCCAGTTTTCATTGTCAAAGGAATAGGGGTTTTCGCTGACTGATATCACATAGGGCACATCGGGTATATAACCGTTTTCGGGAACAGCACCGCAGAAAAACGAGCGGGGCTTATATAATTTTTCCGAAAGGCGTTCCTTTATAAACTGCTTTTCATAGGTACTGAGATCCTCGGGGCCTTTGAGAAAATTCAACATCTCAAATGCATCGTCGGGGCTTTCTTCATATCTGCACAATGCCAGAATAGTCAGAGCCACAGCCGCAAAGGGAGATGTAAGAGCCGCCTCGGGGAGTGCCTTCAGCTCTTCCGTATTTTTCGGCAACGCTGAAAAGCTAAAGCTTTCGGAACGGTTATTGCCCTTTCCTACGGTTTTTTCCCTGCTGTCAACGGCAGTATCGGGGGCACTCATTGCCTTTTTCAGCGAATCAAAAATGCCCATAGCATATTCCTCCTTTTATATTCTTTAGTTTAATTATAGCTGATTAAAAAAATTTGTCCCCACCCTGAAAACAGATTCGGGGTGGGGAAAGCTGATTATTTTCCTCAAAAAGTGTGGGAAACTGAATATTTTTTCTTTTCACGGGTGGTTTTTCGGAAAAAAGAGAGACCTTATTTCATAAGTGACAGAAATATTTTGTTGAGCTCACTCATATCGGGATGTTTACCGCCCTGTACATTTTTAATTTCCGAACCGAGAAAATCAAGCTCCTCAGTAATGAAGCTGTTGAGCTTTTCTATTCTTTCAATTTCAGCGGTTTCGCATGAGCTCATTTTCATTTCAATAAGAGCATTTACCTCGGGGAAAAGCTCCTCGGGAAGCTTATTTTCGCAAAGCTCCCTGAAACTCATCGGGGGCGGAGTACCTTCGCTTAATATCCAACGGCTGGCAAGTATGGGACGAAGAGCGTAGAAATATTTCTTAAGTCTTACTCTTTCGGAGCGAAGATATTTCATATATGTCGTCCTTGCAGTATTGAAATAGTGGTAAAGCCCCGTATAAGACATAAAGAACTTATTTATCACCTCTGAAATCTCTTCCCATTCCACGGTGGTTTTATATACCACGGGGGAATTGTTCCATTCAAAAACGGTGGGATTGGATTTATAGAGCATAAGAAGCACCTTTCTTATATCCCAGCCCGAAATGTCAAAGGTGTCATCGATCTGCCATTCTATAACGGTTGAAAAGGGATCTAATTTCAGGTAGTCCTCTTCAGGTCTTTTATATATGAATCTCACATCATAGTCACTGTCGGGAGAAGAAAAGCCCCAGGCACGGCTGCCCGATTCTGCGGCATAGATAATTTCAACATTTTCCTTTTCTTCGATCTCACGCAGCTTTTCTCTTATAATATTTTTCATTTTATCACACCGTTTCTCTATTCTGCCGCCTTGAAATTATATATGGGCCTGATTCTTTTTATTATTTCGGCGGTAGGCTCAATATTTTTTATAATTTCATTCATATCCTTATATGCCATAGGAGATTCGTCAAGGGTTGCTTCATTAACACAGGAGGTAAATATTCCCGACATCTGCTTTTTATATTCCTCCATGGTAAGCATCTCCTTTGCCGCAGAGCGGGACATCAGTCTGCCCGCACCGTGGGGAGCGGAATAATTCCAGTCGGGATTTCCCAAGCCCTTACAGATAAGGCTTCCGTCACGCATATTTATGGGAATGAGAAGCGTTTCACCCTTTTTTGCGGAAACCGAGCCCTTGCGGAGTATCATTTCTTCGGTATCGATGTAGTTATGAATGGTCTGGAAGGAGTCTTTTGCCTCAAGCCCCGTCTTTTCAAGAAGAATTTCCGCCATCTTTTCGCGGTTTCTTTTTGCAAAGCGCTGGCATATCTCAATATCGTGCAGATAATCCTCCATAAATGAGCCGTAAAGAAAGCTGAGCTCACGGGGAATTGAGGGAGTCTTCTTCTCAAAATTATCCTGAAGCTCCTTAAGTGCCTTCTGAAGCTGGCTTTTTATGCCCTTTTCCTTATATTCCTCAATAAGCTTTTTTCTTTTTACGAAATATTCCTCCTTGCCCTCGCTGAGGCTTACTGCTATATCCTGATATACTCTTGCGACCTGAGTACCGAGATTTCTGCTTCCCGAATGTATGACAAGATATTTATTGCCCTCGCTGTCCTCGTCTATTTCTATAAAATGGTTACCGCCTCCGAGAGTGCCGAGGCTTCTTTCAAGTCTTCTTGTATCCTTAAGCGAGCGGAAGCATCGAAGCTCCGTCAGGTCAAAATGCTCCTGTCTTCCCTCCCAGACATCTCTTCCCGAGGGAATAAGGTGGGCGGCACGGTCAAATTCCCCGAGGTCGATCTCCCTTTTTCCGAGAAAGACCGTATACATACCGCAGCCGATATCAACACCGACCATATTCGGGACTACCCTTTCGGTAATTGTCATTGTAGTGCCTATTGTACAGCCCTTGCCTGCGTGGACATCGGGCATTATTCTGATTTTTGAATCACTGAAAGCCTTTTCATTACATACAGCAAGTATCTGTGTCCAAGCCTCGGGCTCAACAAAATCCGTATAGCAAAATGCCGTATTATATTTTCCGATAACTTCGATCATATTATCATCTCCTTACAAGTGAGATTTTACCTGTAAAAGCTGTCTTTATCACGGAAAAAAAGCTGCGAACTTAAAAAAGTCCGCAGCTTTTCTGTCTTTTAAGCCTTTTTATTATTAAATTTCTGAAGCTGTCGGGAGCAACGGCTTCAACGAGAGGCCCGAAGGACAGAACTCTCATCACCATTTCCGTTTCATCCTCGGTACGGTATTTTATATTTAATATATATCCCTCTTCTGTTTTTTCGGCGGTTTTTTCAAAATGAGCAAAATGCAGAAGACATCTTTCGAGAGTGTTTCTCCTCTCGCTGACCTTTAAGGTAACCGTCTTATATCTTATATTGTCATTTCCCGTATCTTCGGGCTTTTTTCCGTCTGTGATTTTACAGCTTCTGATTCTTCCCACATTTATATACAGACCTCCCGATGCCGCAAGACGGAATTTATCGTCCTTTTCGGAATATTCAAGACTTTTCGGAAAGCTTCTTACGGTCATTCTTTTTCCGCTGACTTTTTCATATTCTATCAGAAGCATTTTTTCCTCTTTGAGAGCACAAAGGATAGTTCTGAAAACTGCTTTGTACTGCTCGCTTTCATAATCGTCGCCGTCGCTGTATTTATCGTATATCACAAAGTCATCGGGGGTAAAAAGAGGCTCTGTTTCCCCGAGAAAGCTGAAATCAATATCAAAGAGCCTTATCCTCGGGTCAAGGGATACAGCCTTAAGCCAAGCCTTTTCGATGTTTGTCAGAGGCATTGAGGGAGTGCGGGAAAGAGCGGTCGTCATATCGGGCTTTATCAGCTGCCACCGTCCGCTTTTAAGAGCGGGGAGCACCGTAAGAAAGCTTTCGGAGAAAGCCTTTTCATCCACGATCTCCTTTATGCCTTTTTCATCCGCCCTGCCGTCAAGAACAAGGGAGATAATACCCGCCACGGCATTGTAATATGCACTGTATATTTCACTGAACAGCATAATTTCTCTCCCCCTTTCAGATATTGTACATACGAAACATCTCTTCGATGTCTTCCTTAAACTGATTCTCTGTCGCCTTATCAGAAATATAAAGAGAATCTATTCTGCATATAAAGGTTCTTATCCACGGGATAAGCTCGGCTGAATCATAGACATCTGCAGTAAACCTGTATGTTCTCTCTCCTGTTTTATCCACAAAGCCTATTCTTTTTTCCCTTTGAAGACGGCTGATTATATGCTCCTCTCCGTCCTCAATTTTTACGGTAAATTCAATATGATGAAGCTTATTGTCATCGAACCCGCGGCGGTTTAAGGACACGCCCCACATTCTTTTTTGCATTTCATCAAGCTTTTCCCGAAGCTCGTCGAAGCGGGGCGACGGCATCTCTTCCTTTACATCGGACAGATGATCCACACGGAAGGCCTTTATGATATTATATTCCGCCTGATAGGCTAAAAGGTGCTGTCTTCCGTTCTGAACGCTGATAAAAAGGCGAAGCGGAATTATTCTTATTCTCTTTGCCTCTGCCCGTCTTCTGCTCACATTTGTAACCGTTATAATGCTTTTATTCCTCATAGCGGTAAAAAGAGCGGCGGTAACGGAGGAATCGACAGCCGAGGTGATATAGTGGTGCTTGAAATTAAAAAATTCGTCCTTTTTTTCCCATTTATCAAGAAGAAAAGAGCCTATAACTCCGCAGGGTGCTGTTTCTGAAAAGAAATTAAGCATTGCTCTCATTTCGGGCACTTCACCGTCATTTTTTCTGCTGTATAATACCCTTTTACCGCTTTTTTCTTTTTCTATAATGCCGAGCCTGTTATATTCGTCAAGCTTTTTACGGACGGTCGTTTCGTCAAAGACAAGAGGCTCGGGAAAATCCTTGAGATAACCGTCAATTTCTTCAGTTATCTCATTAAGGCTCAGCTTTACTGCGGGGCTGTGCAGAATATCAAAAAGGATAAAGTGGAGAGTAATATCCCCGTCGGTAAAGCTTCCTGCCTTGAGAGTCTTATAAAAGGGATTATGAAGAGAAAGACGGCTGTCAAGGGAAATAAAAACATTCTTTCCCGAGGGCGTTCTTCTGAAGCCCGTATATTCACCCATAAGGCTTTCTATCCTTCTTCTCACATCGTCATAGGAGCGGGCACTTTTTTCATTATACTCATCACGGCTTTTAAATCCGTAAACATAAAATTCACGCATAAAGCTTCTTATCTTTTCATAATTTTTGACGCTTTCCTTATACTGTGACAAAAGCCCGCCTCCCTTTTTGTTTTTGTTTAATTATACAACATATCAATTTATCATTTCAACCGTTTGTAAAACTGCACAGCAATAAACTTTCCGCACGGTGAATAAAACTGCGGAGTGTCCTTCCCGGACACTCCGCTGAAACAGAAAGCTTTTATCTGATTATTTGACCTTGATGTAGGTTACTGCTTCATCGGTGAAGTAGTTCATCTTGTTGGAATCAACAACATTTGCTCCGCCGCAGACCGTACCTTCAAATGTGATATTTGTGATAGAGCCTGTTTCGGTATACTTGTCAATTATATTCTTTCTGCTGTTTGACTGATATGAAACATTCTTGAAGAGAACATTATCAATGGTAAAGCTGTTTGTTATCTGCTCGAAAATAATAATATTGGCAGCTGTTGAATAGTTTCTTGAAATTTCGATATTTTCAAAGGTAACATCTCTGATGGCTATGGGGTCGGAGTGTCCGCTGTCAACGACCTCTGCAACAATACCGATAGCGGGAATTCTGCTTTCATCCCATGTGGCATCGTGCATAAGAAGGTAGCTGTCCTTGAAGGTAACGCCCGTAATGGAGCGGTTGCTTTCGCCGAAGATACCGAAGGCTCTTGCCTTTGCTGCCCATGCGTAGCAGTTAGTAAAGGTGATGTTTTCGGAAACAGCATTCTGGTCGCCGCCGAGAGCCTTGACTGCGAAGATATCGTCACCGCTTCTTGCAAAGCAGCCGTCAACCGTTACATTCTTGGAGTTACAGATATCGAATGCGTCGGAATTCTGACGGTAACCGAATACATCAACATCCTTGACGGTGAGTCCGTCTGTTCTGTAGGAAATGAAGGTCCATTCGGGAGAGTTGATGAACTTGACACCTCTTACCTCAACATTTGTTGAGAAGTCGGTAACAAGACCTCTTCTTTCACCTCGGTCAAGGTCAGTAAGGTCAATTACACCGTAGCCGAGAATCTTTATGTCAGATGTGTTGTGAATACCGATGAAGGGGAAGCGGTTAAGACCGATACCGTTATGAGCGGAAGCGGCTTCGCCGTTTTCCGTTGTTTCGGAATTTGCGGCATTATCGGCATCACTGTTTATTTCAAACTTGTGGTTTGCTGTTACATATGCACCCTTTTTAAGGTAGATAACATTCTTTGCAGTTGCAGGACCGCTGTAGCAGACATAATCAGCCTGAACATAGCCTTCAATAACAGAAACCGTGTAGCCCTGTTCACGGAGAGCCGCAATTTCCGCATCGTCATCTATTTCCTCACGGACAAAGATGGTGTAGGTATATGCCTGATCTTCGTCATTGAAGAGGAAGGTATGAGCGCCGAAGCCTGAAAGTATTGCTGTAGCCTTGCCGTTTTCAACAAGTACCTTTTCGCCGTAGGACTCGGGAAGCACCTTTGCATTCACGATATTGAGAGAAGCTGAATTGATCTCTATTTCAAAGGTACTGTATTCGCCCTTTTCTACATAAATTTCAGAGAATGAATGAAGAGCGCCCTTATCGGTCTGACCGACATATGTGAGAGCAGCGTAAACGGGGATATCGGTTCCGTCAACCTTTACTGTGTAATAGGGAGAAACAACAACACCGTTAGCATCGTTATAGCCCTGAGCGGAAACATAGATATTATCATTCTTATCAGCTCTTGCTGTAAGCTTTTCAACGGTAAGCTGCCAGTTATCTATTGTTTTTACGGCATCCTCGGGATAGGTAAGATGTGTGAATTCCATATGGAGCTCTTCGCCGCCGATATCACAGTGCTTATCTCTGTTATCATCCTTATGGGGAAGCTTTGAGCCCTCGTCAATGAGAGTGCTGAAAAGTCCGCAGCCGTTATCGCAGTATGCAGTCTTTGTTCCGTCAGATCTGCAGGATGCGTTGTTGTCGGAAATATAATCAGTAAAGCTGTGTCCGAGAGCGGGAGTTTCGTCTGTCTTATATGAGTCGCCGCAGCCGGGGCAGGTATGAGTCGTGTAACCGCCGTTCTTACAGGTGGGAGCAGTAATTACCGCAACATAGTTATGACCGAGAGCGGCATCTGTTTCTTCTCTGTAGGTATCACCGCAGTTTTTACAGGTGAATGTGAAATAGCCCTTATTTACACAGTCGGGAGCGGTTTCGCCCATATTTTCATAATTATGGCCGAGAGCGGGAGTTTCGTTTTCGCTGTAATACAGACCGCAGTTCTTACAGGTATAAACAGTTCTTCCCGTTTCTTCACAGGTGGGCTCAATGACTCTGCTGTTATAATCGTGTCCGAGAGCGGGCAGATCTTCTTTATAGCTATCCTGACAAACAGAGCATCTGTAGGTGGTGTAGCCGCTTGTTTCACAGGTGGGCTTCATTGTAATTGATTCGTATTTATGGCTTCCGCCCTCGCCGTACTCCTCACCGCAGCGAATACAAACAGCTTTTGAGGTACAAGAGGGTGTACCGCCTATATGTCTGCACTCTGTCGTGGGAGCTTCCGTAGTGGGAGCTTCGGTCGTGGTTTCCTCTACAACAACATCCGTTGTGGGCACATCGGGAACTGACGGCGTCGGAATTGAGGGGAAGAGGAAATTGAAAGCCGAGAATATCATCATAAGATAGGAAATAATCAAAGCTATAATGTCCATAATTTACCTCCGTATGGCTATTATTATTAATAATAACACAGTAAAAGTCTTTTCGTCAATAAAAAAACTTTATCAGTTGATGTTTTGTTGCTTTTTAGCAGAAAAAAAGGGAGCGTCACCCGCTCCCGTCATAAAATATTAAATTCACAGCTCTTCGTAATTTATTTTTTTATCCCTGAAATAAAATTCTCTGTCACGGTCATTTATTTCCCGAAGCACCTTACAGGGGTTTCCCACTGCTACAACATTTGCCGGAATATCCTTTGTGACCACGCTTCCCGCACCGATAACGGAATTATCCCCTATGGTAACACCGGGAAGAACAACGGCACCCGCTCCGAGCCAGCAGTTTTTTCCGATATGAATACTCATATTGAACTGGTACTGCTTTTCCCGAAGAACAGGAAGTATCGGATGGCCCGCCGTGGCAAGAATGACATTCGGCCCGAACATAGTGCCGTCACCGACAAAAATTTCTGTATCATCAACCATAGTAAGCCCGAAATTTGCATAGACATTTTTTCCGAAATGAACGAATCTTCCGCCCCAGTTGGCGTGAAGAGGGGGCTCTATATAACAGTTTTCGCCGATTTCGGCAAACATACTTTTAAGCATCTCTTCTCTTTTTTCCGTATCTGACGGTCTTGTCATATTGAAATCATAGAGCTTTTCAAGGCATTTCAGCTGTTCTCTCATTATCTCCTCATCACCGGGGGCATAGATATCCCCCGAATGAAGCTTTTCCATATTTGTCATACCTTTTCTCCTTAAGAATTTATAGGAAAATAGTATTACGAAACGGAAAAAAAGTCAAGCTTTCAAGGATTCAGAAGATATATTCCGAAATTAAGATAGCCCGCAAAGGCTACCCATAAAAGATAGGGTATCTGAAGATATGCGGCAACAGGGGATAATTTTCGGTATTTTACTATCGTGAGAATTATAAGAACAAGAAGAGCTATGAGCCATATAAATGAGAAAAGGTACATTCTGAAATTGAAGAAAATAATACTCCAGATAAAGTTAAACACAAGACTCGCAAAATAAACCAAAAGAGCATTTTCCGCCTTTTCCTTGTTTTCTGCTCTTTTAAGCCATATGATGCCGGAGGACACGCCCATAAGAATATAAAGGACAGTCCATACAAGGGGAAAAAGAAAGGCGGGCGGTGACAGGGGCGGTGTGTTTACCGTTTCATATATGTCCATATTGTCTTTCGTAAGAAAAGCCGAAAAACCGCCGACGGCAAGAGGGATAATAATTGCAATAACAAAGGTCAGAATTTTCTTTTTAGTTTCTTTCTTCATAATATTTTCCTTTCGCTTTTTATTTTATTAATATGCGAAAGGGAGAAAAATATTCAAAAAAATCTCCCGAAAAAATCGGGAGAAAAAGGAAGGTGTTGCACTTAAAAGTGCTTATTTTCTTACATCGGAGGAGCTATGGTTATTATCTTTTCGCCTTTATAATATATAGCGGTGGGAATGAATATACCCTTATATACCTTTACCGACATATAGGCATATTCCTTATTCTCATTATTTCGGTTATACCAGAAATAACGCTGATGAAGCTCTCTTACAATATCAGGGGAGGCTTTTTCCGTAAAAGAGAAGCGGTCCGCCGGAATAGTCTGGCTTTTATCGTAATAATCATAATCAAACCATATATCGGTCTTTTTATCCCCGAGTTCAGAAAGCCTTGCAATACCGTTTTCATCGGCAGAAACCGCTATTCTTTCGTTATAAAGACCCACGGTGTCAAAAACGGCAAAATGCAGGGAGTCCACCTCTTCTGCGGTATATTTCTTGTCATCTGACCAAAATTCAAGATAACTTATCACAAATAGATATTCCGTTTTTTCCAGCATCGCAGTTTTGATAAGAGAATAGTGGTGGACAAGAAGATACGATGGAATGAAAAGCTGTATCACAAGAGAAAATATGAGAAATATCTTCATTTTATTTTTCATCGCCGTTCACCTCCTGTAATTCTGACGGGGGCACTGTTTTCACCTTACGCCTTGTGAATCTGTAATTGAAGGTGAGAAGCACCGCGCCGAAGATGAGAAGCAGAAGTCCGTTTCCTATAAGAGAAAGACCTGACTGCCAAATCAGGAAATATGTCACTGCACCGACGGATATGAAGCCCGTATTTATGGACAGAAGCTTTTTCTCCCTTGCGCCCGATACCATAAGGAAAATATTTGCAATAACGGCAATGATTTTAAATATCAGAAGATATACTGCCTTGTCTTCATAGGTTTCTTTTGTAGTGAAATAGGGGGCGACGGAAAATACAATATGAAAAACATAGCATAGTGCCATATACAAAAGGAAAAATCTGTCCTTTTTCTTGTTTTTTGTAATTATGAAGCAAAGAGGCACCGCAAGTAAAAGCACCGCCGAGAACAAGAGATTCTGTACGGTTATATCGAGAAAGCCGAAAAAGGCGATCCCGCCTGCAAAAAGCATAACGCTCGTAAGAAGAAGTCCGGGAATTCTGTAAGGAAGCATAAGACTTTGCTCTTTAAGGGAGATAACAAGAAGACAAAGTCCCACAGCACCGAGAGAGCCGATGCCGAATATCTCTTCTCCCTCTAAAACGAGAGCGGAGGTCACGATAAAGGATGCCGCCGCAATGACACTCAGCCAATGCATAAAAATACTGACAGGACTCAGATTTTCCCGTTTAAGCATCACTGCGGTATAAAGACAGCCGACAGCGATCAGAACAAAGGAAACGAGAAGAACCCAGCCTCCTGCATTCTCCGTTATAGAGGTAAAGCACCACACTATGATACAGGAATAATATACGATAACGGGTGCCGAGGCTTTAAGCAAAAGAATCACGGGGGCTATAAGTACGCTTACAATAATAAGTACAGAGTACCAATAGATACTGAGATCAAAAATATTATATATCATAGTGAGGGTGGCGGCGATACCCGCTGTCCACAGGACTGATGCGCCCTCACGCCAGGGAAGACTGTCCTTCTTTTTGAAAAACACAAATATTCCCGAGGCCTGCCCCGCAAGAAGCGGTAAAAATGAGAGAATTGCTTTTGAAAACATAGGCATTTTCTGCCAGAAATAAACAAATATCAATACAACTCCCGTTCCCGCAAGAAGAGAGCCGAGTATTGCAAAAACCACGGTAAGAGTCCCGCTGTAATCGGGCTTTTCTGTTTCGAGGGTAACATTTCTTTTCTTGCCGTAGATAAGCTCCTCGACGGAGACCTCAAATATCTCGGAAAGTCTTCCCAGCATTTCAATGTCGGGCTGTGTTCTGTCGTTTTCCCAGCTTGAAACGGACTGACGGGAAATAAAGAGCTTCTCTGCCAGAGCCTCCTGAGTCATTCCCCTTTCGCTTCTCAGCCGCTTGAGAGTTTTTGAAATTTTCACTGTGTATCATCCTTTCGGCAAGGCTGAATATTTCCTTTGCCGTCTTTATACTAACATCAATTTTCATTTATGTCACGCTAAAAAGGTAAAAAATCAACGCTACAAATTGTTGCAGAGAGCTTTTTCCCCGAAAATACAAAATTCTCCCGACAAAAATCGGGAGAACTTTATTATTTAAGCTTTTTGCCGTCGCTGAATGCCTTTCCGACCTTTTCGCCGAGAGCGATATAATCGTGATTCATCGGATCATAGGTTATGGGCCTGAATTTATTAAGGTCAACCTTTCCGTCTGTAAGAATACTCTCATCTGCACTGACATTGAGTATCTCACCCACAAGACGGCAGCTGTCCTTATCATAGGAAATAAGCTTACATTCGAGAGCGAAGGGCAGCTCATTGAAGACGGGAGCGTTGATAATTTCGCTCTTTTCATATGTCCAGCCCGCCTTTTCAATTTTATCGGGAGTGTCATTTCCCGAAACGATTCCCACAAAATCCGCCGCAACCGTATTTTTAACATCGGGAATGCTTACCGTAAAACAGCCTGCTTCAAGAATATTCTTTGTAGTTTTATGGCCCTCGGAAATACATACAGATATCTCCTTTTCCTCGCTTATACCGCCCCAGGCGGCATTCATAGCATCAGCCGTGCCGTTTTCATCAAAGCTTCCGATAATAAGAACCGGCATAGGATAAATTGCAGGCTTCACACCGAAATTTTTTCTCATTTCATTCTCTCCTTTTTTGTTATCAGAGAAGTATAATACCGTGCTCCCTGCAGCTTTCTCTCATTTCGTCGGGCCAGATGGATACCTGTACCTCACCTATATGGGCTTTACCCAGAAGAAGCATACAGATCCTTGACTGACCAAGCCCTCCTCCTATTGTAAGAGGAAGAGTTCCCGTGAGAACGCCCTGATGGTAGGGGAAGGCACTTCTTTCCGTAGCGTTTGCAATTTCAAGCTGTTTTTTAAGAGATTCACTGTCAACTCTTATTCCCATTGAGGATATCTCGAGAGCGGCATTCAATTCCTTATCCCATACGAGGATGTCGCCGTTAAGGCTCCAGTCGTCATAGTCGGGAGCTCTGCCGTCGTGGCGGTGTCCGCTTTTGAGTCTTGCGCCGATTCCCATAATAAACACCGTGCCGTGTTCCTTTGTTATGAGATTCTCTCTTTCCTTGCCCGATCTGTCGGGGTACATATCCTCAAGCTCCTGTGATGTGATAAAGAAAACCTCGCTGTTTATACGGGTTTTCAGCACGGGATATTTTTCCTGCAATACCTCATTGGTTTCGGAGAGTGCCTTTACTATGGCACTTACGGTATCTTTCAGGTAGCTGACCGTTCTCTGCTCCTTTGTTATGACCTTTTCCCAGTCCCACTGGTCAACGAAAAGCGAATGTGTGTTATCGCAGTCGTCGTCACGGCGGATGGCATTCATATCCGTATAAATGCCCTCGCCCTCAGTGTAGCCGTAGCGGTGAAGAGCCATTCTTTTCCACTTTGCAAGGGACTGAACGACCTCTGCGGTGCCGTCGATCTCCTTCATAGTGAAATGAACCTTTCTTTCAACGCCGTTCAGGTCATCGTTTATGCCCGATGCCTTTGTTACCATAAGAGGAGCGGTAACACGGTCAAGATTCAGAGCCTTCGCAAGCTTTACCTGAAAGGTATCCTTTATTATTTTTATTGCCCTCTGGGTGTCCTTCTGTGAAAGAGAAGAGCTGTAGCCCTCGGGAAAAACAAGATTTTTAGCCATATTATCACCTTATCTGATGTTTCCGACTGTTCTCGGATAGAATATAACATCACGGATGTTAGCCATACCTGTGCAGTACATAATTACTCTTTCAAAGCCGAGACCGAAGCCTGAATGAGGAACCGTACCGTACTTACGAAGATCAAGATAGTCGGAATATTCTTCCGTACCCATTCCCTTTGCCTTCATAGCGGAAAGAAGCTTGTCGAGATCTGCCTCTCTTTCGCTTCCGCCGATGATCTCACCGATACCGGGAACAAGAAGGTCTGTTGCGGCAACGGTCTTTCCGTCGGGATTCTGCTTCATATAGAAGGACTTTATCTCCTTGGGATAATTGATAAGGAAAACAGGCTTATTATATACCTGCTCCGTGATATATCTTTCGTGCTCACTCTGAAGATCACAGCCCCATTCTACGGGGAATTCAAACTTCACATCAGCCTTTTTGAGAATTTCAATGGCGTCTGTATAATCAACAATTGCAAAATCGTTGTTCACAACATTGAGAAGCTTTTCTGTAAGTCCCTTTTCAAATCTCTCTTCAAAGAACTTGAGCTCATCGGGACATTTTTCCATATAGTCACGGATGATGTACTTTATCATATCCTCCGCAACCTCGATAAGGTCGGGAAGCTCTGCGAATGCGATCTCGGGCTCAACATGCCAGAATTCCGCAACATGGCGGAGGGTATTGCTCTTTTCGGCTCTGAATGAGGGGCCGAAGGTGTATATCTTACCCATTGCCATAGCGGCAACCTCGCCCTCAAGCTGACCTGAAACGCTCAGTCCCGCCTTCTTTCCGAAGAAATCGTCTGCATAGTATTCCTCTGCATTCTTATAGTCCTCGGAATAGCCGATGGTCGTTACCTTGAACATTTCACCTGCACCCTCACAGTCGCTTCCTGTGATAAGGGGTGTGTGGACATATACGAAGCCTCTGTCCTGGAAATATCTGTGAATAGCCGCCGCCATAACGCTTCTTACTCTGAATACGGCGTTAAAGGTATTGGTTCTTACTCTTATATGGGGATTTTCTCTTAAGGTCTCCAGCTTCTGGAACTTCTTCTGAAGAGGGTAATCGGGAGGACACTTACCTAAAAGCACGATCTCCTCTGCATTGATCTCAACCGTTCCGTTATTTTCATTCTTGACTACAGTGCCGTTAACCTTAACGGATGCACCGAGCTTTGTAGCCTCCGTGTCAACCTCGATTCCCGTTGCTTTGTCAATTACTATCTGTAAGTGATTAAGAGTAGTGCCGTCGTTGAGAGCTAAAAAGCCCATGGTCTTGGAATCTCTTGCGGTTCTTATCCATCCGCATACGGTAACGCTCTTACCGATGAATTCTTCGTTTGTGAAAATTTCTTTGATGTCGATGTGTTTCATAAAAATTTCCTTTCATAAAAAAGCATTATGCATCAACCCCCCGGCCCCCAATCTTGGGGGCGAAAAGGTGTTTTTTGATATAAGCAAAATTGCTCACAATGCGAGCAATTTCCTATATATGAAAAAAAAATAACAGTTGACCGTCCTCAATAGGACGAGCAACTGTAACCCGCGGTACCACCTATCTTGCCCCCGAAAGAGCCCCTTACGCTTTCATATCAAAAGCTTTTCACTTAACGCGCGAACACGGCTGCCCTACTGCATTTTTCAGGCAAGCAGCTCCGAAGTGTTATTCAGCGAACCGCATTGTATGTGCTTTCCACCCCCGCACACTCTCTGAAACCGCCATATCCGCCTACTTCTCTTCATCATAGCCTTTTGAGGGTATTATATGCATTTTTTCAACTTTTGTCAATAAAAAATCAAGTAAAATAATAATATTGCAAATTAAGGAAAAAAGTATTTGCTAATTGAATAAAAAAACACTAAAATAGCTCATATAAACTACTGAACTTTTTATAGTATTTTTACAAGTAAAATCGGGGGTATTTTATGGAACAGAAAATCAGGCGTGACCTCAATATGGGTGATAACCTCAGAAGACTGCGAAATGCTTCGGGGCTGTCACAGGAGAAACTGTGTGCAGAGCTTCAAAGACGGGGCTGTGACATAGGCAGAACCACTTATGCAAAATATGAAGCAGGCGAGCTCAATATCAGAGTGAGCGTGATAGTTGAATTAAAAAAGCTTTACAGCTGTTCATACGATGAGTTTTTCAGAGATCTTGATTGATTTACACCCTGATTCACAAAAAGTGAATCGGGATTTTTTCTGGCAAAAAACCAAAAGTCCCTTGAAAAAATGGCAGTTTTTCAAAAAAGTCCCTTGGAAAATTGTGATTTTTCCGAAAAAGTCCCTTGAAAAATTTGAAGATCTGCCAAAAAGTCCCTTGAAAAAATCGTAATATGCGGATATACTATATATTGAAGGTGATAACTGATGCTGAAAAGAAAAATTGAAAAACAATTGCTTGACTGGAAAAACAGGGAATACAAAAAACCTCTTATCATAAAAGGCTGCAGACAGTGCGGCAAAACATATTCTGTTCTTGATTTTGCAAAAAACAACTATAAAAATGTTGTATATCTTAATTTTTTTGAAAATCCTGATTATGCTTCGGTATTTTCAGGTTCACTTGAAATTGACAACATAGTAATGCTTCTTTCTGCATTTATGGGAAAAAACGCAGTTTTTGAAGAATATAATACAGTTATTGTTCTTGATGAAATACAGGAATGTCCGGAAGCAAGAACAGCACTGAAGTTCTTCTGTCTTGACGGAAGATTTGATGTAATATGCACAGGCTCTCTTCTGGGTGTAAAGGGTTACGGCAAGGAACCCCGTTCCGTTCCTGTGGGATATGAAACAATTATTGATATGTATCCCCTTGATTTTGAAGAATTTTTGTGGGCAAACGGTATAAATGAAAGCATTATTGCTTTACTCAAAAAATGTATTGATGAAGAAAGTGCTGTTCCCGAAGCGCTTCACAAAAGGATGAAGGAGCTTCTTTTACAATATACTGTCGTAGGCGGTATGCCGGACGCTGTTCAGACCTTTGTTGAAACAAAGCAAATGGACAGAGTTTTGCAGATACAAAGAGATATTGTCCGCTCATATGAGGATGATATGATAAAATATGCCGATAAAAAGGATAAATCCAATATCAGAGAATGCTTTCAGTCTATCCCAAAGCAATTAAGCAAAGAAAACAAAAAATTCCAGTATTCCGTAATTAAAAAGGGGGCCGGAGCATCAGCTTTCGCAGGCAGTCTTCAATGGATCGAAGATGCAGGAATAATTTCAAGATGCTATAATCTTTCAATTACAGAGCTTCCTCTTGACGGAAATGCAGAAAAAGATATTTTTAAGGTTTATATGCTTGATTGCGGACTGTTTATCAGTATGCTTGAAGACGGAACACAGTATGATATACTGCAAGGTAACCTCTATGCTTACAAAGGTGCAATTTTTGAAAATCTTATTGCTGATATCTTTAAAAAAATGGGCAGAAACCTATATTATTTTCACAAGGATTCCGGACTTGAAGTTGACTTTGTTATAAGATACAAGGGAGAATGTACATTAATTGAAGTCAAAGCAAAAAACGGAAATACCAAAAGCACAAAAACAATTCTTCGCCATCCTGAAAAATATCATGTAAAAAAAGCTATAAAATTAGGAGATTACAATATCGGACGAAGCGAAGAAATTCTTACTCTGCCTCTTTACTGTTCATTTTTACTGACAGACATATAATTTCATCCCCTTACCGTAATTTTCTGAGTAAGGGGATGTTTTCTGATATAGCAAATTGCTCACATCACATGTATTTTCCTGTATACAAAAAAAATCGGGGGGAACTTTTTGTTCCTCCCGATGGGTTTTTCTCTTATTTGAGAGCAGCCTTAGCCTGTTCTGTGAGAGCTGTGAATGCTGCGGGGTCTGCGATAGCGATCTCTGAAAGCATCTTTCTGTTGAGAGTGATGCCTGCCTTCTTAAGACCGTTCATAAATGTTGAGTAGTTCATGCCGTTTGCCTTGCAGCCTGCGGAAATTCTTGCGATCCAGAGTCTTCTGAAATCTCTCTTCTTCTGCTTTCTGCCGACATAAGCATAGTTGCCGCTCTTCATAACAGCCTGCTTAGCAGTCTTGAAGAGCTTGCTCTTTGAGCCATAATAGCCCTTAGCGAGCTTGAGAACCTTATTTCTTCTCTTACGAGTCATTAATGCGCCTTTAATACGTGCCATTCTTAGTTACCTCCGTTAAATCTTCTTCTTATTTGTAAGGAATAAGACGCTTGATCTGCTTAACATTGGTCTTGTCAGCAACAGCAGTCTTGCGAAGATTTCTCTTTCTCTTCGTTGATTTCTTGTTAAGGATGTGGGACTTGTAGGCATGAGCACGGATGGGCTTGCCGTTCTTTGAAAGCTTAAAACGCTTCTTTGCGCCGGAGTTTGTTTTGATTTTAGGCATTGTTTTTTCCTCCTGATAATTTTTTTATTGGAGCCTGTTATTTTGCTGATTTAGCAGCAAGGAACATAAGCATTGTACGGTTTTCAAGCTTTGCAGCCTTTTCCACTGTACCGAATTCAGAGCATGCTTCTGCAAAAGATTCCATAATTTCAAGACCTCTTTCGGGGTGAACCATTTCTCTTCCTCTGAAGCGGATGGACACCTTTACCTTATTTCCTGCCTTGAGGAAACGCTTGGCGTGGTTGACCTTTGTTTCGATATCGTGGGTGTCAATGTTGAGGGTAAGCTGAATTTCCTTGATTTCAACGACCTTCTGGTTTTTCTTAGCCTCTTTTTCGCGTTTCTGCTGATCGAATCTGTACTTTCCGTAGTCCATTATCTTACATACGGGGGGCACAGCCTGAGGAGCGATCTTAACAAGATCAAGACTTCTGTAAGCAGCTGCCTTGAGAGCGTCTGCAGCACTCATAATGCCGAGCTGTTCGCCGTCATCGGTGATTACTCTGACCTCTTTGTCCCTGATTTCCTCATTGATCTGAAGTTCCTTAGTAGCTATAAATAAGCACCTCCAAAATGAAATAGAAAAAAATAAATGCGGACAACCGAATTGCCCGCACAAAATTTCAGAATAAGAGGATGGCTCTTAAAATTCTAAACTATTTACCCTGAAAAACGGAATTCGCAGGGTGAGACGGGAATCGGTCTGCTTTATTTACCTATGCATTATAACAGACAGAGGGGCGGTTGTCAATACCTTTTTAAATTTGTTTTTTATGACAAATTTCTATGGCGGTATTTGTTGAATTCTTACTAATTTTTTCTTTTGATTTTCTTTGCCTTGAAAAGCCCTATTTATTATGTTATTATTATTTGGTATCAATTTATCACAGGAGGGATAGCGGTGGCAGAAGATAATAATGCTGTACAGCAGTATACGGACGAACAGCTTCAGTATGTCTATGAAAACAGACGCTATGTCGGAACAAAGGAAACCGTCGGCTTCGTTCTCTGGGACGCTGCACAGAGCCTTAACATCAACACCTATACAACTCGATTCATTACTAACATAGTTAAGATAGACCTCGGTTATCAGACTATTCAGAAAACTATCAACAGTATCTGGGATATCGTAAACGATATTTTTATGGCAGCTATTGTTGAAAAGACAAGAACCCGTTGGGGTAAGTTCAGACCCTATCTTTTAGGTCTTGCCGTTCCCGGATGTATCGCAACTCTGCTTTACTGGTTTATGCCCATTCTTTTCTCGGGCACAACGGCAATGTCGATCCCGAAGTTCGTTTTCTATGTTCTTCTTGAAATTCTCCGTGAGGGTGTAGGAACCTTCCAGGCTATTTCAAGAACAGGTATGCTTGCGACAATAACGCCCCATCCTGTTGACAGAACAAGACTTATTACCCTTGCAAACTTTGCTTCGGGTACATTCGGCGAAAAGCTTCCCGAGCAGATAATGACAGTTATCCTTGACCTTATCGACAACAATGTATTCAAGGCAAACAAGGTTGGCAAGGAATCCCAGTATCTTATTGCTTTCGTCGGTATGGGTGCTTTCACTACCATCGTTTCCTCAGGTATGTCCTTCTGGTTCTTTATGAACTCCAAGGAAAGAATTATGCAGTCTGTCAAGACTCCCAGCATCAAGGATTCCGTCAGGTCCATTCTTAACAACAAGCCCGTTCTTCTTATGACCCTTTCCGATTTCCTTGCAGGATTTGGTATCTCGGGCAGTAAGTCGGACTACTACATAGATGTTCTTCACTTTGCTTCAATGACAATGCTTGCAGGTATTCCCGCAGCTCCCCTGTCACCCATCTCATTCTCATTCGTTCCCTGGTTCAGAAGAAGATTCTCTTCCCGTTTCCTTTACATCGTCAGCAACGAGATCGGAAGCATTCTCTATGTTTTCGTATTCCTCTTCGGCTGTATCGGCTTCAATCCCAAGACCTTCAAGGGCGGTCTTTACAGAAACAAGTGGGCTATGCTCTTCGCTATGGCAACATGGGAGCTTATCTGGACTCTCTTCTACGGTCTTAAATCCGTTATCGGCACAGAGCTTTACAACGAATCAATGGACTACTGCGAATGGAAGAACGGCTACAGAACAGAGGCTATGACATCCGTTGCAAAGGGTCTTGCACAGAAGGTTTCATCCTCTGTCAGCGGTGTTGTTACAACTGCTCTTAAGAAGATAGTAAACTACGATCAGGACGCTTACACATCAGGCAAGGAACAGCCCGACTATGTTAAGTTCTACCTCTTCGCAATGTTTACAATCATCCCCGTTCTTACAGGCTCATTCGGTGTTATCCCCATGCTCTTCTATGACCTTAACGGTAAGAAGAAGGAAATGATGTATGCAGAGCTTCTCGAAAGAAGAAAGGCAGCATCTCTTGCAGCCTCCGACGGTGACGAGGAAGCCATCAAGGAGCTTGAAGAAAGACTTAAGGCAAGTAAGACTCTTAAGTAATACACAAATACAAAAACAGACGGAGACAGTTCGGTTTCGGAACAGTCTCCGTTTGTTGTGTTCTGAAAGGCTTTCGGGGTGTGTGATACAAGGAGAAGCCCTTATTTTTGGTCAACATTCATATTGCATTAGACTGATTTAATATGTTAATATAATAAAAAGACTGTCAGAGGGAGAAAGATAAATGGCTGAAGAAAAAGCTGCTGTCGGTCAATATACCGACGAAAATATGGGCTATATCTATGAGAACAGACGGTATGTCGGTTCAAAGGAAACAATGGGCTTCGTTCTCTGGGATGCGGCTCAGAGCCTTAACATCAATACCTACAGCTCAAGATTTATTACAAATATCGTTAAAATTGACCTGAGCTATCAGACTATCGTAAAAACGGTAAACAGCATATGGGATATTGTGAACGATGTTTTCACTGCGGCTATTGTTGAGAAAACAAGAACCCGTTGGGGTAAGTTCAGACCCTATCTTCTTGCTCTTGCGGGACCGGGCTGTATTATGACTCTGCTTTATTGGTTTATGCCCCTTATTTTCTACGGCAAGCCCGCAATGAGTGTAAGTAAGTTCATTTTCTATATGGTGCTTGAGATTCTCCGTGAGGGCGTGGGAACCTTCCAGTCCATTGCAAGAACGGGTATGCTTGCCACCATAACGCCGCACCCTGTTGACAGGACGCGTCTTATTACCATTGCGAACTTTGCTTCGGGATTTTTCGGCGAAAAGCTCCCCGAGCACGGAATGACCATTCTCCTTGATCTTATTGATAACAAGGTCTTCAAAAACGGAATGTCCCACGAGAATCAGCTTACGGGTGCATTCGTCGGAATGGGTGCAGCAACCACGCTCATCTCCTCTGCTATGTCCTTCTGGTTCTTTATGAACTCCAAGGAAAGAATCATGCAGTCCGTAAAGACACCCAGCATCAGGGATTCTCTCCGTTCAATAGCCAACAACAAGCCTATGCTTCTTCTTACCATATCCGATTTCCTTGCAAACTTCGGTATTTCGGGCAGTAAGCAGGACTATTACATAGATGTTCTTCACTTTGCATCCATGACTCTTGTTGCAGGTCTTCCCGCGGCTCCCCTGTCCCCCATCTCATATTCATTTGTTCCCTGGTTCAGAAGAAAGTTCTCATCCCGTCTTCTTTATATCGTCAGCCGAAATATTTCCCATTTCCTTCATGTTTTCGTATTTCTCTTCGGCTGTATCGGCTTCAACCCCAAGACCTTCAAGGGCGGTCTTTACAGAAAGAAGCTCCCCATGTTCTTTGCTATGGCTCTCTGGGAGCTCATATGGACAATATTCTACGGCCTTATGTCTGTTATCGGAACGGAGCTTTACAACGAATCAATGGACTACTGCGAATGGAAGAACGGCTACAGAACAGAGGCTATGACCTCCGTTGCAAAGGGTCTTGCCGCAAAGGTTTCGGCATCCGTCAGCGGTGTTGTTACAACTGCTCTTAAGAAGATGGTCGGCTATGACCAGAGCGCCTATACAAAGGGCGAGGAACAGCCTGACTATGTTAAGTTCTATCTTTTCGCAATGTTCACCATCGTTCCCGCTATGACCGGAACTCTCGGTATAATTCCTATGCTCTTCTACGATCTTCACGGTAAGAAAAAGGAAATGATGTATGCAGAGCTTCTTGCAAGAAGAAAGGAAGTTTCCCTTGCAGCATCAGACGGCGACCTTGATGCCGTAATAGAAATGGAAGAAAAGCTCAAGGCTACAAGAGCCGAGCTTAAAAGATAAGAAAGAAAAAAAACTGCGGGCGGAAGAAAATCTTCCGTCCGTTTTTTGTTGCACGGCACACGGTTTTATGGTAGTATTATAAAAACTGAATTTCAGGGTGGTTTTATGGATAACGCACAGTGGTTCAAGGAAGCAAAATACGGAATGATGGCTCATTGGGGGCTTTATTCTCTTCTCGGCGGTGAATATAAGGGAAGACATGTAAAAGACTATGCGGAATGGATAGGAAGCTTTATGCCTGTTCCGAACAGTGAATACGAGCAGCTTGCGAAGATCTTTGATCCCGTATATTTCAATGCAGATGAATGGATAAGACTGGCGCGGGATGCGGGGATGAAATACTTTGTTTTCACCTCGAAGCATCACGACGGCTTCGCTATGTTCAAGTCCTATGCCGATAAATATAATGTGGTGGACTTTTCTCCTTTCGGAAGAGATGTTGTGGGAGAGCTCGCCGAAAGCTGTTATAAATACGGTCTTAAATTCGGGCTTTACTATTCACAGGAGCTTGACTGGCATCATCCTCACGGCGGCGGCTACACTAATCTTACAGGCTGTTCGGGTACATCCTGGGACAACAACTGGGATTTCCCCGACAGAAGCAAAAAGGATTTTTCCATATGCTTCGAGGAAAAGATCAAGCCACAGGTCAAGGAAATACTCACCTGCTACGGTGAGCTTTGTCTTATATGGTTTGATGTTCCCCATACCATTACTCCGGAGCAAAGCCTCGAGCTTAATCACCTTGTAAAGGAATATCAGCCCGACTGTCTTATAAATTCAAGAATCGGAAACGGTGCCTATGATTATGTTTCTCTCGGGGATAACGAATACCCGGAGTCATTCAGAGAGGACGAGAACACCGACCCCAACGCCATTCACGGCTTCAAGTTTTCCCCGAAAGGACTTTATGAAACGGCAGGCACACTCAACAGCTCCTGGGGATTTAAGTATTACGACAACAACTGGATAAGCCCCGAGGAGATAAGAAGGAGAAGAGAAAAGCTCAACTCCCTCGGAATAAACTATCTTCTGAATGTAGGCCCCGACGGCCTCGGCAGAATCCCCGCCGAATCCGCCAAAATCCTCCTCGAGGCAAAGCCGTAAAAAATAACGGAAGAAAAAGCATATAGTAAATCAGAGGTAACACGGATGATCTCCGTATTACCTCCTTTTCAGGGGCGTGAAAAAAAAGAGGCAGAATAAACAAACTGAGCGAAAAACAAAGCAATGCTTTGTTTTTCGGTTACCCGAAGGCGTACAAAGGTACGCCGAGAGGCGAAGTTTGTTTATAGCATAAAACACAAAAAACGCAGTTTTTTGTCATTTTTTAAGTATATATATGTAAAAGGGTTTCTTGAAGACTTCAATGCTTCAGGAAACCCTTTGTTTATCTTGTTTTATGCGGTCTGCACTTTTTTTGCAGCCCCTTTGTTATTTTATTGAAGCGTTTCTAGTCCGACACTGGCTCTGAGTATCATTCTGGCATCCCCTGCGGTAACGGTTCCGTTTTTGTCAGTATCGGCAGCAAGAGTCTGTTTATCGGTGAGCTTTTCAAGCTCAACACTTGCTCTGAGTGCCATTCTGGCATCGGCGGCTGTTATACTTCCGTTATCATCTACATCTCCGAGGGTATATAAAACCTCTTCGCTTTCGTCAACGACAGCATATGAGCTGAAGTGGGTAGTTTCAAACCATATCATTCCGTTTTCAACGAATGAAGGCATTTTTTCAAGTCCCGAGCCGTCATTTGCGACATAGTAAACAACGGTTTCTTCGGAGCTGTAGCCCTCGGGAAGAGGAATACCTACTAAAACGGATGCGCCGCTTTCGGGCTGAACCTTTTCATCGTCAACATAGGTTGAGATATCAAAGAGCTTGCTCTTGAAATTACCCTTTTCGTTATTAAGCACCTGATAGGACTCGCCGTCAAATTCTTCCTTAACCTCAAGCTCAACATTTTGAGCATATGTATCATCGCTGAACTTCACGGAAATATTATGCTTTTCGTCCTTGACCTCATTTACGGGAGGCTCAATTCTTGCGATAGACTCGTGTTCTTTTGCGTTACAGAAAGCACATATTCTTGTTTTTTCACCCTCAATAACAAAGGTGGGCTCTCTTGTAATTTCCCATTTGCCGAATTTGTGTCCTGTTGCGGGAATTATCTTCTGAACCTCGATTATTTCACTGCAGACACTGCAATGAACACCCTTTGAAAGACCCGTTTCGGTACAGGTGGCTGCCTTTTCATTATCTGTGATTTCAGTATGTCCCTTTGCGGGAATCTCTTTTTGTACAGTAATTACAGTACCGCAGACGGAGCATTTCTTACCCTCTGTAAGCCCTGCTTCGGTACAGGTCGGCTCCTTCGCGGGAACTGTCACCTCAGTATGGCTGAGGGCGGGGATATCTTCTGTCTTTTCCGCGTTACAGGCTGAACATACCTGTTTTTTCATACCCTTTGAAGAACAGGACGCATCTGAAACTGTCTGCCATTCACCGTAGGTATGAGGAATAAGAGGCAACACAGCAAGATTTGTTGTTACATCACATTCCGTACAGATGTCATATGTCATACCCTGCTCCTTGCATGTGGAGGGTATCTTAACATTTTCATAATTATGACCTGTTGCGGGGACAATGCTTATTTCTTCCGCACCGCAGGAGCATCTTGAGATTACATATCCGTCTTCTGTACAGGTAGGCTCTTTTCTTTCTGTCGTGTATTCGTGTGTATGCTCTTCTTCGCCGTCATCGGGAAGAACTATTTCCTGCTGTGCTCTGAGAATCATTCCGCAGACTGCACAACGCTCTCCGTCAGTAAGTCCGGGAGCTTCTGCCGTGGGTTCTCTTCCGGGGATTATTTCAATTTCGTGTCCCAAAGCTTCTATTATTTCACGGGTTGCAACTCCGCAGGAGCATCTTGAGATCACATATCCGTCTTCAGTACAGGTGGGCTCTATCCTCTCGGTCACATATTCGTGAGTATGCTCTTCACCGCCTCCGAGGGCGGGAATTTCTTCCTGTGCCACAAAGATAAGTCCGCAGTCGGGGCATTTTTCTCCGTCCGTAAGTCCCGGTTCAAGCTCTGTTGCAGGATAGCCGGGCACTGTTACTCTGCTGTGACCTTTTGCA
>SVOV01000033.1 GCA_015066205.1 Oscillospiraceae bacterium
CGCTGGCGCGTGATGATATACAGCTTCGCTGATGATATACCGAGCCTTCGGCTTGGATTGAGAACGGGTGAATCGGTACTTCTTTCGTATGGGAGCGGTCACCCCTCCCGTTTTTAGGAGTTGTAATTTTTATAAATGAATAATGAATAATGAATAATGAATAATGTCGGAAGGCTTCGCCTTGTTCCGCTTCGCTCTATGCGGGCGGGGAAACCCCGCCCCTACGGGTGAGTTGGTTCTCCTGTCGTAGGGGAGGGGTCACCCCTCCCGTATTTAAGATTTGTAATTTATCATTTTGCATTTTGCATTTTGCATTCTGCATTTTTTTCATTATACTCCGCTGTGCGGAGTTTAATGAAAAAGATTAAGTATTTATTACAATTTAGAAATATTTGTTTCTTTTTCTTTTATTCGGGTGTATAATCGCTTCTCGGATTAGGGGAAAAAGTTTTATTAAAAGAGAGGAACTTAAATTGAAGCTTAAAAACCGTATTCTGTATGAAATATCCGAATTGAAAAAGGAGCTCAGTATATGGGAATATCTTTCCTGGTGGGCTCTTCGTATTGCTATGCTTGTGACATATGTTGTTTTTACAATAAACGGCGAGGCGCTTTATCAGAGAAACCTTATTCTTCTCAATACTCTTGCCACCTTTGCGATTCCGCTTCTGCGTTTTGTTTCTCCGAGGGCTCTTTTTACCTCGAGGATAACATTCCGCACGGGTACATATATTGACATTTTCGTGCTTCTCGGCTCTTTTCTCGGCCACGGACTGAAATTCCTCGGTGAGATTCACGAATACGACAAATTTATGCATGTGGTTGCGGGCGGTGTTGTGGTCTTCATCGGTGTAGAGGTCATAAAGTCATTCGACGGCTATGAGAAGCTCACTCCCGGAATCAAGACCTTCTGCGGAATCGGCTTTTCCTATATAATTATCGTGTTATGGGAGATAATGGAGTTCTTTGCCGACTGGTTTATAACCACCTCAAACAATCAGGGCTATTATATAGTCCCCGACGAAACGACCTTTTTTGTAAAGATATTCGGTATGTCACCCAATATGCCCGATAACGCTCCCGTCTATGACACCAATGCGGATATGTTCTATGCCGTTATCGGCTGCGGAATATGCGCGGCAATTCTTTACATATGGCTTAAGAAAAAGGAGAAAAAGGCTCTTTCTCAGAAAGAAGAAGTAAAGGTAAACTAAATAATTTCAATATCGCTTACATTCAGGGTGTTATCTTGCACCCTGAATTTTATTTTGTAACGGGAAAATTCAAAGGCATAGAGCCTGCCGTCTTCGTGAAAGCCGGGACGGGGATCCTGTGAGAGAATTTCCGTCAGGGCGTGGATGTCCTCTTCTCTTATATTTTTCAGGGCGTTTTCCGAAAAGACCACCTTTATGCTGTCAGAGAATACTTCGTCTGAGAAGCCGCCCTTTGCATCGGGCCTTGAATCGGTAAAGGGAAGATAGGGCTTTATGTCAAAAATCGGTGTGCCGTCGAGGATGTCCGCACCTCTGACATAGATAACGGGCCCCTCGGGGGTGTTTTCCTCTATTCTTTCAATTTCGACACAGGAAAGCCCCAGATTATTGGGTCTGAAGGGGGAGCGGGTGGCAAAAACGCCCATTCTTTTATTCCCGCCCAGCCTCGGCGGGCGGACGGTAAGGGAGGAGCTTTTATCCTTATTCTCGGAAAACTCCCATATGAGCCATATGTGAGAAAAATCCTTAAGTCCCCGTATGGCTTCGGGGGTGCGGTAGGGCTTCTCGAATACTATTTTTGCAACGGTTCCCGTCAGTCCGCTCTGACGGGGGATGCCGAATTTTGAGGGGAAAAGGGTACAAATATGAGCTACAGGTGTTATTTCAGACAATGTGCCACCTCATTAATCATATATGATATAGCCCGCTTTTCGGGGCTTCGGTGCGGGGTCTTCGTCGGCATAGCCTAAAATTACATTTCCCACACCTATAAAGTTTTCGGGTACTCCCCATTTTTTCATAAGCTCTTTTCCTTTTGGGGTCTCAAACACCTCTTTTGCACGGTGTATCCAGCAAGAGCCCAGTCCCGCGGCTTCGGCGGCGTTAAGCAGATTTCCCATAACAAGGCAGGCATCCTCGAAGCCTGTATAAATGTCAGGGTCGCGGAAGACTACGATAAGGGCGGGAGCGCCGTAAAAGGGCTTTTTCTCTTCGTCGCCCATCACCTTTGCATTTTCTCTTTCAAGGAGATCTCTCGTTTCTTTTTTTGTTACGGCAACCATAAGGGGAGTCTGTCGGTTCATTCCCGTGGGGGCGAATGTACCCGCTTTAAGAATTTCGGCGAGCTTTTCTTCGGGTACGGGGGTATCCTTATATTTTCTTATGCTTCTTCTTTTGAGTAAAATATCTGTTTTCATAATACGGTCACTCCTTTCTTTTATAAATATTTTAATTCCTTAAGAGGGATATTTCAATCGTTAATTTACATATTTTGTTAACTTTATATTAATTTGTTCAAAAATATTGATTTGTTTTGTGAAAAATGTTATACTGCATATGTATATCTTCGTTCTGCTTTTTGTTCTTTTTTTGTTTTTCGGCAGAACAGAGCTATAAAATAAAAAAAGGAGCTTGATTTATGAAAAACATACTGAAAAAGTCTTTATCTGTTTTTCTCACTGTTCTTATGGTGATATCCTGCTTTTCCGTGATATCTCCCATAACGGCAGGTGCCATCCCCGCAACGGATTCAACCTATGCAAGGGGTGACAAATACGGTACTCCCGCCTATACGGGAACCGGCGACAGATGGTTCAAATGGGCAACGGGAAGTGACTACGTAACGGTCTACTATCCCTCTCAGATCTATCTTGATGTCAGTGAAACTCTGCAGAGTGCCGGCTATCACTTTGATGTTGAATGGCATTTCGGAAACAACCACTATTACAGAATACTTTTAGGCGCACCCGTATGGGGCGACCACAGCGCCTTCTCGGGAAATCCCTCAAAGTATTACACAATGACAAATATCTTCTCTGATTATGCCGTTGATGCAAGCCTTCCCAAGGGCGCACCCTCGGGCTTATACGGAAGTACCTCCAGTTCTACGGACTATGACCTCAGAATCATGGGCTACGGTCATGCTAATCAGGGTACTGACGGCTTTACCGTAAATAATGCCCGCCATAATAAGTATGTTCTTTTCAGAACAAATGTAAACTATTACAATCCCGCTTCCGCTTCAATTTATCTTATGGGTACTCCCTCATCCTCTTATGCGGGAACTACCACAGAGTATAATACCTCCGGTGCTTCCATAGGCTCGTACGGTCTTGCTCAGCAATATAACAGCGGCAAATGGGGAACTCACGATGCCACAACCGCAATGTTTATGAAAAAGGGCTCATCCTCCTCATATATGGAGGGGGAGTGGATAGAAATGCAGTGGTTTGTAACCGTGTATGACAAATCCGCCCTCAATTCCGAAATAGTAAAAGCAGGCCAGATAATAAGTGCTAATCAGAACTACAAGCAGTATGTGGTTTCGGGAAGCTTTGACGGTCTTGTTCAGAAGAATTCAGAGGCTCAGACTGCCATTACCACAAGAGCGACAACTCAGTCAAATATCAACGATGCAAAAAACAGCCTTTATAATGCTGCGAGCGGACTTACCTTCGGTGCTTCAAATACCGCTCTCAGAGAGCTTGTAAGTCAGGCTGAAGCAATTATAAACAGCACAGAGTATGTGGCAAAATATACCGAGAACTCAAGAAATGCTCTTGAAAATGCTCTCGCCGATGCAAAGGCTCTCAGCTATTATAATTCTGTTCCTACCTATAATGCATATAATATCACACTTGCAGGATCAAATGCCGCAAGCGATCAGGCAGCTATCAACAGCACTGCAGATGCACTTGCCGCCGCTATAAATGCACTTGGAAATAACATAGCTTTTTACAGCTATAATTTCAATATGGCTGACGGCAGTGTAAAGCAGGCAAGCGGTGCTTACGGCTATACAATTCCCCAGAGCTCAATTCCCGCTCACAGCGTGAAGGCGGCTGATGAAAATTACCATTATTCCTACATCTGGGATAAGGAGATAAATTACATTATTACAGGTGCCGATGAATATACTGAGGTGCTTGTAACAGAGGAACACGGCTGGGACGATTGGTTTGTAACAGTTGATCCCGACTGTGATACCAAGGGTGAAAAGACCCGTCAGTGTATCTCCTGCGGATATACCGAAACGGCTGAGATCCCCGCAGATGGACACACTCAGGGTGCTCCTGTTATCTCTGACGAGGTTGCCCCCTCCTGCAGTGCCGAGGGCTCATACCGTGAAACAATTTCCTGCGAGATCTGCGGTGTGGTCATTTCCGAAAAAACTGTGCCCGTTCCGAAGACCGAGCATACTAAGGGCGAGAGCGTAAAGGAAAATGAGGTCGCTCCCTCCTGTACCGCGGACGGAAGCTACGATGAGGTCGTAAGATGTACCGTATGCGGTGAGATCATTTCAAGTAAGACTGTTACCGTGGGTGCCGCCCATCAGGACGGCGAGCCTGAGGTTCAAAGAGAGGAATCCACCTGTGATAAGGCGGGCTTCGTTAAGACTACGGTTTCTTGTACCGTCTGCGGTGAGGTTCTCAGCGAAACCACCGAAGAGCTTCCCCTCGCCGAGCACAGCCCCGCTGAGGCTGTAAAGGAAAACGAGGTTGAAGCCGACTGTGTAAACGACGGCTCATATGATATGGTGGTTTACTGCTCAGTATGCGGTGAGAAGCTTTCTGAAACAAGCCATACCGAACCGAAGCTGGACCACGATATGGGTCCTTTCATAATCACTACTCCCCCCACTTGTACCGAAGATGGCGTGGCGACGGCTGAATGCTCAAGATGTGATTATACTGAAACAAAAGCCGCTCCCTCTGACGGACATATCGAGGAAGAAATTCCCGCAGTTGTTCCCACTTGTACCGAGGACGGCGCAACAGCCGGCGTTAAGTGTTTTGTATGCGACGAGGTTATTGTGGCACCCGTGACCGAACCGAAGCTGGGCCACGATATGAGCGACTTTGAAGAGAAAATTCCCGCTACCTGTTTATATGACGGTGAGAAGGAAGCACAGTGCTCAAGATGTGACTACTATGAAACAAAGACAATTCCCGCAACGGGACACACTGAGGAAATAATTCCCGCAAAAGAGCCCACCTGTACCGAAGACGGAAATCACGAGGGCAAGAAGTGCTCTGTATGCGGTGAGATCCTTGATGAAGCTGAGGTATATCCCTCCACAGGCCACTCCATGGGCCCCTACATTGATGAAGTTTTAATGGACTGTGTTACAGACGGTGTAGCGAGAGCTGACTGTTCCTTATGTGATTACTTTGATATAAAGACAACCAAGGCAAAGGGACACACCGAGAAGGCAGTTGCCGGTCTTGAGCCCACCTGTACCGAAGACGGATATGAAGCAGGTATTATCTGCGCCGACTGCGGTGAGGTTATTGAGGGCACCGGTTGGCTTCCCGCAACAGGACATAAGGAAGCAGAGGCTGTTATAGAAAACGAGGTTGAGGCTGACTGTGAAAATGACGGCTCATATGACAGCGTAGTTTACTGCTCAGTTTGCGGTGAGGCGCTTTCAAGAGAAACAACCGTAGTTCCCGCCGAGGGACATAAGGAAGCAGAGGCTGTTATAAAAAACGAGGTTGAAGCTGACTGCGAAAATGACGGCTCTTATGACAGCGTAGTTTACTGCTCAGTTTGCGGTGAGGAGCTTTCAAGAGAAACCAAAACAGTTCCCGCACTCGGCCACGATATGAGTGAATTTACAGAAGATACTCCCGCCACCTGTGAAGATGACGGTGTATCGAGATCTGACTGCTCAAGATGCGACTACTATGAAACAGATGTAATTCCCGCAACGGGCCATACAGAAGCAGAGGCTGTTACCGAAAACGAGGTTGAAGCTGACTGCGAAAATGACGGCTCATATGACAGCGTAGTTTACTGCTCAGTCTGCGGTGAGGCACTTTCAAGAAAGACCGTAACCGTTCCCGCAACAGGCCACGACTGGGGCGAATGGGAAACTGATGTTCCCGCTTCCTGCGGAACTGACGGACAGGACAAGAGAATCTGTAAGAACAATGCTTCTCACATAGAAACAAGACCCGTTTTAGCTACAGGCGAGCATGTTTATGCAAGCGAAAAGAAAAGGGTTGAAGCAACCTGCACAGAAGACGGTTATGTAATTATGGCTTGTCTTTGCGGTGCCGAGGAAAAGACAGTTCTTAAGTCCGAGGGACATAAGGACGGCGAGCTTGTAATTGAAAACGAGGTTGAGGCTGACTGTGTAAACAACGGCTCATATGATACGGTAGTATACTGTTCAGTCTGCGGTGAGGAGCTTTCAAGAGTTCCCGCAACCGTTCCCGCATTGGGACACAAGGAAGGTACACCCGTAACAGAAAACGAGGTTGAAGCCGACTGTGTAAACGACGGCTCATACGATACGGTAGTTTACTGTACTGTATGTAACGGTGAGCTTTCAAGAGAAACAACCGTAGTTCCCGCCGAGGGACATAAGGAAGGCGAGGCTGTAACAGAAAACGAAATAGAAGCTACCTGTGAAAATACAGGCTCTTATGATACTGTAGTTTACTGTACAGTTTGTAATGGTGAACTTTCAAGAGTTTCCGCAACCGTTCCCGCATTGGGACATAAGGACGGCGAGCCTGTAATTGAAAATGAGGTTAAGGCTACTTGTGAAACTGACGGCTCATATGATAAGGTAATTTACTGTACCGTATGCGGTGGCGAGGTTTCAAGGTCCTCTGCATATGTTCCCGCCGAGGGTCATAAGGAAGAAATTCTTCCCGAAAAAGAGCCCACCTGTACAGAAGACGGACTTACCGCGGGCGTGAAATGCTCCGTATGCGGTGAGATACTTACCGCTCAGGAAACAGTACCCGCAACGGGACACAAGATGGGTGAATTCACCGAAACAAAGCCCGCAACCTGTAAGGAAGCAGGCGAAATGAGAGCAGACTGTGAAAACTGCGATCATTACGAAACCAAGGCTATAGAAAAGCTTCCCCACGAGGAAGAAATTATTCCCGCTGTTGCTCCCACCTGTACGGAAAACGGACTTACCGAGGGTGTGAAATGCTCCGTATGCGGTGAAATACTTACTGCCCAGACAGCTGTCAAGGCACAGGGTCATAAGCTCGGTGAGTGGAAAACTGTAAGAGAGGCTACTTGTACTGAAGACGGACTTGAAGCCGCTGAATGTGTAAACTGCGATTACACCAAAACGAGAGTGATTCCCGAAAAGGGTCACGAATTCGGTGAAGACGGCATCTGTGAAGAATGCGGTGCCGAGGAAAAATGTCCTCACATCTGCCACAAGGAGCACAACATCTTTGCAAGGATAGTATGGACAATTATCCGCTTTATCTGCAGTCTTTTCGGCGTGGGCAGAACCTGCTCCTGCGGTGAAGCACATTATTGATAAAACCGAAGATATCTGCGACAAAAACTAAATAACGGAATCGGCAGGGAAGTGTCTTCTCTGCCGGTTTTTTTTACGGACAGCTTGGAACAGAGTAAATAGTGAATAGTGAAGAGGCAATAGTGAAGAGTGAATAGTGAAGAGGTAATAGGTAGGGGAGGGGGATTTGAAGTAATAGGTAATAGTGAAGAGGTAATAGGTATTTGGGATTTGTAATTTATCATTTTGAATTTTGAATTTTGCATTCCGCCGTACACTCCGCTCGAAGCGGAGTGTACTTCACTTGGGTAAAGTGTGGTGAAAAATGGGGGTATTTTGGGTGAAAATGGGCGGATTTTGGGTGAAATTGTGCAGTGTGCACAAAAACAGGGCAAAAATTCAAAAAATCTTTGGGAGCAACTATGGCGTTTTAGGGGAGAAATAATTTTTTCGATGTGCTATAATAGTGCCACAACAAGAGAACAAATGTTCGACAAAATTTGATATTCCTGAAGCTTCTCGGGGCAGTATATCTGCTCCGGGAATTTTATTTGCTGAATTATTTCTCTCGGGAAAAGGGGGGAGAGGGGAGAGGAGTGAGGAGTGAGGAGTGAGGAGTGAGGAGTGAGGCTGAGCCTTCCGACATTATTCAATATTCAATATTCAATATTCATTACATTTTTGAGGAGTGGTTATTTGGAAAAAGGAAAAAGACATAAGCGCACGGGGGCGGATTATCTCGTCCTTTGCTCCGAGATACTCTCAAAGGCGGCGTACAGGATGTGCCGTGAGGTCTTTCACGGTAAAAAGGAAAAATTCGATCCCAAGGAGCTCAAAGAAGCCTGTGCCGCCGTAAAGGAAGCCGCCGCAGTGGTAAACGCTGTGGAGAGAAAGGAAAACAGTGCCGGCGAAACTGTGAGGATAATACTTGAGGATACCGAAGAATACGCAGAATAAGTACACTCCGCGGGAGCGGAGTGTAAATGCAAAGTGCAAAACGCAAAATGCAAAATGATAAATTACAAATCAAAAAAATGTAACAGCAATGCGCGAAGCGCGAGCATTATAGAGCGTAAGCGGCGGGGGACTCGGAGTGTCTTCCGGCATTATTTAATATTCAATATTCATTAAAACTACTTAAAAGGAGATGATTTTATTAAAACTATAGCTCTCGGTACACCGAGTGACAGACAGCGGCTGTTTCTTTTGGATACTCACCGTTATATTGCCTTCGGCGGGGCGAGAGGCGGGGGAAAGAGCTGGGCGGTGAGGGTCAAGGCAGTGCTTCTTGCTTTCAGGTATCCCGGAATCAAGATAATGATAGTAAGACGGACTTACCCCGAGCTTCGCTCGAACCACATAAACCCCTTGCGCACGCTCCTCGGGGATGCGGCGGTCTATAAGGACAGCACAAAGGAATTCACCTTTCCCACGGGGTCTGTAATTCTATTCCGT
The DNA here is from genome assembly GCA_015066205.1 of Oscillospiraceae bacterium. Classification (GTDB taxonomy): domain Bacteria; phylum Bacillota; class Clostridia; order Oscillospirales; family Acutalibacteraceae; genus RUG806. Next base: position 8,944 of record SVOV01000033.1, read on the forward strand.
CACTGCTCCAATTCCTCGGATATTGATAAATATCAGGGCACAGAGGTGGATGTGCTTTTTCTTGACGAGGCAACACAGCTGACGGAGGAGGAATATGAGCGCTTCAAGGCCTGTGTCAGAGGTGTAAACCCCTTTCCCAAGAGGATATATCTCACCTGTAATCCCGGAGGAGTGGGGCACAGCTTCGTTAAAAGGCTTTTTGTTGACAGGGTCTATAAGGAGAACGAAAACCCCGACGATTATGTTTTTTATAAGAGCCTTGTGACGGACAATAAGGCGCTTATGGAAAGCGACCCCGAATACATAAAGCAGCTTGAATCTCTTCCGCCGAAGCTAAAAAAGGCGTGGCTTATGGGGGACTGGAACATTTTTGACGGACAGTTCTTTGAGGAATTCCGTGATGACCCCGCCCATTATTCCGACAGGCGCTTCACCCATGTCATTGAGCCCTTTGAGGTTCCGCGGGAGTGGAAAATAATAAGAAGCTTTGATTTCGGCTTCCGCAAGCCCTTTTCCTGTGACTGGTGGGCGGTGGACGGGGACGGCAGAGCCTATCTCATTTTACAGCTTTACGGCTGTACGGATACTCCCAATGAGGGTCTCAAATGGCATCCCGACAGAATATTCTCCGAAATTGCGAGAATGGAAAGGGAGCACAGATGGCTTCGGGGAAAGACCATCGACGGCGTTGCTGACCCCTCTATCTGGGATGCCTCAAGAGGTGAAGCCATAATAGAATCGGCTGACAGACACCTTGTGTATTTCTCTAAAGGCGACAACAAGAGGATACCCGGCTGGATGCAGTGCCACTACCGTCTTGCGTTTGATTCCGAGGGGCTTCCCATGGTGTATTTCTTCAACACCTGCAAGGCGGCAATAAGGACACTGCCCCTTTTACAGTATTCCTCGGTGAATCCCGAGGACCTTAATACCGAAGAAGAGGATCATTTTGCCGATTCTTTCAGGTATTTCGCAATGTCACGCCCCATTGCTCCCAAGCCTCAAAGGGAAAAGGAGCTTTTGGGTGACGATCCCCTTGACTTACACAGATATAAAAAATTTACATACTGATACGGAGGAACTATGGAAACTAAAAGCACAAAGGAAAATGAAAACAGCGCAAATTTCCTCTTTACCATCGGTGAAGAGGAAATAAGAAAGGCTGCGGAGATACTTTCAAAGTATAAGAGTGCAAAGGCAAAGCTTGACAGCAGAGTTCTCGAAAACGAGAGATGGTTTCGTCTTCGCCACTGGGAGCAGATGAGAAGCGAAAAGGACAAGGTGCTCAGGCACTCCGCCTGGCTTTTCAATTCAATTATCAATAAGCACGCGGATTTTATGGACAGTGAGCCTGAATGTACGGTGCTCCCCCGTGAGAGCTCCGATGCTCCCGAGGCCGAAAGGCTTACGGATGTGCTTCCCGTTATTCTTGAAAGAAACAACTGGCACTCCGTTTATTCCGACGGCGCATTTCAGAAGCTGAAAACAGGAACTGCCGTCTACAGTGTCCTCTGGGACTCCGAAAGCGATATGGGGCTCGGAGAGATAAGCGTAAAGAATGTGGACATCTTAAAGCTTTTCTGGGAGCCCGGCATCCGTGACATCCAGTCCTCAAAAAACCTCTTCCTTGTGGAGCTTCAGGACAATGATGTGCTTCTTGAAAGCTATCCCTTTCTTGAGGGAAAGCTCGGGGGAAACAGTGAAGAGACCTCGGTGTTTACCTATGATGACAGCGTTGATACCTCGGAGAAATCTGCGGTGGTGGATTGGTACTACAAGAAAAAATCAGGCAAGCGCACCCTTGTGCACTACTGTAAATTCACGGGCTCGACCCTGTTATATGCATCGGAAAATGATCCCGAATATATGGACAGAGGCTGGTATGACCACGGGCTTTACCCCTTTGTGTTTGATCCCCTTTTCAAGGAGGAGGGCACTCCCGTGGGCTTCGGCTTCATTGATATTATGAAGGATGCGCAGGAGGAAATAGACCTTCTCGGCAACGAAATTGTAAGAAATGCCCGTCTTGGCGCAAGAAAGAGATATTTCACCCGTGTTGAGGGTGCTGTCAATGAGGAGGAGTTTTCCGATTTTGACCGTGATTTCATCCATGTGTCTGGCTCGTCCATCGGCGAGGAATCCATAAGGGAGATAGGCTTCACGCCGCTGTCGGGAGTTTATGTTACGGTGCTCAACAATAAGATAAATGAGCTTAAGGAAACCAGCGGTAACAGGGATTTCGCACAGGGCTCCACTATGGGCGGAGTTACCTCGGGCACTGCCATCACCGCTCTTCAGGAGGCGGGAAACAAGCTCTCAAGGGATATGATATCCTCGACCTACAATGCGTTTTCACAGCTTTGCAGTATATGTATTGAGCTTATCCGTCAGTTTTACACAGTTCCGAGAACGGTGAGAATAACAGGTGAAGAGGGAGAACTCTTATACCGTGTATATGACAACAAGGCACTTAACGCACTTGAGGACGGCGGTGATTTCGGTCTTGAGGGAGTTCTGCGGAAGCCTGTTTTTGATGTCAAGGTCAGAGCACACAAAAAGAATGTATATTCGAGAGCGGCAAGCAATGCCGATGCAGTGAGCTTTTTCTCAATGGGCTTTTTCGACCCCGGGAGAGCCAAGGAGGCACTTGCGTGTATGGAGCTTCTGGATATTGAAAACAAGGAAAAGCTGAAGGGCATATTAAAGAAAAATGCCGAAAGCTCCGGAGGTGCTCTTTTATGATAAATGTAAATTACGAAATAAAAAAGAAAAAAGCCGTGCTCAGAGTATCGGGTCACGCAGACTTTGCGCCGAAGGGTCAGGACATAGTCTGCGCGGCGGTGTCGGGGCTTTGTATCGCCCTTGCGGACATTGTAAAAAGGGAACAAAAATTTGATAGCTTCTCTTACCTCTTAAAGACCGCCGACGGATATTTTTATATTGAAGCGGAGGATTTCGGGAAAAATCCTGCGGCTCTGAGAATGCTCAGCTATTTCACATTTGCGGTATCGGGGCTTCTTTCAATAGAAAGAATGCACCCCCGATGCATTACCGTTAAAAAAGGTATTTCGCCCGACGGGGCTGAAAATATTGACACTTCGGAACAGACGATGAAAAAGAGAGAGAAAGGAGGAATGAGATCATTGGACAGCATTTTCTTACAGTGCTTTTCAACCGAAGCCGCCGAAAACGGTACCGGGGGCGGACAGGCGGGAGAGGAGTGCACTGATGAAAAAAAGGGGGAGAACAGCGGGAACGAAACCGCTTCTCTTTCCGAGGATGAGCAGTTCGATGAGCTTATCAAGGGAAAATATGCCGACGCTTTCAGAAAACGCACCCAGAGTATAATAGACCGACGGTTTTCTAAAATGAAGGGGCTTGAAGATACTGCGAGGGTGTGTGCACCGCTTCTCGAAAGCCTGTCGGCGCAGTTTCCCCATATTGATAAGAACGATACTGCTTCTCTTGTTTCAGCTTTTCTTGAAGAGAAAAGAGCGGGTGATGCCGAAAAGGAAAGAAACGAGTCAATGAGCTTCATAAGAGAAAAGGCAGAGGAAGCTATGGCAAAAAAGGCGGCAGAAAAGCTCGCAGAAAGACTTAAAAGTGAAGCACAGGAGCTTAAAAGTATCTATCCGGATTTCAGTCTTCCGAGGGAGATTTCCTCATCTCCCGAATTAAGACAGCTGCTTCAGGGAGGAGTGAGCTTAAGAAGAGCGTATGAAGCGGTGAATTTAGAAAAAATTCTTATGTCTTCAATGCGCTATGCCGCTCTGCAGGCGGGAAAGGCAGCCGCCGATTCCGTAAGAAGCAGCCGTGTTCAGGAAAATTCCCTTGCGGGAAATGCCGCCTCGGTGACTAAAAGAGATGTAAAAAGTCTCACGGAAAAGGACATTATGAAAATTATTTCGGATGTCAGCCGAGGGGCAAGGATCAGTTTCAGATAAAAGGAGAAAATTATGGAAAATTATAACATGACACTCACTCATTTTTCTGCGGGTGAGGTGATAAATACCACAAACGGCACTATGACCGAGGGCAGTATCACAAACGCCGATGCCCTCTCTCCCGAGATGAAGACCTTTTATGATAAGACTCTTATCACTCTTGCGGGAGCAAATCTCATTCACGAGCAGTTCGGTCAGAAAAGACCTGTTCCGGGGGGCTCGGGCAAGACGGTTGAATTCAGACGCTTCTCCCGTCTTCCCAAGGCATTGAAGCCCATTACGGAGGGCATCACTCCTGCGGGTAATAAGCTTTCCGTCAGTGCTGTCAGCTGTACGGTCGATCAGTACGGCGACTATATCGAGCAGACGGATATGTTAGAGCTCACGGCTGTCGATAACACCATCGTCGAGGCCACAAAGGAGCTTGCCTCTCAGGCGGGTCTTACACTTGATACCATCGTAAGAAACGAAATTACGGGCGGTACAAATGTAATCTATGCTCCCAAGGTAAAGAACGGCGTCGAAACAGAGGTTTTAAGCCGAGCCGACATCACAAAGGACTGCCGTCTTCGTGTAAAGGATGTCTTCAAGGCGGCGGCAGAGCTCAAGGCTGTAAACGCTCCCAAAATTGACGGCTCATATGTTGCGGTCATTCACCCCTATGTTGCCTTTGATCTTATGCAGGAGGCGGGCGACAAGTGGCTCTCCATTGCAAAGTATGTAAATCCCGAAAACATCCTCAAGGGTGAGATCGGTACTCTCGGCGGTGTGCGTTTCGTTGAAAGCACCGAGGCTAAGATCTTCGGGCCTGCCGAAATCTCAAACGGCATTTCAAGAATGACGGTGAAGACCGCCGCTTCCTCTTCAAAGACCGTAACGGTAAATGAGGATATGGGCGTATTTACCTTCTCTTCTCCCGTTCCCGTCTATGCTCTCGGTGAGGAAAATACAGTAGTTTCCGTAAACGGCAACACCGTAACTCTCGGTACAGCCGTTACCCTTAACGCGGGGGACATCATCTGCGGTAAGGGAGGAGGAAAGGACGGCTCCGCTGTCTTTTCAACCCTCTTCCTTGGTGAAAACGCTTACGGCGTAACCGATATTGAGGGCGGCGGTCTTCAGCACATCGTAAAGCCCAGAGGCTACGGCAACGACCCTCTCAACCAGAGAAGCTCCATCGGCTGGAAGGCAACAAAGGTTGCAAAAAGACTTCTCGAGGAATACATCATCAGAGTTGAATCAGGCTCTGAATTCTCCGCCTCTGCCGAAGAAAACTAAATAAAGCGAAGAAGGGGCGGTATGCCCGCCCCTTTATCTGAAAGGTTGGTTTTATGAAAAAGAATATTGAAAGCAATACTAAAACGGTTTTTATCCCCAAGGCTTCAAAGAATGACGATTCACTTTTCGTTGCGGTGAACGGCAGAAGAATTCTTGTAAAAAAGGGTGAGACGGTGGAGCTTCCCGTCCACTTTGCCGAGGTAATTGAAAATTCTCTTCTTGCCGCAAGAAAGGCTGAAAGCTTTATTGAAGCCGTAAGCTCCGAGGTGTAATTATGACGGTCAATCAGGCCATTGAGAGAGCGGATGCCCTTTATCCCAATGTCTTACCCTTTACTCTTAAAATGCAGTGGTTAAAGGAGCTTGACGAAAAGGTTTTTACGGAATTTATCTCTTCTTACGAGGGCTATGAAAAAAGAGCTCCCGAAAAGGAATATACCCCTCTTACAAAGCTTCTTATAGACGAGCCCTTTTGCAGTATATATGTAAGATATATCTGTCTTCAGGCGGACATAATGAACGGTGACACTGCGGGGTACAAAAACAGTGCCTCTCTCTTTAATTCGGCGTATCTTTCCTTTATGAATCATTTCAACCGCACCAATTTTATAAAGAAGAGGAAAATAAGGATCGGAGGAGAGTGCTGATGCTTTATCCCGCTTTAAGCGTTCATTCCGAAAAAATCTACTCTACGGATAAATTCGGCGGGCTTCATACGGGAAATAACATCCCCTTTTATGAATTCTCCCGAATGGAAAATCTTACGGGCGATGATTTCCCCCATATGTCCGTAAGAGAAAAAAGAGGACTTTTTGCGGATCACTCGTCCGACACCTGCTTTTATACCGAAACACCTCTTACTGCCTGTGTCAATACCGCCGAGGGGATACTGATAATAACAGAGGATGCCGTTTTTCTTGACGGCAGGGAAATTGAAAATGTAAGGCTTCTTCAGGGCGTAAAAAAACGCTGTGCCGTGCCCGTCGGAAGAAATGTATTCATTGTGCCTGACGGGATATATCTTAAATTCACCGACAGCGGAACCCAGGTTATTTACTGCAGTAAAACGGTGACGGCGGAAAATACCTCACTTACTCTTTGCCTTTCGGACGGAACGGATATTTTCCCCCATTATTACGGCTCCTTCCCCGAAAGTGCCTCGGCGGGAGAAAAGCTCGTTATAAGCTCATCCGAATCTATGGAGCTTTGGAGCTTTACGGGAAGCGAGTGGGTCAGAACGGATGACCTTTATATAAGGCTTCCGCTTTCGGTGGAGGCATCGGAGTTTTCCGCAGGTCAGAGCCTGTATATAGAAGCGGGGAGCGGGCTTTTTTCCGACGGCTACTATACTCTTTCGGGAAAGACGGAAAATTCTCTCATTCTTTCGGGCAGTATTCCGACGGAAATTGAAAATGTAAGCGTGACCGTCAGACACGAGATTCCCCTTATGGATTTTGCCGTGGAGCATAATAACAGGATATGGGGCTGCCGCTTCGGTGAAAACAACCGCGGTGAATTTGTAAATGAGATATATTCCTCAAAGCTGGGCGACCCTGCCTCATGGTACTGTTTTCAGGGTATATCCACAGATTCATATATGGCAAGCCTCGGCTGCAGCGGGGAATTTACGGGGGCTGTCAGCACGGGAAATGAGGTCTTATTCTTCAAGGAAAATCACATCATCCGTGTTTTCGGCAGTACGCCCTCCGATTTTCAGGTGACCGCCGTTCCCGCAAGAGGAGTTGAAAAGGGCGCTCACAGAACTGTAGTCAATCTCAATGAAAGGATATTTTATAAAAATGCCGAGGGGATAATGCTTTATGACGGGACTGTACCCGTGAACATTTCCTCTGCCCTTGAAAAGGGACGGTATAAGGCCCGCGCGGCTGGGGGAATTGACGGAAGATATTATATCTCAATGACAGACCCCGACGGTGAAAGAGGTCTTTTCGTATTTGATACCGTGACGGGGCTCTGGCACAGAGAGGACGATTCTCTTTGCACGGAATTCATTTTCCCGAAGGACGGTATTCTTATTTTTGCGGGAGAAAATGACACGGGAGTAAGCTTTTTCGTAACCTCCTATGAAAAGAATAAGGACAGGACTGAAAGGCTTCTCGGAAAAGATGTCTGTACTCTTATCCCCGAAGAGGAGATACATTTTTCGGCAGTGACGGGCTTTACACAGTTTTCGGGAAGAGAAAAGGAGAAGCTTCGCAGCATCTATCTTACCTTAAAGCTGGGGGAGGGCTCCTTTGTTGAAATTTCTCTTGAAACGGACTCGGGGGGAAAAGAAAGGATATTCTTTCTTGATAAGCCCACCGAAAACAAGGTCAGACTTCCCGTAAGCGTTCCGCCCTCTCTCAGAAGCAGACTTGAAATTGAGGGGCAGGGAGAATTTACCCTTTATTCTGCCGAGCACCGCATAAGAAAAACGGGTGAGGTGAGAAATATTGACTGATAAAGACTTTACGGGCGAAATAAGCCTTAAGAAGATATATGCTCTTCTTTTATCCGTAAGAGAAGAGCTTCAAAGGGTATCTTCACAGCTGCGGGCAATGAATTCACAGCAGAAAGGAGCTGAAGCAAATGGCAAAAAAATACAGTCCTCAGGACATACTTGATATGGCGGCGGGGCTTATTGAAAAGGATATGACGGCAGACCTCGATGCCGACGGAAAAATAACCTCGTGGGACGCAAGATATGCCTTAAGAGAGGAAAGCGGTCTTCCGCCCACGGATTCGGGAAGCTCTTCGGAAGACAAAAATGAGCCCTCGGGGACACTTATGTCAAAGGATATTCTGGACAAATTGATAAACAGGACAGGCTCTTTCTCATATGATGTGAGTGGGGATCCCTTATACCGTCAGTACCGTGATATGTATAAGGCTCAGGGAGAAAATGAGGCAGAGCACATTTTCGGACTTGCCGCAAATCTTTCGGGAGGCTGGGGCAATTCCTACGGTCTGACGGCAGCCTCGGATGTTCTTTCAAGGTATGCGAAAAAGGCTGACGATAAGGCAGCGGAGCTTGAAGAAAAAGCAAGAGAGCGTTTTAACGACGAAACCGAAATGCTCTATTCTCTTTATGAGCTGCTTTTTGAAAGGGAAGCGGGAGAGAAAGAGTCACAGCAGGAATATGCCGATAATTTCAGAGAGTTAGCCTTCAAGGCGGCTGACATCGGAGATTATTCTCTTTTGGAGGGGCTGGGAATCGATACCTCCGCTCTTAAAGGTGATGAGGAGTGGAAAATGGCAGAGCTTCTTGCAAAATATTCCGATTATTCGGGACTGGAAAAACTGGGTGTGGATCTTTCAAAGCTTCGCTACGATGAGATAAAGGAAACGGCAAAGCTTTTCGCACAGTACGGGGACTACACTCTTCTTAAGCTTCTCGGAATGGACAGCTCAGATAAGGAGCTTGGCACTTTCCTTGAAATTGCAAAGCTCTTTGCACAGTACGGCGATTTCTCTCTTCTTGAAAAGCTCGGTGCGGATGCTTCGGGAAGAAAAGAAAAGGAGAAGCTTGAAAACCTCATTCTTCAGAATAAATTAAAGGCGTAATATGAAGATATTTATAAATGCCGCCCATACACCGCATTCTCCCGGTGCGGTGTACGGGGGAAGAAACGAGCATAAGGATGTGCTTTTATTTTCGGGAGAGCTTAAAAAAAGCCTTTGTTCTCACGGCATAACGGCTGAGATATTTACGGGCTACAGTGCCCCGCCCGGAATCTCTGAGGGTGATGCGGTGCTGATATTCCACCGCGGGACTTCATATAAGACGGCGCCCAAAAAGGGAATAAGCGTTACCGTAAGAGATGACAGCAGTGCCTGTCTTCAGTATGAGGCATTTCGTCTTCTGAAGGCTCTCGAAAGGGGCTTCGGAATGAAATATAAGGGCGTGCATACGGCGACATCCTCCTTTCCCCACCGCTTTATTGAAAGAACGGGAACGAAAAGAAGCTTTCTTTTTGAATTGGGCTTTATTGAGGATAGCTGTGACAATGAGCTTTTTGAAAAAAATCTAACGGATGCTTCAGAGCTTCTCGCAAGAGAAATATCTGAAATTTATAAGGAGGGAAAAAATGAAGATAACCCCTGATTTCAAAAGACTAAATTCAGGTGAAAATATTTCGAGGGGACTTGAAATATCCCTCAGTGAGGGACTTCGGGATAAGAAATGCGTAATTACCTTTATAACGCCCATGGGTAAGATATTTGTGACCGAGCCTCTTGAAATAACAGACGGCTGCGGAACATATGAATTGCCCTCTCTTCTTCTTGACGGCAAGGGCGTTCTTTTCTGTCAGCTGGGGCTTTCCTCGGAGGACGGCTTTTTGATAAAAAGCAGGATATATGAATTTCCCGTATATGCCTCCTGCGATACCGAAGAATTCCCCGCGGCAACGGATGAGAGCATAAAAAGCCTTTCGGCAATATTCGGTCTTCTTGATCAAAAGGCCGAAAGGGAGCACAGCCACGATGAAAGATACTATACCGAGGCTGAAACGGATATTCTTCTTTTCTCGAAGGCCGAAAGGGAGCACAGCCACGGAGAATTTTATACAAAGGAGGAAACGGGTGCTCTTTTAGACACTAAAGCCGAGAAGGAGCACAGCCATCAGTATTCTTCGCTTTCGGAAAAGCCCGGCGATAAGATATCTGAGGATCTCGTAATATATAATCTTCTTCCTGTTTTTACACCGCCTGAAAACAGTGATGTTACGGGGAAGATGTTCCCCTTTACCCATAATATCAAGGGGTATGTGAACACCTCGGTGCTGACGCTCGAATACAAGGTGCCCGACTGCCCGATAATTTTCGGGGAGCAGAGATTTATTAATTTCGAGCCTCTTTCCGACGGCGGGTACTTTATACCCTTCGGAAAAGCGGTAAGCTACGCTGAGTTTTTCGCAAACGGCTTCGGGGAAATATCCCCTGATACCCTTGCCGCCGCAGTAATTCTTTCTTCAGACGGTACGGGAAAAATCTATATCAGAAACGATATTGAGGGCATTTGGGCAAAGCTTTCAATAAAAAATGCCCTTACGGGATATGTTAAGCTTCCTATGGAAGCGGTAGACTATACCGAAAAGGCAGAAGAAAACGATAAGAGGCTTATCACCTCGGGCGGTGTGTATAACGCAATAAATGAAGAGCTCGGGAAGCTTCCTGAAATTCCCGAAAATGTTTCAGCTTTCAAAAATGATGTAGGTTATCTTACAGAGCATCAGAGCCTTGCGGAATATCCGAAGAGAACCGAAACAGAGAAATTTACCGCAGATGCCCTATCGGCTCACAATGTCAATGAATCGGCGCATCAGGACATAAGGCTTCTTTTACAGGGGCTTTCTGAACGCATAAATGCTGTTTTGGACAGCGATGATACAACACTTGACCAATTAAGTGAGATCGTTTCATACATAAAAAGCAACAAGGAGCTTATTGATGCCGTCACAACGAAGAAGATAAGCTATTCCGACATCGTAAATGATCTTGAAACGAATGTGGGAAACAAGCCCTTGAGTGCGGCAATGGGTGTCGCTCTGAAAGCTCTCATTGATGCAATCACCATTCCGACAAAGGTGTCCCAGCTTCAGAATGACAGTAATTTTGTTTCTTTGAGCGATTTTTCCAAGACTTTCTCCGTTACCGCAAAAATAAACAGTGACAGCCAGACGGTATCAGAGGTATCACATTCCGCAACGGAGATTGCCGAGGCTGTAAGCCGCGGAGATTCGGTTATTCTCGTTGCAGAGGTTATTTCAGAAGAGATAACTTCTCCCTGTTATGCGGTATTTCCTCTGACAAAGCTTATAGATAATTTAATAGCCATATTCTCTGTCTTTTCAAATTCAGAGGAGGCAGCGGTAACTGTATATAATAATAAGACAGCAAGTCTTTCAGTGAATGTGCTCAGTGACAGCAATGCTGACGGTATATGCCATATCGGAGCTTTTCTTACAATGGACGAAAACGGAAAATATGTCCTTCAGGATATAACCGGTACGGTTAGTGAAATGCTGGAGATGGCAGCGGAAAATAAGAGGGTTTTACTTGATATTGCTCTCGACGGAGATATTCCGGGGGATCATAAAATGAATATGTCTCTTGCTATGTCCTCTCAGAATGAAGCTATGCTGTTGTTTTGCGGTGTAGTTGAAATGAATAAGCCGACCTATGTGCAGGCTGTGGGCAGTATAGAAGAGGGTGCTGATTTATGGAGAGTAGATTTAATTGAGCTTGAACGCTCTGACAGCACCTGTCGGGTCAGTGCTTTTCTTACGATGGATGAAGACGGAAAATACATCCTGCAGGATGTAGGCTATACGATTTCCGAAATACTGGAAAAAGCAGCGGAGAATAAGAGGGTTTTTCTTGATATTGCTCTCGACGGAGATATCTCGGGAGATCAGAAAATAAGAGTTCCTCTTGTTATGTCCGCACAGAATGAAAAGGTACTGCTTTTTAGCGGTATTACCGAAACGAACGGTCCGACCTATGTGCAGATCGCAGGCAACATATATGAGGACACTGATATATGGACCGTGAATCTGACGACTCTTGTTTCTGCCTCCGATTATGCAAGACTGACCCTCAGAGTATCAGACACCGTTCCCACCGTGGACGATCCGTCCGTTATCACCTTTGTTATTGAGGGGTGAGATAAATGGCTTCAATGATATTCAAACCTGTAAGAGTAATTTCGACTTCTTCTTCAGGTTCAACAACTGCAATAACTGATAATCTCCCCGATAATTTCATTTCGCTATACGGCGATATCGTTCTCGGGTATGATTTTAGTTATTTACCTGAAAATGCAACTATTACCGGAATAAAAGTCAGAATTGAAGCAAGAAGAGATGGCGCACAGAGTAACAAAACAGTAAGGCTTCTTGACAGCGGTACGGTCTTTGCATTATCAGACGGCACATTGAATGCGGGTAATTTCTCATATGAGGTCAGAGAAACAAAGGTATTTGATTTTCCGTTAGCGTTGAATGACATAATTTCTGACCCGACATTACTTTCAGAAAACAGGTTGGCTTGCAGGTTCTATAACGGCGGCACTTTGTTCAGAGTTTTCAGCGTAGATATAGAAATTGAATATAAGTTGCCGACAATCACCGTAACAACCGAAGCAAGCCCCGCAGAGGGCGGTACAGTAACGGGCGGCGGCACTTATGAAAGTGGCTCGACAGTTACACTTACTGCAACACCGAACAGAGGTTATGCGTTTTCTCATTGGCAGATAGGTGAAACAGTAGTTGGTACGGAAAATCCGATATCAGGTTCGCTTACTACAGATGCAACCGTTACAGCGGTTTTCATTGAAAAGCCAAGCAAAGTCTATTGCGGAACGAAAAAATGCTCCGTATATGCGGGAACGAAAAAGGTTGGCGTTTATGCGGGAACAAAAAAGCTTTCATAAGGAGGTGACGAAATGAAAATATTTATTGATCCCGGTCACGGCGGAAATTCCGTGGGCGCAACATATAAGGGAAGGCGGGAGCAGGATGACTGCCTGAGGCTTTCTCTTGCCGTAAAATCGATTCTTGAAACACAGGATGCAGTTGAGGTGAAGCTCTCGAGAGAGGATAATTCCAACCCCTCCATCAATGAAAGAGCGGCGGCGGCAAATGTATGGGGCGCGGATTATTTTATCTCGATCCACAGAAATGCCTTTTCGCCCAACAAGGCAAAGGGTGTTGAAGCCTGGGTGTATTCCAGAGCCAAAAAGGGCGGGCCCGCCTATACTAAGGCGGAAAACATCGTAAAAAAGGTATGCGATAAGGCAGGCTTTTTGAACCGCGGAGTAAAATCAGGTGCACCGTCATATGCCGATTTCGGAGTAAATAGGCTTACTAAAATGAATTCCTGTCTTTTTGAAGCAGGCTTTATTGATTCCGATACCGATAATGTGCTTTTCGATACGGCATTTTCGGAAATGGCTCTGGGCATTGCCGAGGGACTGCTTGAGGCGGTGGGGCTGGAATTTGTGCCTCCCGTTGTTCTCGGAGATGCGGACGGTGACGGTAAGATAACAGCCGCCGACGCCCGTCTTATTTTAAGGGCAGCCGTCGGACTTGAAAATATTCCTCTTGAAAGAGGGGATGTTGACGGCGACGGAAAAATAACCGCCTCCGATGCGAGAGCGGTGCTTAAAGAAGCTGTAAACGGGGAGGAAAATGAAAATGAATGAAAAGGTGAGTATCAAAGAAAGGCTTAAATCCTGGGCGGTGTGGCTGTCCGTGCTCGGTGCGGTGGGAGTTATTCTCAATGCAACAGGCGTATTCCAAATGCTCGGAATCGACAGCACTGTATGGGACATTATAGTAAATGCCGTAGGTTCGGTTCTTATCGCTTTCGGAATACTTAATAACCCCACAGACAAAACGGGGTTTTAAGGAGGGCGGAAAATGACAAATGAGGATAAGGACTATATGCACGAGACCTTTATGAGTGTAAAAGAATGCAGTGAGTGCAGAGCGCATTTTCAGAGGGAGCTTTCTGCGGGTACTACTAATTTTGCGGAAATCAGAAAGGATCTTCAGTACATAAAGGACCACCTTGACAAGAAAAGTAAAATAAATATGACAGCGGTGACCGCCGTTATTCAGGCAATTTGTACGCTTCTTACGGCAATAATCGCCGCAAAAATCGGAATCGGTTAATTCTTGTATTTTTTTCCCTTCTGTGGTAATATAATTATTACAGAAGGGAGAGATCTTATGTCTTTTGAAAAAATTGAAATAAACAGTCTTGAATTTTCACCCACAAAGGCCATTGGAGAGAATTGGGGAATACTAACGGGGGTAAGTGCCGACGGATTCAACTCTATGACCGTCAGTTGGGGCAGTGTAGGCGTGCTTTGGAGTAAACCCTGTGTATTCGCCTTTGTCCGCCCCGGAAGATATACCTACCGCTTTATGGAGGACGGAGAGCTGTTTTCTCTTGCAATTATGCCCGAGGGAATCCATAAGGAAATGGCAGTATTCGGCTCAAAAAGCGGAAGAGATACGGATAAATATGCCGTGTCGGGCTTTACAGCTTCGGAGTACGAGGGAGTAAAATTCCCCGAGGAGGCACAAACTGTTTTCATCTGCAGAAAGATTGCCGCAGGGGATATAAAGCCCGAATGGTTCATTGACAGCTCAATAGATCCCGAAAATTATCCGAAAAAGGACTATCACAGAATGTATGTGGGCGAAATTTTAACTGTTCTGAAAAAAAGTTAAAAAAGGTATTGACAAGAGGGATTATATCTGTTATAATCCCTTTTGCACTTGAGAGATAAGCTCTCGGTCAGTCGGTGTCTATAACATTGAGGTCCCACCCGTTCCCATCCCGAACACGGTAGTTAAGCTCAATCGTGCCGAAAATACTTGGCGGGCAGCCGCCCGGGAAGATAGGTCGTCGCCGACACAAGGATCAGTCCGCAAAAGCGGGCTGATTATTTTTTTCTAAGAAAAAAGTGATATTCGTTTCTGCGAAACGAGTGATATTGCCCTGCGGGCTATTGCCCTGCGGGCTATTGCCCTGCGGGCTATTGCCCTGCGGGCAGTGATATTGCCCTACGGGCAGTGATATTCGTTTCTGCGAAACGAGTGATATCTGTTCCGTCGGAACAGGTGATATATTTTCCTTCGGAAAATGTGAAGGAAGGCTTCGCCTTATTCCGCTTACGCTCTGTTTTTATACAGCTTCGCTGATGATATACCAAGCCTTCGCCTTGGATTGAGAACGGGTGAGTCGGTTCGTCTATCGTAGGGGAGGGGTCACCCCTCCCGCTTTTAGGAGTTGTAATTTTTATAAATGAATAATGAATATTGAATATTGAATAAAGAATAATGTCGGAAGGCTTCGCCTTGTTCCGCTTACGCTCTGTTTTTATACAGCTTCGCTGATGATATGCACCTGCGGTGATGATATGCACGCCGGCGCGTGATGATATACAGCTTCGCTGATGATATACCAAGCCTTCGCCTTGGATTGAGAACGGGTGAGTCGGTTCGTCTGTCGTAGGGGAGGGGTCTCCCCTCCCGTATTTAAGATTTGTAATTTATCATTTTGCATTTTGAATTTTGCATTTTGCATTTGCGTTCCGTTCACGGAACGCACACAGGTGTTTTTATGAAACTTGTTGACCAGCTTAAAAGCTTTGTTCCCTTTGATGAGAAAGAAAGAGCTGACCTTTCGGCTTTTCTTGACTTTATTAAGAATAATGAAAACTGTCTGTCCCGTGAAAATACAGCGGGGCATATAACTGCTTCTGCCTGGATAGTGAATGAGGATAAGAGCCGTGTTCTTTTCTGCTATCATAATATCTATGATTCCTGGAGCTGGGTGGGCGGTCACGCCGACGGTGAAGAGGAGCTTCTCTCGGTGGCTTTAAGAGAAGCCAAGGAGGAAACGGGTGCGGATGTAAGACCTCTTTCAGAGGATATATTTTCTCTCGAGATACTTCCCGTTGCGGGGCATATGAAAAAGGGAAAATATGTGCCGTCCCACATACATTATAATGTGACTTACCTTGTAACAGCCGACGAAAAAGAAAGGCTTTCCGTCTGTGAGGATGAAAACTCCGCCGTGGCTTGGATAGATATTAACGAAATTTCCGAAAAGTCCTCGGAAAAATGGATGGTCGAAAACATATATAATAAGCTTATTGAGAAAATGAGAGCTTTACCGTAAAGGATGTTTATCTTTTACGGTATTTTTTTTGTATATTTTCTTGTGTATATATCCTTTTTTTGCTAATATGAAGAAAAGGAGGTTTTTTTATGCTTCATCATACCTTTAATCCGAGAGTTCTTAAAAATCTTATAAAACAGTTGGAAGGCTATGTTACCGAAACGGCTGTCGTTTTAGAGGAGTGGGATTCTTATACAGGTGTCCATACCCGCCCTGCGGTAATTGAATTGGATGCCTCTCCCAAAACGAAAATGCGCCTCGGCGACCGCTGGAGTGCCACTCTTGATACCACAAGATATTTTGAAACACAGTTTACCGTTCCCGAATGTCTTTCCGATAAAAAGATTTATCTTACAATAGATTTCGGCGGAGAGGCTATTGTGAGGATAAACGGCGAAATTATGGGTGCTGTCAGCTCCCGAGAGGCATCGGGCTGGGTGCACAGAACGGATATCCTTTTTCACCGTCCCCTGAAAACAGGAGAGAAGCTCTTTATTCAGGTGGAAAATGCGGTGGATTCGGGCGGTTATTTCAACCACGCCTTCCCCGAAAAAAAGCCCATTACATATACTATGAATACCGCCGTCTTCCGTGTTATAAACGAGGCGGCAGAGGACATAAATTACGATATAAAATGCGCCTACGATGTGTATGAGCAGACCGAGGACGAATATGTGGGAAAGCGCCTTTATAACGCTATTGATACCGCAATTCATAAGCTGGATTTCGATTTCGGAAAAGAAAGATACTATGAAAGCATTCCCGAAGCAAAAAGAACGCTTTGGGAGGAGATAGGCAAGATAAAGCACGCTACCCCCGGTGATGTTATCATCTGCGGACACAGCCATCTTGATGTGGCGTGGCTGTGGACGGTAAAGGAGATCCACCGCAAGTGTGCGAGAACCTTTTCAAATAATATCTCTCTTATGAAGGCATACCCCGATTTCAAGTTCACTCAGAGTCAGGCGGCGGTCTACAGCTTCGTAAAGGATCATTACCCCGAGATCTTTGAGGATGTAAAAAAATTCGTCAGAAACGGACAGTGGGAAATCACGGGTAATACCTGGGTCGAGGCAGACACCAATATTGCCTCGGGCGAGAGCCTTATCCGTCAGCTTTTATACGGCAGAGAATTTTTTATGCGGGAGTTCGGCGTATCCTCGGATATATACTGGCTTCCCGACTGCTTCGGCTTTACTGCGGCTCTTCCGCAGGTCATAAAGAAATCGGGAATGAAATACTTCCTTACCTCAAAGCTTCAGTACAATGACACCAATGAATTCCCCTTAAGCGTGTTCAGATGGCGCGCTCATTCGGGGGATGAGGTAGTAGCCTTTATGCAGAAGGTTCACTACGAGGGTGAGGCCGATGCAGGTTATATAAAGCAAACAAGAAAAACCAACCGTCAGAACGACCTTGTGGATGCTTCAATGGGTATGTTCGGCTACGGTGACGGCGGCGGAGGCTGTACCTTTGATATGGTGGAAAAGGTAAGGCGCTTTTCCCGTCTTCCCGGTCTTCCCGAGGTCAAGGTGGGTCAGGCTAATGACTTTTTCGCCGTTATCGAAAAGGATAAGGAATCTCTTCCCGTATGGGACGGAGAAATGTATTACGAAAATCACCGCGGCACCTTTACAAGTCAGGCATTCGTAAAAAAGAACAACCGTCGGGGCGAATATCTTCTCCGAAATGCGGAGATGCTCTCTCTTCTGAACGGCACCTACGACAAGGAAAGACTTGAAAAGCTCTGGAAGCTTCTTCTTACAAATCAGTTCCACGATATTCTTCCCGGCACCTCCATTGAAGAGGTATTTGTCAATACAAGAGAAGAATATAAGGAAATGAACAAAGAGGGAAATGAGATAATTGACGAAGCGTTGAAGGAGCTTTCCCGTAAATACTCCGACCGTGATAATACCGTTGTGGTATGGAATATGCTTCCCTTCAGCGTCACAGGCACCGTAAGTCTTGAAGCTCCTCTCGGAAAAGCAATTCTTGACAGCTCGGGAAAGGCTGTGCCCTGCACGAGAAACGGAAACACGACAGAATTCATTGCAGAAAATGTGCCCCCTATGGGCTTTAAGGTATTTTATCCTGAAAATGAGGAGCACGGCGGCGATGCCGTACAGGGCGGAGCAGATTTCCTCGAAAACAGCTTCCTCCGTGCCGAATTCGACGAAAACGGCAGTCTTACCGCACTCATAAATAAAAAGATCGGAAGAAATATCCTTAAGGGCAAGGGAAATCTTCTCTCTGTTTCCCACGATAAGCCCATTCACGAAAGCGCATGGAATCTTGAAAACGATTACAAGATGAAGATGTGGTATCTCAGTGAGGCTGACAGCGTAGCTCTTACGGAAAAATCTCCCGTAAAGGCGGTGCTGACCGTAAAAAGGCATTTCAATAAGTCCCTTATTACGCAGAATATCACTCTCACCGCCGACAGTGAAACTCTGATATTTGATACAACAGTTGACTGGCACGAGCGTGAAAAGGTGCTCAAGGCAGAATTCCCCCTTGATATCCGTGCCCGCTTTGCGACCTATGAAATTGCCCACGGAGCTCTCGAAAGACCCACCTATGCCAATAATTCCTATGAAAAGGCTATGTTTGAGGTATGCGCCCATAAATGGGCTGACCTGTCACAGGGCGATGTGGGGGTCAGTATCATAAATGACTGTAAATACGGCTATGACATTGACGGCGGTACAATGAGAATAACTCTTATGCGAGCTCCCATTCTCCCCGATGCCACGGCTGATATGGGAATTTCTACCTTCCGTTACGGTATTTATGCCCACGAGGGCAGCTGGAATGAGGCTGACACCGTAAAGGAAGCCTTTAAGGAAAATATCCCCCTTAAGGCAGTGTTCACCGAAAAGGGTGAGGGAAGCTTCTCTGAAAGATCATTTATTACCATCTCCGACGAAAGAGTTATGATAGATGCCCTGAAAGAAGCTCAGGACAAAAAAGGAATTATTTTAAGAGTCTACGAAACCTCATCTCATACAGGGGAGGTCACCGTAAAGCTTCCCTGTGTATTTTCTGAGATCACTCAGTGTAATATGATGGAGGTAAACGAAAAGACAGCAGCACAAAACACCGACACCTTTACCTTTACCATTCACCCCTATGAAGTAAAAACATTCAGACTTTCGCTTTGTTGACATAAAAAACAAATGCAAGTATAATAATAAAAGAAAGGAGAGATTACAGTGTGCACGGAAAACATTATCAGTATTATCACAGAAAAAACAGCCGTTCTTGCAAAGGAGCTGTTCGGTGAAAAGCTTGACAGTGTTGTTCTCTACGGCTCATATGCCCGCGGAGATGCAACCGACGAATCGGATGTTGATATTATGGTGCTGACAGATGTCCCTGCCGGTGAGCTGTTTTACTATAAAAAAGAATTTGTAAAGCTTACATCCGAATTAGGGCTTTTGTATGACACCGTAATTACCGTAACGCTGAAGGATACGGAAACCTTCTACAGGTTTCTTGATGCAGTTCCTTTCTATTCTGCGGTCAAAACGGAGGGGATAAAAATTGCTGTCTGAAGAAATAATAGCATTATCAAAAACCCGATTGGCAATTGCTCAGGAAAGACTTGATTTTGCGGGAAAAATCCTTGAGCTCGGTGATTATAAAACTGTTGCCAACCGTTCATATTATGCGGTTTTTTCTGCGATGAGAGCAGTTCTTGCTCTTGATGGCTTTGATTCAAAGAAGCATTCGGGTATAATTTCAGAATTCAGAAAAAACTATCTGAAAACCGGTATTCTTGATCCCTCTTTGTCAGGAATAATTGATTCCCTTGTTGAGATAAGACAGGGCAGCGACTATGATGATTTTTATATTGTGTCGCACGAAGAAGTAATTGAACAGCTGAGCGGTGCAAGGCTGTTTGTTTCTGAAATTAAAGCGTATCTCGGCACACGCTATGAATTTTGAGGTATATTATGAAACAAAGAATCAAAACTCCCGAGAGGCTTCAGAAGGAGGCTTTGAAGCGGGAAAAGGAAATTGCCCGTTGGGAGCGGGAGAAGGCCCGTCCCAAGAGAAATTATTATATCGTATATCTGATCTTTATTATTGCTCTGATCTATGCCGTTGATGAAATTGCTTCCCAGATAGGAACGCTTATGAAGACGGAAATTGCAAATGACCTGTTTAAGACGGAGAACTCCGCTTCTCTTCTGGATCTTCTTTCGGGACTTGCAATTCCCTTTCAGGCAATAGGACTTTTGTACCGTCCCTTTGCAGACCGCTACGGCAGAAAGCTCTTTCTTATAATAAATACATTCGGAATGAGTGCGGCGCTTCTTGTAATATATCTTTCCGACAATATCCCGATGTATTTTATAGGCGCTTGTATCGTTCAGTTCTTCATTCCCCACGATATGCATGTGGTCTATATTATGGAGTCCTCTCCGAAAAAGCACAGGGCAAGGATATATTCCTCTATAAAATTCTTTGCAAACATTGCCGTTATGTTAGTGCCCTATCTCAGGGATAAATTGATGGCTGATGTTTCACAGTGGAGAAATGTTTATTTTATCCCCGCGGTAGTAGGAATCGTCATCTGCTTTATAGCCCTTTTATGTGCGAGAGAAACAGATGCTTTTATCGAATCAAGGCTTACATACCTCAGAAAAACTCCCGAGGAGCTTGAAAGAGAGAAAAAAGAGGCAGACGCGGCAAATAAGCAGGGCGGTCTTTTGCCCGCTTTGAAATTCGCTATGAAGCACAAGCAGCTGCGCTGGCTTTATATAGTGTCATCTGTTGCAAATATCGGCTTTATCGCAAGTATAAACTACCCCATAGTCTTAAACTACGGCTATGCTTCAAATATGCTCAGTAGCGGCCTTGCTTCATCACTCGAAGAGGCTGTAGCAACGGTGGGAGTCACCACCTACACCGAGGCCATTTTCCTCTATCCTCTCGGCCTTGCCATAGCTCAGGTAATTATGGGCTTTATCTCCGACTGGAAGGGCAGAAAGGCAGCCGCCGTTACAACGGCATTCAACTGTGTGCTTTCTTATGTGCTTTTCTCCCTCGGCGCTTACTGTAGCTGGAATCCTCTTATCACGGGATTTTTCTGCGGTGCGGCAATAGGAAGCTACTATTCAACAAACGATGTAATTATAATGATGATAGGCGAATCCTCTCCCACGAATCTCCGTTCATCTGCCATGTCCGCCCAGTACATAGTGACGGCGGTGGGCTTTGCCCTCTCATTTATCCTCTCAATGCCCTTTACTCTTACAATAGGCAATACCGCAATGGCAGCCTGCTGCTTCGCCCTGTTGGTTCCGGGCTTTACGGCAGCACTGGTGCTCCTTATAAAGAAGACCCACGATACCACGGGAATCGATATGGATACGGTAACGGGCACGGAATGGGACTGAGATTAAAATTTATCGGGGATAAATTTTAATCAGTGATATTCGTTTCTTTTGAAACGAGTGATATTGCCCTCAGGGCAGTGATATTCATTCCTTGCGGAATGAGTGAAATATTTTCCTGCGGAAAATGTGAAGGAAGGCTTCGCCTTATTCCGCTTACGCTCTGTCTTTATACAGCTTCGCTGATGATATGCACCTGCGGTGATGATATGCACGCTGGCGCGTGATGATATACAGCTTCGCTGATGATATACCGAGCCTTCGGCTTGGATTGAGA
>SVOV01000034.1 GCA_015066205.1 Oscillospiraceae bacterium
AGTACACGGATGCACATAAGCTCCTTAGCACCGGTATTATCGGCGACTTTGAGTAAAGTCTGCTGCTGAATCATGAATGTGCCTCCTTATTTTGCTTTTTCAATGATTTCAACCACGCGCCATCTCTTATCCTTAGAAAGGGGACGGGTTTCCATCAGTAATACACGGTCACCAATGCCGCATTCGTTCTTTTCGTCGTGAGCCTTAAGCTTGATTGTGTGATTCACGATCTTCTTGTAAAGAGGATGTCTGACCTTGTCCTTAACGGAAACTACAACGGTCTTATCCATCTTATCGCTTGTTACAATGCCGACACGGGTCTTTCTTAAATTTCTTTCCATTTACTCCGTACCTCCCTGTCTTAAGCATCCTTGCCGTGAAGTTCTGCATCTCTGCGTACTGTGAGTACTCTTGCGATGTCTTTCTTTACGGCGCTGATACGCATGGGGTTATCGAGCTGGTTGATGGCCTGCTGGAAGCGCAGCTTGAAAAGTTCATCCTTAAGTTCAAGGAGCTTAGCATCCAACTCCGCAGCGGACATCTTTTTGATTTCACTGGCTTTCATTATGACTCACCACCCTGTTCTTCCTTAGTTACAAACTTACACTTGATGGGAAGTTTGTTTGCAGCAAGACGCATAGCTTCTCTTGCTACTACTTCGTCAACACCGGCAATTTCAAACATAACTCTGCCGGGCTTAACTACTGCTACCCAATATTCAGGTGAACCTTTACCTGAACCCATTCGGGTTTCGGCAGGCTTCTCTGTGATGGGCTTGTCGGGGAATATTTTGATCCATACCTGACCGCCACGCTTGATATATCTTGTCATAGCGATACGGGCTGCTTCGATCTGATTTGAGGTGATCCATGCGGGCTCAAGTGCTACAAGGCCAAAATTGCCGTAAGTAACAGTATTGCCACGATGTGCAGCGCCCTTAAGGCGACCTCTCTGCTGTCTGCGGTATTTAACGCGCTTAGGCAATAACATTTTTAAGCCCTCCTGTCTCTTCTTTTCTTAGCGGCGGTTTCGTGAAGAACCTCGCCTTTATAGATCCAAACCTTAACGCCGATACGGCCGTAGGTTGTTTTTGCTTCTGCAAAGCCGTAGTCAATGTCAGCTCTGATTGTCTGAAGCGGAATAGTACCTTCCTTATATGTCTCGGAACGAGCAATTTCTGCACCGCCGAGTCTGCCGCCGCACTGAATCTTGATACCTGCTGCACCAAGTCTCATTGTGCTGCCGATTGCCTGCTTAACTGCACGGCGGAAGGAAACTCTCTTTTCAAGCTGCATTGCGATCTTTTCTGCAACGAGCTGTGAGTTGAGGTCGGGCTGCTTGATTTCGATGATGTTGATGAAAACATCCTTGCTTTCACCGAGCATCTTCTTGCAAGTTGCCTTGATCTTTTCGATCTCTGCGCCGCCCTTACCGATAACCATGCCGGGCTTTGCGCAGTGGATATTGATGCGGATTCTCTTAGGATCGCGTTCAATTTCAATTTTGGGAACACCTGCGGAGTTGAGTGCGTTCAAAAGATACTCACGGACATTGTAGTCTGCTACAAGAGTATCACCGAATGTTGACTTACCTGCATACCAGCGAGATTCCCAATCCTTAATGACACCGATTCTTAAACCGGTAGGATTAATTTTCTGTCCCATTGTTTAATTCCTCCTCCCCGATTATTCCATTTCCTTGAGTACAAGGTTGATGTGTGATGTCTTTTTATTTATTCTGAATGCTCTGCCGTGAGCTCTGGGTCTGATTCTCTTAAGAGTGGGGCCCTGAGAAACAGTGCATTCTGCAACATAGAGTCTTGAAACATCCATGTCAAAGTTGTTTTCCGCATTAGCCATCGCGGACTTGAGAAGCTTTGCAAGGGGTTCACACGCAGCCTTGGGTGTGAACTTAAGGATTGCCATAGCTTCTTCAGCGGGCTTATTTCTGATAAGGTCGAGAACGATCTGAACCTTACGGGGAGCTATACGCTCAAAAGTCGCTTTTGCTCTTGCTTCCATTGTTTACACTCCTTTCGGCTTACTTTCCGTTGTTTGATGTCTTTGATCCTGCATGACCCTTGAAGGTTCTTGTAGGAGCGAACTCACCTAATTTGTGACCAACCATATCTTCTGTTACATATACGGGAACGTGCTTACGTCCGTCATGTACGGCAAAGGTGTGACCAACAAATTCAGGGAAGATTGTGGAGCTGCGGCTCCAAGTCTTAAGGACGATTTTCTCGCCGTTTTCATTCATTTTAATGACTCTTTCGAGAAGCTTGGGCTGCACGAAAGGTCCTTTTTTAGTACTTCTGCCCATTATTTATTGCTCCTTTCCGTTTATTTAGCATTAGCGCGTCTTACGATAAGCTTATCGGACTGCTTATGCTTTGCACGAGTCTTATAACCGAGAGCAGGCTTGCCCCAGGGTGTAACAGGACCGGGACGACCGATGGGTGACTTACCTTCACCACCGCCGTGGGGGTGATCGCAGGGGTTCATAACTGAACCGCGGACTGTAGGACGGATACCCATGTGACGTGTACGACCTGCCTTACCGATCTTAACATTGATGTGTTCTTCGTTGCTTACTGTACCGATAGTTGCCATGCAATTTACGGGAACATTGCGAAGCTCACCTGAGGGAAGACGAAGGAGTGCGTACTTTCCTTCTTTAGCCATAAGCTGTGCAGCATTACCTGCAGATCTTGCAAGCTGACCGCCGCGGCCGGGATAAAGTTCTACATTGTGAACGAATGTACCTGTGGGGATGTTCACAAGAGGAAGAGCGTTACCTACCTTGATATCAGCTGATGCACCGGCAACAACTGTATCGCCGACCTTGAGGCCTGAGGGAGCAATAATGTAATTCTTAACACCGTCTTCATACTGAATAAGAGCAATAAATGCTGAACGGTTGGGATCGTATTCAAGAGTCTGTACTGTTGCGGGCATATCCACTTTAGATCTCTTAAAGTCAATTATACGATACTTCTGACGGTTACCGCCGCCGTGATGGCGAACAGTAATTCTGCCGTAGCTGTTTCTGCCTGATGTCTTCTTGAGGGGCTCAAGGAGGCTTCTTTCAGGTGAAACCTTGGACAACTGTGTGTAATCGATCGAAGACATATTACGACGACCGTTAGTTGTCGGCTTATAGACTTTCATAGCCATTGTTTTTCACACGCCTTTCATAATTTTGAAAAAATTGTGTTCGGTTCCGGAGAGTTTAGCGGCCGGCTAAACCATACATCGCTGTCCGGAAGGTCTATTAATACATACCGTCGAAGAACTCAATTGTCTTGGAGTCTTCAGTAAGAGTTACGATAGCTTTCTTCCATGAGGGCTTGTAGCCTTCAAATCTGCCGTAACGACGAAAATGACCACGAACATTCATTGTGTTGACCTTGTCAACCTTAACGCCGAAGAGCTCTTCAACAGCCTTGGCGATTTCGATCTTGTTAGCATCAGAGGCAACAACGAAGGTGTACTTCTTTTCTGCTGTGCCGAGCATGCTTTCTTCGGTAACTACCGGCTTGAGGATTATATCCTGTGCGAACTTACTCATTATGCATAAACCTCCTCAATCTTTGCTACCGCATCCTTGAGAACTACGATGCTGTCGCAGTTAAGGATGTCATAAACATTGAGAGTGTTAACGAATGTTACGTTTACGCCTTCAATGTTACGAGCGCTGCGATAGATAACATCATTCTTTTCGGGAAGAACGATAAGTGTCTTCTTAGCTGCCTTAACAGCTGTAAGAACATTAACAACTTCCTTTGTCTTGATAGCTGCAAGTGTAAGATCTTCGAGAACGATCATTTCGCTTGCTGCAACCTTAGAAGAAAGAGCAGACTTGAGAGCAAGTCTCTTAACCTTCTTATTGATTTCAAATCTGTAGCTGCGGGGCTTGGGACCGTGAGCGATACCGCCGTGATACCACTGGGGAGCTCTTGTTGAACCCTGTCTTGCACGACCTGTTCCCTTCTGTCTCCAAGGCTTCTTACCGCCGCCTGATACTTCTGAGCGAGTGAGGGTGGACTGAGTACCCTGACGCTGATTTGCGAGATAATTAACAACTGCGATGTGCATAGCAGAGGTGTTGGGCTCGATAGCAAAAATGCTTTCGCAAAGCTCAATCTCGGATACCTTTGCACCAGCCATATTTAATACGTCAATTTTAGGCATCTTCTATTCCTCCCTTACGCTTTCTTAACGGCATTTGTGATAACAACATATCCGCCCTTGGCACCGGGAACAGCACCCTTAACAGCGATAAGATTGTTTTCAGCATCTACCTTTACTACGTCCAGATTCTGAACTGTGACCTTTTCAGCACCGAGATGACCGGGCATCTTCTTTCCCTTGAAAACTCTTGAGGGATCGGAGCAAGCGCCCATTGAACCCTGATGTCTTGCTACGGGACCGGTACCGTGTGTTTCCTTAAGTCTGCCGAAGTTCCATCTCTTGATAGCACCTGCATATCCTTTACCCTTGCTGGTGCCGCTGATGTCTACCTTCTCACCTGCTGCGAATACGTCAGCCTTGAGAATGTCACCTACGTTTACTGCGTCGGTGTCAGCGAGTCTGAACTCCTTGAGAACTTTCTTGGGGGCAACATCAGCCTTTGCGAAATGACCCTTCATGGGCTTGTTTACGCGGCTTACCTTCATGTCGCCGAATCCGAGCTGAACTGCCTTATAGCCGTCCTTCTCTTCTGTCTTCTTCTGTACGACTGCGCAAGGACCAACTTCAAGAACGGTTACGGGAATTACATTACCCTTCTCGTCAAAAAACTGAGTCATGCCAATCTTCTTACCGATAAGACCTTTTTGCATTTTGATTTTTCCTCCTTCAGATTATTGGTCGGCTTGGTGCCGACTTGACCTGCGGTGCTTTTACGGCGATCTCTCGATCGTCTTTATAAGCCAACCGAAATCACATAACTTTGATTTCGATATCAACGCCGGCGGGAAGCTCAAGATTTGTTAAAGCTTCAGCTGTTTTTGCTGAGGGCTTGATAACATCAATGAGTCTCTTGTGGGTTCTCTGCTCAAACTGCTCACGGGAATCCTTATACTTGTGAACAGCGCGAAGGATAGTAACAACTTCCTTCTCTGTGGGGAGCGGTACGGGACCTGAAACCTGAGCGCCTGTACGCTTTGCTGTTTCAACGATTCTTTCCGCTGCTTTGTCTACGAGTGAGTGATCGTAGCCCTTGAGTCTGATTCTGATCTTTTCCTTAACTGCCATGTTTACGCCTCCTTAAGAACTTTGGCGGGCTGTCTTGCTGTCTGAAAATTTCCACACGGCGCCGGGTTATTCGCGCCCCTCATTTTTTAAATCCGGAATACTCGCAAGCTATTCCGGACGCAAAAAAACAGAAATTTTCACCGCAGAAGGTCCTTGGAAGTCCGGTTAAGGCGCAGACTTCCCCCTTGTTGCGGTATTAACATAATCGCCCGGTTTGATAATCGGACATACTCCACGGAAATTCCCTGCGTCAAGCGCAGCCACCTTCCGTATCATCGCATATCATTCCTGAGGTAAATGGGCATAACTCACCCATTTCTCAGACGAGATTCATTCTACCATATATTTCTGTGAATTGCAACAATTTTTTTGATTTTTTTTCGTAAAAATTGCTGTTTTTTAATTAATATTTCTAATTGATAATTTATGCAATTTTCAATGCATAATCGGTGCATAATGTGTATATTTTTACATTCTTGACAGTTTTCGGTTCCGCTTCCGTTTCGGCAACCGGTGCTTTTGTAAAATTTATGTATTTTTTGTCAGATTTTTAC
The DNA here is from genome assembly GCA_015066205.1 of Oscillospiraceae bacterium. Taxonomy (GTDB): domain Bacteria; phylum Bacillota; class Clostridia; order Oscillospirales; family Acutalibacteraceae; genus RUG806. Next base: position 5,813 of record SVOV01000034.1, read on the forward strand.
AAATCAAAAAATATATTTTACCAACCGCCCCGGGCTGTTCTTACCTGAAGCTGTCCTCTACAGCGGGAAATATCACTTCTTTTATAAGAACATTCATACAAAACCAGTTTTCAACGGTGGAAATGCTCTCTTTTTCCTTGGCATCCGTTGCGGCAACTCCCGTTATACGGCATTTTGAATCAAGAAGATACACTCTTCTCAGATCATCCTTTGATCTGTCATCGCTGTCATAGAATTCAAAGACATAATTCTGTCCTGATTCGGGAACTGCATATACGGCAACCAGTCTGTCCGTTTCAATATCTCTGTCTGAGCTTACGGCTTTTATGTACTTATTCTCCGCAGAAGCCGAGGTATGCATTGTTCCGTTTTTCTCGGGCATTTCAATGCTGAGATCCACCTCTGTAATTTCACCGAGCGATTCTGACGGTTCTGCAGAGGTTATCTCCTCAGCCGAAGAAGTTTCAGCAGCAGTTTCGCTTTCAGTCTCCTGCTCAGTAGTTTCGGGAGGAAGAGTATTATATTCAGACTGCAGAACATCATCAGCAGTATTATCCTCGTAGGAATTTACGGCAGTTGTTTCTGTTTCAATTATAATACATCCCGAAAGAAGCAATACCGTTGTCATAAGAGCGGCAACAAAAACCTTTTTCATAGGATTTCTCCTTTAATAATTAATTACATTATATATAACGGACATACGGACATTCTCAAAAAGTACAGCCCGACGAAATACATCCATCGGGCTGAAGCATAGATCATAAGGTTTTTATGCACCTGTTATAACGGAAAGAATTGAATTTGTTGCATCATCGGAAAGAATTGTTACAACACTTTCAATAAGAGAGGTAATAATTGCAGAGATATCTGAAGCCGAAGCACCTGTTACGGCAGCAACAACACCTGTAAAAATATCCATAATACCTGCTATTGACGAGGTATCACCCATTTTTATAGTTTCTAAAACTCTGTTGAAAGCTTCTGTAATGGCTGATGAATCAAAACCGAGATTTGCAATAGTCTGAATCAATGTATTAAGCATAAAAAATCTGCCTCCGCTTAAGGATATTAATTATATAAATAATAACACGCCGTAACTTGTTTATAATTCTAAATTAGAATTATAAACACAAATTTGCATATTTTTTAATAATTTATGAATTTTTAATAATAGAACTATTAACAATACATAAATCTGCATTTCATACTTTAATTACACTGAAGCTTCATCCGATACCGGCTTCTCTGCCGCCTCTTCCTGATGCATTTTGCTTTCTTCCATTTTCTTTGCCCAGGGGAATGGTTTTTCGGGAGTGTGACTGTCCTTGAACACTCTTATGAGCCCCGCATCGTTGAATACCTTTATAAGAATCACAATAAAGGGAAGAATAAAGAAGCCGAGGATACCGAGTGTCTTTGAGCCTACATACATTGCGATAATTGTCACAATGGGAGGAAGACCGACCTGTCCCGCAACAAGCTTTGGTTCAATTATCTGACGGATAACGAAAACAATGGCATATATAACAAGAAGTCCGATGCCCATACCGATATTGCCTGTTATAAAGGAAATGACCGACCAGGGGATAAGCACCGTTCCCGTACCGAGAACAGGTATGATATCAATAAGCGCAATTATGAATGCGATAATTACGATATAGGGATTTTCAAATACACCGATAAATTTCAGAACATAAAGGCCTACAGTCAATTCAAAAGCAGTAACACATATGATTATCACATATGCCTTGATCATCTTTTTGAGAGAAGATACTCCGAGCCGCCATGCTGTAGTAACCTTAAAAACAGTGGTTTCCGAAAGCTGATGAACAAAGAACAGCTTTATCTTGTCATAGTCGGAAGAAATAAAGACCGTTGAAATGAGAAATACAACAAAAGCAATTATAATAGAGGGAATCTTTCCTACAGTACCGCTGAGCATCTGTCCGCCCTTTGAAAGAAGCTCCGTCCAGTCAATGGAGGAGGTATCAATGGGAAGACTCTTAAAGCCGTCCTGAATTATTTTATCAAAAAAGACAGAAACATTCTCGTGAAGCACGGTTCTTATTGCTTCGGGAAGAAATGCCGTAATATCAAGCACCCAGAGCTTGAGATTATTTATAAGACCGCCCACATTCTGAAGCTGGGCTACAGAATAATCGTAAAAACCGCTGAGTTTTTCAAAAACCTCGATTCCGATAAGAAAGAAGACCGCAGAAATAACAAGCAGCAGGAAGCACACAAACACCGCACTGACAAAGGAACGCTTCACAGGAAGCTTTCTGACCACTGCACTGACGGGTCTGTTAAAGCCGGCTGACACAATGAATGCCATTATGAAAGGAATCACAAGCGGCAGCAGCCATTTATACACGCAGAAGGCGGCAGCGGCAATAACTGCATAAAAACAGATATTTATAAGTATTTTCTTTCTTTTCTCAACAGTATCCTGTGTCAATTTATACAACCCCCTTAAAAAGCGGTAACAAAATCATATTCATAATTATAATACACCAAAAAACTGAAATAAACAATAAATATAAATAAAATTTAAAGAATAACATTACAAAAAAAACAGTTGACAGATTATGTTTTACTATTATATAATGTTAAATTGTAGAAACAGGGGTACAGGGTACCTTTTTTCGAGCAAAAACAGCGTTTTTCCGTTACTTAGCTGTTAAAGAACAACAGAAATGGAGGGTTATCGGATGAAAAGAACATATCAGCCTAAAAAGCGTCAGCGCAAGATGGAGCACGGCTTCAGAAAGAGAATGGCAGACAGAAACGGCCGTAAGGTTCTCGCCCGCCGCAGAGCAAAGGGCAGAAAGCAGCTTTCTTACTAATTAAAGCTGAAAGGATCCGTGGAAATTGTCCCGATTCAATACACTTAATTCCAACACTGATTTCCGCAGGGCCTACGGGCGCGGAAAAGCATACACAAATCCTGCGTTGGTAACTTATGTAATCAGAAACCGCGCGGGAATTTGTCGTATTGGGATAACAACCAGCAAAAAAATAGGCAATGCAGTTGAAAGGAACCGCGCGCGCAGGGTTATAAGAGAAGCGTTTCTGTCGCTTCCCGAGCCTCACGGCGGTTTTGATATTGTTTTTGTCGCAAGAACAAAGACGGTCTACAAAAAAAGTACGGACATAAGCGTAATTATGCGCAAACAATTAATTTCGGCAGGTGTTATCAGAAATGCTGAAGAAAGCAGCACTTAAGGTTATAAGGTTCTACCAGAAATACATCTCCCCGCTTTCAGGACCTAAGTGCCGATATTATCCCACCTGTTCCCATTATACCTTTGAAGCTATTGACCGTTACGGCTTTTTACTCGGCGGTGCCCTGGGAACACTGCGAATCTTAAGATGCAACCCGCTATTTCCGGGTGGGGTTGACCCTGTTCCGGATCTAAAAATTAAAAGAAACAGGAAATAAGAACCCCGGAGGTCTTCAATGGATATTTTCAGAGATTTTTTAGCCATACCTTTCGGTTATGCGCTACATGTCCTTTTTGAATTCACAAACAACTATCTGTTATCTCTTATTATAATCACACTTGTAATAAGACTTGCTCTTCTTCCCCAGGCTGTAAAGCAGCAGAAGAATTCGGCAAAGCAGATGCGCCTTCAGGCAAAAGTAAATAAGATCAGAGCAAAATACTCCACTCTCAACCCGAGAGAAGCTCAGATGAAGGTCTCTGAAGAAACTCAGGAGCTTTACAGACGCGAAGGCTTCAGTATGAACAATATGGGATGTCTTCCCATGATTCTTCAGCTTATTGTTATGATGGGTCTTTACGGTGCAATCTATTCTCCCCTTTCCCTTGTTCTGAGAATCGGCGACAGCGCTGTTACCGAGCTTAAAAGAGCATTCACCGCATTTGTTGAAACTCTTCCCGCAGAACAGGTAACAAAGACGCTTACTCAGGACTACTATTTTGAATTGAATGCACTCAACAAGTTCTCTGAATTCAAAGACACACTTGATCCCGCCATTTTCACAGAGGATCTGATGTTTAAGGTTGAAAACTTCATTGCCAATTTCAAAATTTTCGGCATTGACCTTACCGACTCCCCCTCTCTCTGGAAGGAGCTCGGCTGGATAATTCTTCTTATCCCCGTATTTTCAGGCCTTACAGCTCTTCTTACAAGCTTATTTATGTATGTAAAGCAGAGAAAATCAAATCCCGAAATGGCAAAGAATCCCGCAATGGGATGTATGACATTTATGTCACCCGCTATGTCAATCTGGTTCTCCTATCAGCTTCCTGCAGGTGTAGGCTTCTACTGGATAATTTCAAACATTCTTTCCTTTATCCAGACAGTAGGACTTGCCCTCACACTGAAGCCTGATGAAATTATTGCAGGTCAGATGGTTGACGAAACCGTCCAGCGCCGTTCAAGAGAACAGAATGTCAAGGTAAAAGCGGCACTTATGAAGAAAAATGAAGACAAAAACGAATAATCTGAAAACAATTCTGTAATTCTTATATTACGGTTAACATTTAGAAAGGATTTCGTTATCAATGATAATAGAACAGATAGGCACCGGTAGCAGCATTATCGAGGCTTTTGAAAACGGAAAGGCACTTCTTGCCGCTCCCGAAGAAGTTGAGATACATCAGGAAGTTATCCAGGATGCAAAAAAGAAGCTTTTCGGACTTATATCCGAGCCCGCCAAGGTAAAAGTTTGGTATGAAATTGCTGACAAGCCCAAAAAGGCTGAAGCACCCGCAAAATCCGCTCCCGTTAAGGAAAAGAAAGCACAGGAAGTGAAATCTTCCCCCAAGGCACACACAGAAAAGCCCGCCCCCGTTAAGGAAAAGGCTCCCGCTAAAGAAGAAAACAAATCAGCTCCCGTAAAGACAGCTGAAGCAAAGACCGAAAAGGCTGCTTCAAATAAGGTTGAAGAAGCTATCAGTGAAAACGATGCTGCTGCAAAATATCTCAGAATGATAATCGACGGCATCGGCATCAAGGAATACTCACTCACTCTTACAAAGAACACAGACACTAATGAATACACCTACACAGTTGAATGTGAAGACGACGGCGCTCTTATCGGAAGAAGAGGCGAGACCCTTGATTCCATCCAGTATCTCCTCCGTCTTTCCATCAACAAGGGACTTGACGATGACAAGCACCGTAAGATCTCCGTAAACATAGGTAATTACAGAGAAAAGAGAAATGACAATCTCCGTGCCCTTGCTCACAGAAGCGCAAAGCAGGTATTAAAATACGGCAGAAATGTTATTCTTGATCCTATGAATCCCTATGAAAGAAGAATCGTTCACACTGCAATTCAGGAAATTGAAGGTGTAACATCCCACTCTATCGGTCAGGATGCAGGCAGAAAGGTTATAATCTCTCTTGAAGAGGGCGTTCAGCCCACTCATCCTTCAAAGGGCGGATATAACAGAGGCGGCAGAAACGACCGCCGCAGAGGCGGGAAAGGCGGCTACCAGAAAAAGGAAGCCTACCAGCCTGAAACAACAAGAGCACCCAGAAAGGATTCTGCAGGCTCTCTCTACGGCAAAATAGAAATTCCCGCAAAGAAAACAGAAGAATAAGACATCAGCCTTTCCGTAACAGGAAAGGCTGATTTTTTTTGCAAATGCTTATATAAGAAAGAATCCTGCGATTTATCCCTTGAGAGGAGGGAGGAAGAAGACTCTCTGGAAGCTCCGTACAAGGCGAGCAGTTTTCGTCATATCAAAAAAGCATCGGATACACAGGCATCCCGTGTATCCGATAAAATTTTATCTAAATCATATGGAAAGCTCACCGCTGAAAAGTCTTCCGATTATTTCAAAAAGGCTCTTCCAGAAATCAATGAAAAGGCGGAAGAATCCGCGTTCTTCTTCCTTGGGAGCTTCCGTTACATCCTCGAGAGGTGTCAGAGTTCCGTCAAAATAGTACTGATACTGTTTGAATTCTCCGTCACTTACATTCATATCTGAATTCATAATATCCATTGCAAAGATATTTATTACATTGGGGAACTTATCATGATGAAGATTCTTTATAAACCATGTGTTTTCAGGGAAAAGACAGGTTGAAGCGTCAACCTTCTTATCGGGAGAAAGATATTTTGTATCCTTAAGAGTGCTGATAAATTCGTCGGAAAGAACCTCACCGTAGGGAGCGTATGTTCCGCCGAAGCCCTGTCTTACAGCAGAGGTATTACCGTCGCCTTCAGCAGTAGCACCTGAATAGATGGGATAATCGGGGAAATTGTACTTAACAAAAATATGGAAGCCTATTCCCTTATTTTTGAGAGAAACCATCTGATCTTCAGTCTTAAGCTGAACATTGTAGTAGAAATCGTCGTTCTTTGCAATGATATTCTTATACTTATCCTCACAGCCGTTATAGATAAATGCTCTTGCCTGCTCATACTTTTCGGGTGTTATCATTGACCAGAAGGAGGGCATTGAAGCAAAGGTATCACGGAGAATAAGAGGAATAAGATCAGTCTTTATCTTATCAAATATACCTTCAAGAAGGTCGCCAGTCACCCCGAGAAGCTTGATCTCATTAAGAAGCTCAACGAGAGTGAGAACAAAAAACCTCAAGCCTTCATCGGCAATAAGCTCTTCTTCCTCAAGAAAATACTTTGCAAAGTTTTCAAGAGCGGCTGCTTCTATTTCAACCTCACCTGCAAAAAGAGCCGTGAGTACATCAATTCCGAGAACGGAAGAAGCAAGATAGGAAATATCATCAACTGTTTCAAGAGCGTGGTCTTCGTATTTTGCAAGATATGCGGCAATAACATTGGCGCCGTAGCATCTGCCTGTGATATTGACCTTTTCTTCACCCGTTGCTTCAAGCACCATATCAATATATTCCTTAAGCTGGTCAGCAACTACCATGGGAGAAATACGCCAGTCGTACCAGAAGCGGTAGTCCCAGGGGCCGTAGTTTGATGTTTTCTTTGCCACACCTGCGTTATAAATTGTAAATTTGGGATGGCTGCCGTTTGCGACCTCACCGTTTTCATCAAGAGAAATATCCTTGAAGATCGGTACAAATACATTATAGAATTCCTGTGCATAGGGCTCATAGTTGTTTGTAACAAAGCCGAGGGCAAGCTGTTTAAGGCAGGGGCCGAGAGCATCGCCGATTATTTCCATAGCATCAAGCTCTTCGGGAAGAGGGTATATCATTTTTCCGTCAGCACTGTATATTTCGTTTGTTTGGGCACCTGTGATATAAATAGTGGGATGCTCATCTCTTTCAGCGGCAAAAGCGGGAACTGCCATTGAAAGAAGCATAACGGCACTGAGAATCACAGCAAGTAATCTTTTCATCATTTTTCCTCCTGAGCATATTAATAATTAACTAAAGTATATAATATATAAAGACTATGTAAACATCTTACTAAATATATTAATAATATATTAATTGTATGAATTTTTTTCTTACAATTCTAATATACTCCGAACTGCGCTGTTTGCACGGAAAAAGGAGCTGCAAAAAAACTTTCGTTTTTTTGCAGCTCCTTTGATCAGTTTACATTGAATCAGCTTTATGCAAAGAAGCCCTTGAGGAATTCTATAACCTTGTTGAAGAATTCAATGATCTTCTGGAAGAATTTAATGAATCCGTCGGAAGCGAAGCCGTCACTGTCAAAGATTCCGTCGCCTATCTTGTCAAGAAGATCTGAGAGAGATGAGCCGATATCCTGAATAAAGGGAAGCTCACTTGTTGCAAAGAGCTGCTTGAGGAATGAGAAGTCCCCGTTGAAATTCTGATGCCAGTTATCTACCTTATGAGCTGCTACATTTGCTGCATAGAATATCTGGTATACAGTATAAAGAATTTCATCCATTCCGTCCTTATCTGCTGCCATCTGTGAGAAGTTTTCAAGAAGTGAGCAGAGGAATTTATAGCCGTCACCTGAAAGACTATCTTTAAGAAGAGCTTCAAGAGTAATTACATTTTCTTCGATAGAAACGAATCTGAGTACCAGACGAAGAACAACAGTTACCATATCAACTCTGTCGCCGCCTGTTGCATACTTCACTGTGTAAGCCTTAAGTCCGTTCTTTGATGTGAAGGAAATGAGTTCACCGACTGTAAGCTCATTGATGGCTTCCATTGCAACCTCTTTAAGCTGGAAGCCTGTATCATTACTTACATCTTCAAGAAGCTTTCCGATGATCTCTTCAATATTAAGCTTGAAATCAAAGCCGATAGCTGCGAAGAGATCAACCTCACCTGTAAGAGGCTCAATTGTCTTAAGAAGGCTGAATACTGCGTTAAGAACATTTCTTACTGCGGTATCAAGACCGTCAGAGTTAAGGAAGTAAATAACTCCGGGAAGAAGCTCAACTACCTCATTTACAGGGTCAGCGAGAAGATCATCAACCTTATTGAGGATGGGTTCAAGTATGCTTCTGAGAAGCATTTCGGGATCGCTTGCTGCTTCCTTATACTCACCGTATGTAAGAATACCTTCGCAGCCGAGAGCCTCAAGAATCGGGATAATACCGTACTTATAGCCTTCTGCGCCGGGAAGAACGATTCTGTCTCTTCCTGTTCCGTCTGCTGTATAGAAGAAGGAAATTGCATCATCAGCAAGAAGCCATGAAAGGATGGGATATACGGGAGTAAGGAATCTGAGAAGCTCATCAACGAATGCATCACGGTCGCCGATCTCAAACTCTGCTACGGTGAATTCTTCGATTATTGTAACATCAACACCGAGAGCTTCCTTAAGGATAACCTTGATGTGACCGTAAAGCTCTTCACCGATGCTGCCTGTGAGGTCAGAAATAAGTCCCTTGACCATATCAGCGAGCTGCTGAACAAGTTCAGGCTTATAAACCGATTCTCCGATAAGAGTATCAAGAATATCTTCAAGGCCTGTGTATGTTCCGCCTGTTGTATCTTCAACACCGAGGAGAACTATCATTGTGTCAATGAATGAGGGAAGCCATTTTTCAATGTATTCACCCATTTCTCTTGTGTAAAGCTCACCGTAAACATACTGATCGATAGCATTCATTGTTACGGGAGAGAAAACATAACCTGAATCAGCCTTGTCAGTAAGCTTCCAGTTATATGCTTCAACGGGAACCTTGACTGCCTTGCCCTCAAGGTAAGCTATAATTACATCATAGATAGCTTCCTTGCCGCCGAACCAACCCTTGAGCGTGTTTTCGTTTCTGGGATCTGCAAAAGCATCGGCAACAGTGGAGATAACGACAGTAATGAAATCTGCTCTTGTTTCTTCCTCTGTGAATACCGGCTTATAAGCAATTTCACCGTTTGCGGAAACGAAGGACTGAGCCTTACCGAAATAGAATGTCTTTAAGAATTCCTGAGTATGTGCGGGGAAATAAAGAGAAAGAAGATTTTCAAGGATCTTGAATACTTCTTCAAAATCAAGACTTGTGATATTGATGTCGGGGATAAGAGTTGCAAAATCAACATTGAGACCTACTGCAGCAAGCTCATCAGTTATTGCTACAACGGGAAGAAGAAGATTATTGACAACTGCTTTAACACCGTCTGCGTTAATGAAATAAACAAGTGAGGAAAGCTTTTCAAGCATTACGGAAAGTGTTCCCATACCTTCAGTTACATTCTGAAGCTCTCCGCAGATATCTGAAAGAATACCTACAACTGCTGTGAAAATGTCACGGACTGCAGTTTCCATATCGAGAACGCCGTCAACATAGAATGCTTCTCTGGGCTTGATGCCGGAAGCTGTGCCCTCATAGCCCATTGTGCCGCCGAGTGCTTCAAGAAGCGGAACAAAGCCGTACTTGTAGCCTTCGCCGCCTGTAAGAGTAATGAGTGCTTCCTTGGTAGCTCCGTCAAAGAAGGTTATGTCTTCACCGAAGAGAAGCCAGCCGAGAAGTCTGTATGCGGGACGAAGCGTTTCTACAAAGCCTTCAATGAATGCAGTTTTCTTTGCTTCATTGTCAGTGGCGCTGTCCATACCCCAGTCCTTCACACACTTAACGGTTCTTGTACCGTCAGCATTTTCTGTAATCTCGCACCAGTCGATCCAGTCAAGAAGACCTTCAGCATCAAGAAGACCGCCTGCTGCAACAATAATTGATTCATAGTCAACGATAAGATCGACAACTGCTTCAATGATGGAATTAAGAATGCTGTCTGTGTAAAGTCCGTTTACAATTGCATCGTCAAGAAGAGTGCCGAGAGTTGAGCCGTCATCTCTTGCAAGCTCTGTAATACTCTTTACAAACATATCAAGAACACTGTTGATATATTCTGCAGTTTCCTCATTCCAGTTGTTCTGGTACTGAGTATAGATATCAAAGGCATTGCCTGTTCTTACGGGGAACTTACCGTCAGCCTCAGAGAGCTGTTCGAGGGCTGACTTTTCTGCAGTATCCTCATACATATAAGCCCAGTTGATCTCATTGATCTCACCAAGCTCCTTACCACCGATAAGAGAGATTACTGCATTGATAATATTTACAATATTTTCATCACCGATAAGAGCAAAGATAACATCAGCATTTGTTGTATTTTCATCTACGGGAGAGATGAGTGCTTCAAGGAGAGCTGAAATAAGAACCGTAAGAGCATCGGGAGTTTCGATGTTGGTTCTGTATGCGGTTTCGCCCGAAGCTGATGTGTAGCTCTCGGTAAATGCAAACATTGCATCAAGACCGGGATTTACGAGGGGACTGTTATAAAGGTTAGTTCCGATAGCTGCATCAACTATTCTGAGAATGGTTGAAAGTCTGAGATCTGTGATATCTACAGCTACAGTCTTATAATTTTCGGGATCTTCGGGAGCGGGAATTTCGCCTGTTAAGATCATATTGAGCATTGTATCAATATCAAGTGCAAGCTCTTTGCCGTTGACAAGCTCAGATATGAAATAGGTAAGAACCTTATTGATGTCGACATCAATAACGGGTCTGAGAGCATCAACAAGAACGAGAACGGGCTTAAGAAGATTTCTTATAAATGCTGAAAGTCCGTTGCTTTCAATGAAGTAAAGAAGATTGGGAAGAACCTCAGCAAGATTAATAATAACACTGCCTGTAAGAATTTCGTCAAGTCTTGCAAATACTGCATTGATCACAGTAATAAGTGCAGCTTCAATACCCCGGGCATCACAAAGCTCTTCAAATTCAGCCTGTGTAAGAACATCTTCAACACCAAGAACCTCAAGAAGCTGTGCAAAGGTATATGCATATCCGTCATAGCAGGGAATTTCAAGAAGTCCGAGAGCGGAAATTTCACCGCCCGTAAGAAGCTTTTCAAGTGTGGGCATAAAGGGTGAAAGAGCCTTGAAAAGGATATTGAAGAACATTTCCTTGTCGCCGTCGGTCATTTCTGTACCGTCAAACACCCATGTGATATTACCGTCTGCATCAACAACAGCTTCTACACCTGTGTTATTCACGGAAGAAGGAGCGTCTTCAAAGAAGAGATAACCGAATGCATTGTAAATTTCACTGATATCTGCACCGAGCACTTCGGCGAGAATGCCGCTGAGCATTTCATCCATTTCGGTCTGACCTAAGGATGCGATACCGGAAATTACAGCTGTAAGATTATCATTTGTAAAGATACCGTTAAGAGCACCGTTAACCATTTCGGGAAGATAGGTATTGATATCAAGCTCTGAACCTGCAAGTCCGAGAATTGTTTTAAGAAGAGAGTCAAGATTATTAACTAAAACTACTGCATCTTCTCTCTGCCAATCAGTACCGTACTTAAGATAAATTGTGTTATAGGGCTCAACAGAAGCATTGATGTCACCGTTCTTGAATTCGGAAACATACCAGTCAGTCTGAGTCATTGAATATGTCTGAGGAACAAAAATTTCGGAAAGAACTGTAACAAGTCCCATTGTGTTTCCGTTTACATTGCCGAGAAGGTCAAGCACGAAATCGGGAAGCACTACAGGTTCTGCGGGCTCTTCTCCCTCAGCGGGCTCACCCTGAAGCATTCCGAGAATACCGTTAAGGAAATCTTCATTGAGAGCGCCTGCAACATAGTCAAGAAGGAAATAGAGAACATCTGCCTTATCTGCCGTAAACTTGAGTCTTGAGCCGGAGCTTCTGTAGGAGGAAGCGTTCTTATCAAGCTCAGCCAAGAAAATAAGATCTGTCTGATGGATTTCGGGAATATACATATCGGGAGCTATCATCTTGATAAGCTCGTTGAGATTTCTGTAATCCGTTCCGAGAAGATCAAGGAGATTAAGCTCATTTCCGAGATTGATGGGATCAACATCAAAGGGAAGAGCGAGTCCCTTGATAAGGCCTTCAACAATGCCCTGAACAAGAGATGCAAGACCGTTAAGCTTTACAGTGGGAGAATCACCGAGCTTAAGTTCAACCGAAAGCTGAATTTCAAGAGTCTTGAGAAGTCCCTGAATCTTATCCATTGAAAGAACATAGGAAAGAGCGGGAAGAATCTCGAGAACGCTGTTTACGGGAGCGGCAAGTATGTCATCAAGAACGACAAATACGGGATCAAGAAGAGCTCTTGCAAGAGCTTCACCGTCAGAGCCTGCGGGAATAGCTTTAATTTCATGTCCTCTGTCTGTGTGTCCGAGCATTTCAAGAAGAGGAATCCATATTTTATCATAAAGGTTTACAGCCTTGATTCCGAGAGAAAGACCTGCTTCTGATTCAATGGTACCTGAAATACTTCCTACAAGAGGAAGACCGCTGATTGTAATCGTACCTGCTGTTGCGGCATAACCGACTCTTTCAACAGTATCAGTCTGGATATCGGCAGAGCTGATAAGACATTCACCGATAGGTCCGAGACAGTCAAGAATTCCGCCGAGAACCTTTACAAAGGAATCATAGTCTGTTACGCCCCACTCATATGTGAATGCGTATGAAGGAGATTCAGCTGTAGGATCGACGGCCATAGCAGCCCAGTTATCCTTTGCGGCTACAAGCTGGTTGTAGAATTCGGAATCAGCCTTAAGAACACCTTCCTTGACCATCTGCTTTGCGAGAACCTCGGGATAGAGATTTACGCCGATCTCACTGAATACCTCGGAATAGCTCTTCTGTCTTATCTGACCGTTATAAGAATCCTTATTAAGATAAACATTAAGAAGACCGTCTACGGTATAGTCAGTGATAAGATCGCCGAGCGGAAGCTGAGCGGATACGCCCTCGGGAGGCTCTGTGCCGCCGCCTGCAAGATCAGCGAGCATTGAAGCAAGCTCTGTTTCAAGAAGATTTGCAACCATGGGGAAGAGCATTCCCACAAGCATATTAATCGTAGAATCGGTGAAAAGTCCGCCGAGCATACCGTTGACTGCTTCATCAATAGATGCATAAGGGTTACCGTCAGCATCTTTGAGTCCTAAAAGTGAGCAGAAGTCGTCGGATGTGATAAAGCCGTCAAGCTTATTAATGATAGCTTCAAGCTTTTCATCGGTTACTTCGTAGTTATCCTTTTCGCCGTTTCTTGCGATGTCGTTTTCATAACCGATAGGATTACCGTCCGCATCATACTGTGCACCTGCATAACGGACTGTATATATACCGTTTTCGTCAAAATGCACCTGCTTGAAATTACCGAGACCGCCGTCAGCGATAAATGCATCGTATGCAGCCTGAACAGCATCAACCGTTGCAGCAATGCTTTTGTAAGCGGAATCAACAAGTCCCTTATCGTTCACATAGTTATAAAGAACAGAGCTGTAATTTGTAAGAGCTGTGCCTATTTCAACAACATTTGAGAAATTAATATCAATAGCCGTTGTGTCGGGAATGGCATCGGCAAACTTGTCGATAGCATTAAGTGTTTCTTCAACACGAAGCTTTGCCATATCGAGAAGTACAGCAAGATACTTTTCAACAGCTGTAACGAGGCTCATATCCTCGCCCTGATAGTTGACACTGAATATCTTTTCAACTACAGCGTCGTCATAGCTTGCAAGAAGATTATTGTAAGCCGTTTCAAGTTCAGCCAGCTTTGCTGTATCAGCTTCATATCTTCCGGTAAGATATGTGTTTCCGTTTTCATCCTCTGCTTCCCAAGCAAAATCTTCATTCTTCCACTGTGAGAAATCCGTGAAGATCATTGCGAAATAATCATAGAAGGGATGGTAAACAGCCTGAATATTACGGGCTGCAAGCTTTGCTGAGATAAGAGCGGAAATTTCTGAAATATAGCTGTCGAAGCCTTCGGGGAAAACTCTGTTTCTTGCAGCTGCACTGTAAGAAAGAACGGCATTTTTGTAAGCGGTGAATTTTCCGGGAAGAGACTGAAGAAGAGCATTGTCTATATCTGCTTCATTATACTGATCATTAACTAAAGGTAGGTATGTGTTGATATCAGCATCAACCGCAGCCTTGATCTCATTGACCTTTACTGTTTCCATATCAAGGATGAGTTCTGCCTTGAATGTATCAACAGCAGCCTGTGAGAAGCCTGTAAGGCCCTTAAGCTCAACGATATAGCCTAATTCTTCCGCTGTAAGTCCGAATGCAACAGAATAAAGAGTATTGATTCGGGTAAGAATTGCGTTCATAGCAGTATAATCAACTTTGTTATAAGCAGTATTAATGATGTTATAAAGCTCTACTACAGAAGGAATACTGTTTACAACTCTCTCAGCGAAGGTAAGGTCGGAAAGATAAGCGGTTATCTTATCTGTTGTGCCCGCTCCGTAGAAATGATCGATGAAATCTTTTCCGTATGTATTGTATACGGGGTTGAATGCTGCATATGCAGTATTATATTCACTGCTGATCTCTGTTGCTGTTTTATTGAGCATATCCGCTCTTGTCTGAGAGAGCTTCTCATCAGAGAAAGCCGTAACAAAAGCGTCAAATTTATCTTTTATCTTATCATTCACGGGAGATGTTGACTTTGCAGTAATCTCATGATAAAGATAAATGGTATAGCTTGTAGAATAAGACTCCGGCTTCTTGTTTGTACCCGAACCGCTGGCTGCGGTATAGTTTGTGTCGGAATTTGCCTTAGCGGAATGAGTTGTACCGTTTGTAAAGCTGAAGCTTACGGAAGACACAATTTCTTCGGGGAACTCTGAAATTGTGCTGTAAGACATAAGGAAAGCCTTTTCGGATACAGAGATTGTTGCAGTCTTTGTAACTGCATTAAGACCTGCAGGAACAGTATACTGGTCGGCATCAATAGCCTGACCGGCAGTGTACCTCTTTGCCTGTGTTGTGGTACCTGCAGTCTTGTAAGTGGTATTTCCCTCACTGTAAACAGAAGAACCTGCGGGAGAAATGATATTTTTTACAAGGAGAGCAGCTTCAGTACCGTCGGAATAACCGAGATTAGCTATAACCTCGTTATAAAGCTGTTCTGTGTTGATTTTTCTTGAACCGAGCACACCTACGGCATATTCATAGATTGCCTGTGCCGCCTCAAGAACAACATAATTGTCTTTGCCGGTTACTGTGTAAGACCAGGAATTACCGGTTGCAGCAGTAATTTCTTCAACTGCAACTGCGCTGCTAACAAGAGTCTGAACATCACCGACAGTTGCGGCTTCAGCCTTGATAAGTGCACCGTTAAGTCCTACTGAGCAGGCTGTGAATATCATAAGAACTGATAAAAGCATACTCAGCGCTTTCTTTGCGATTTTCATAAAAATCTTCCTTTCCGAAATTTCAGCGTATAAAACACCGATTATTCACTGTAAATAATAACAATATAAGAATAACTATAAATAAACTTTTTTACAGCAAATATGAAGAACTTGTAAACATTACCCTCGGGTTTACTTATTGTTAATAGTTTTATGTTATTATACATAATGAAAAAATATTATTTGGAAAAGGTGTTTTTTATGTTTCAGATACTTGTTGCAGAGGATAATCAGAATTCAGCAAAACTGATGAAAATAATTCTCAATCAGGCGGGCTACAAGGTAGTTACGGCGTCAAACGGAATTGAAGCTCTTGAGATCATGGATACAAAGCACATAGACCTCATTGTCCTTGATGTAATGATGCCCAAAATGGACGGCTTTGAATTCACAAGGCAGCTGAGAAGCTCGGGAAACAATACTCCCATTATTATGGTAACGGCAAAATATCAGAATGAGGACAAGTGTGAAGGCTTTATTGCGGGAACCGACGATTATATGGTTAAGCCCGTAAATGAAACTGAGCTGCTTCTCAGAATCAAGGCACTTCTCCGCCGTTCACAGATAATAAGCGAGCATAAGCTTCAAATAGGCGGTGTTACTCTCGATTACGATTCACTCAGTGTCTCAAAGAACGGTCAGCTTCAGGTGCTCCCCCAGAAAGAATTCTATCTTCTTTATACTCTCCTCTCCTCCCCCGAAAAGGTATTCACCCGTCTTCAGCTTATGGACAGCATCTGGGGAATGAATTCTGAATCCATAGACACCACGGTAAATGTCCATGTAAACCGTCTTCGCAAGCGCTTTGACGGATGGAAGGAATTTCAGATAGTAGCTATCCGCGGCGTTGGCTATATGGCGGTAATAAACAATGAAAACAAATAAGAACATACTGAAAAAGCATAAAACTATCATAAAGAACATTCAGCTGTCCTTGTTCATAGGACTTTGCGCATTTGTACTTATATCACTTACAACTACGGTTACCTCCTGGATATTCTACTTTTTAAGAATATGGGGCTTTATAACGGAAAAGAATTTCCGTATTGTATGGATGTTTGACTTCGCGGTGGTATGTACCATCCTCGGCAGTATTATTTCAGTTATTGCCGTTCACCGCCCCGTCAAAAAAATGGCAAAGCTCATTGAAGCAATGGAAGAAATTGCAAACGGAAACTTTGCCGTACGCCTTAAAGAAAAAAAACTGAAGATAAATAAAATAACCAATAAGACCGTACGAATGTTCAACAATATGGCACAGCAGCTTGAAAGCACGGAAATGCTGAGCCACGATTTCATCAATAATTTTTCCCACGAATTCAAAACGCCGATAGCTTCCATCAACGGCTTCGCAAAGCTGCTGAAGGACGCCGAACTCTCCCCGGAAGAAAAAAGCGAATATCTTGATATAATCATTCAGGAAAGCGAAAGACTCAGCAGTCTTTCCATCAGCATTCTCTCTTTATCAAGACTGGAACAGCAGAGCATACTCACCAACAGAACAGAATTCAATCTGAGCGAACAGATAAGAATTATAATCGGTTCTCTTTATCAGAAATGGTCGGATAAAAATCTTGATATTGTTTTTGAAGGAAATGATATTTTTGTTTACGGCAACAAAGAAATGCTCGGTCAGGTATGGGTAAATCTTCTTGACAATGCAATCAAGTTTTCCCCCGAAAACAATATTATCAATGTTTGTATTGATAAAGAGCCCGAAAACATCACGATCAGCTTCAAAAATTTATCAGAAGCAATTACACCTGATCAGATCGACAGACTGTTTGATAAGTTTTATCAGACAGATCAATCCCATTACACGAACGGAAACGGACTCGGTCTTCCTATGGTAAAGAGGATCATTGAGCTGCACGGAGGCTCGGTCAAGGCAGATTTATCAGATGATTCATACATAACACTGACAGTAACCGTTCCGCTTAATGACTGAAAAGAGATATCTTATGTTTGAGGGCAGTGAAATTATTTACAAAGGCATGTATCTTGTAGGCTTCATACTAATGATGATATACAGCCTCAGACATCTTTTTATGGGCCTGTCACTCTGGCAGATATGCTCACTTATTATGATAGCCGCAGGTATAACAGCAATACTGCTCCTCAGAAGAGCAGATACCAAAAATGCCGTAAAGCCTGTCAGAAAAAAACAGCTGACCCTACTTTATCCGATGCTGTCTGCCGGAATTATCGGTATATACCTCTCCCGTCAGAAGCATCTCTCCTGTTTTTACCAATGAGAACCCCTCCCCTTTCAGGTATTTTATTATCCCCGGAAGAGCCTCAAGGGTGTTTTCTTTTCCGAGATGAAATAATACTATTGAGCCGTTTGTTACCTTTTCGGTAACACGGCTCATTATTTTTTCTGCAGACGGGTCCTTCCAGTCAATACTGTCGGTATCCCACTGCACCGCTGTCATACCGAGACTTTCTGCAGCTTCAAGGGTCTTGTTGTCGTATGAGCCCGAGGGTGCACGGTATAAGGACGGCTTTACCCCCGTGAGAGATAAAATCAGGTTATTACAGACTTCAATATCGCTTACGATTTCAGAAAACTCCTGCTTTACAGGGTCATTATGATGCATTGAGTGATTTCCCGTTTCATGCCCCTCATTATGTATCTGTCTTACTGCCTCGGGATATTCTGACGCAAAATCTCCCACGAAAAAGAAGGTGCATTTCACATCCTCATCACGGAGAATTTTCAGCAAAGTCCCCAGCCCCTCATCCGTCCAGGCACAGTTGAAGGTAAGAGAGACCTGCTTTTCGGATGTTTCAACACTGTAGACGGGGACACGGCGTATTTCTGCGGATGCTCTTGAAGAAAGAGAACCGTAAATAACAAAAACTATTGAAAATATCCATAAAAGCATAAAAAATATCAGCGAAATATCCTTTTTTGTAATGAGCATAAATTTCATTTTTATTCCTCCCGTACATATAAAAAATACTGTATTTACAGACAGCTTATTCATCACAAGACTTCTTTTTTGTCAAAATAAATAATTTTTCAATACTTATTTCGTCACTTTGCTTTTTTGAACTTTATTGTGATTACAAAAATATTATGTTAGAATAAACTCATAAATAACAGGAGGTGTACCATGTTATACAAAAAAAATTCAGCAAAAGAATTAAGTAAAGAGCTGTTCGGGAATCCCACATCCGAATACAGAGGAACTCCGTTCTGGGCTCTTAACTCAAATCTTACGACGAAAGAGCTTTGCCGTCAGATCGATGTTTTCAAGGAAATGGGGCTCGGAGGCTTCCATCTTCATGTAAGAACAGGTCTTGAAAATGAATATTTAAGCGAAGAATATATGGAGCTTATCAAGGACACAGTAGTCAAGGCTGAAGGTGAAGATATGCTTGCCTGGCTTTATGACGAGGACCGCTGGCCCTCCGGAGCCGCCGGCGGATTGGTTACAAAAGATAAAGAATACAGGGCAAGATGCCTTCTTTTCACCCCCTTCAAGGAAGCAGACTGCTTCTCATCAGACGATTCGAGGGCAGAGGGAGGCCGCTCGGGTAAGGGGACTCTTCTCACCTGTTATGATATTATCCTCGACGAAAACGGCTACCTTGAAAGCTATAAGAGGATAGCAGAAGACGAGGAAGCACAGGGCACAAAATGGTATGCCTTCCTTGAGATACATACTCCCTCAAGCTGGTATAACGGTCAGTCCTATGCAGATACACTCAGCCGTGAGACCATAGAAAAATTTATTGAGGTCACCCACGAAAAATACAAGGCAAAGGTGGGAAGCGAATTCGACAAGACAGTTCCCGCAATATTCACCGATGAGCCTCAGTTCACCCGTAAGACGGTGCTTAACAATTCCTTTGACAAAATGGACATCACAATGCCCTGGACAGACAAGGTTCCCCAGCTTTATAAAGAGGCTTACGGAGCAGATATTTTTGATACTCTGCCTGAGGTCTTCTGGGATCTTAAGGATTCTGCTCCCAGCATTCACCGTTACCGTTACCACGATTTTATTGCAGAGCTATTCGCTCAGGCTTTTGCTGATACGGTAGGCTCCTGGTGTAATGAAAACAACATCGCCCTTACGGGCCATATGATGGAGGAGCCCACGCTCCGCTCACAGACAGCAGCTCTCGGCGAGGCTATGCGTTCTTACAGAAGCTTCCGTCTTCCCGGTATTGATATGCTCTGTAATTCCCACGAATTCACCACTGCCAAGCAGGCTCAGTCTGCCGTCCATCAGTTCGGCTATGAGGGAATGCTCTCCGAGCTTTACGGTGTTACGGGCTGGGACTGCGATTTCAGAACCTATAAGCATCAGGGTGACTGGCAGGCATGTCTCGGTGTTACAATAAGAGTCCCTCACCTCTCCTGGTACGCTATGAAGGGCGAGGCAAAGAGAGATTATCCCGTATCTATTCATTATCAGTCCCCCTGGTATAAGAAATATAATATAATTGAGGATCATTTCGCACGAGTAAATACAGCTCTTACAAGAGGTAAGCCCGTAGTTAAGGTCGGCGTTATCCATCCCGTTGAAAGCTTCTGGCTTCATTGGGGCCCCAACGATAAATCCGCAGTTTTCAGAGAAAGCCTTGATGAAAGATTCTTCAATATTACAAAGTGGCTTCTTGAGGGAAGCATCGACTTTAACTTTATTTCGGAATCTCTTCTGCCCTCTCAGTGCGAAAAGGGAGGAGCACCTCTTAAGGTCGGAAAGATGGAATACGATGCCGTTATCGTTCCCGGCTGCGAAACTCTCAGAAAAACTACTCTCGATATCCTTGAGCAGTTCAGGGATGCAGGCGGAAAGCTTATTTTTATGGGTGATGCACCCTCGCTTATTGATGCCTCCCCCTGCTGCTGCGGCAAAAAGCTTTTCGATAAGAGTGAGAAAATCGATTTCTCAAGAGCTTCTCTTCTCACCGCTCTTGATTCTTCAAGAAGCCTTACCATAAGATATGCCGACGGACGGCTTACCGATAAATATATGTATCAGTTAAGAGAAGACACCGACTGCCGCTGGCTTTTCATCTGTAATTCAAAAGAACCGGGCAATAAGCATGTTGATTACGGCGATGACATTCAGATCATAATAAACGGCAAATACACCGCTGAGATCTATGATACAGCAAACGGTAATATATACCCCGTAAAGACGGAATATCAGGGCAATAATACCATTATCCGTTATGAGATGTTTGGTTACGATTCTCTTCTTCTGAAGCTGAAATCGGGAAAAAATGACGGCATTTCAGCTGTTTTACGCCCCGAAGGCGCTGAAGAGGCATTGTGCGAGGCTTGCGAATATGAGCTCTCTGAGGACAACATTCTCGTTCTTGATATGGCTCAGTGGAAGCTTGACGGGGATGAAGAATTTTCCGAGAAGGAAGAAATTCTCCGTCTTGATAATCTCGTAAGAGAAAGACTCGGCTTCAAGGAACGCGGCGGTCATGTTGTTCAGCCCTGGGTATTGGGTAAGCTTCCGAAGCCCCATAAGGTTACACTTAAATTCACCTTTAACAGTGATATTGACTATAAGGGAGCTGTTCTCGCTCTTGAAGACGCAGAAGATGCCGAGGTTGTATTCAACGGAAATAAAGCATCTTCTCTTGACGGCTACTATGTTGATATTTCAATAGGCAAAAAGCTTCTGGGCGATATAGTAAAGGGTGAAAATGTTCTTGAAATCACTCTTCCCTTCGGTGAAACCGCAGGTCTTGAAAATGTATTTGTTTTAGGTAAATTCGGCGTAAAAGCCGACGGAGGCACCGCCTCAATTACTGCTCTGCCCGAAAAGCTCACCTTCGGTTCGCTCCTTTCACAGGGACTTCCCTTCTATTCGGGCGCAGTTACTTATAAGATGACAGCAGAAGCCGAAAATGATGACCTTATCGTTACAGCCAGCGACTATATGGGCGCACTTATAAGCGTTTCGGTTGACGGCAAGGAAAGAGGCGATATCGTATATCCGCCTTATACACTTGAGATAAAGGGCGTGGGCAAGGGAAAGCACGATGTGGATGTTAAAATTTATCTTCATAGATATAATTCCTTCGGTCCCATCCATCTTGTAAATGTCAAGGAATCCTGGCACGGTCCAGGAGCTTGGAGAAGCGACGGAATCAACTGGAGCTATGAATATGTTCTGAGAACAACGGGCATTATGAAGGCTCCCGCAATAAAATAATTTTCGGCACAACAAAATAAGACACCTTTTGCACAGAAACTCCGCTATCATACAGATAGCGGAGTTTCTTTTTTTGGAGGATAAATATGAAAATTTCAGTTTCGGACAAGTCTGTTACCGTATTTCTTTCGGGAGAGATAGACCACCATAACGCAGGAATTCTTCGGGAAGGAGCAGACAGATGCATCATAAAAGAACGCCCCCGGGAGCTGATCCTCGATTTTTCGGAGGTCACCTTTATGGATTCGTCGGGAGTGGGCTTTGTTATGGGTCGGTATAAAACAGCTTCGGCTTTCGGCTGTAAAACTGCAGTAACGGGACTTAAAGACAGAGACAGAAGAATACTTTTACTCTCGGGAATGCAGAATAAAATAGAATTCAGGTGAAAAATATGAAAAAGGCAATTAATGATTTCAGAATAAATATGCCATCAAAATCCGTCAATGAGGGATTCTTAAGAACGGTATGCGCCGCCTTCAGCGGACTTTGCGACCCCACGGTCGAGGAGCTCAGCGACATCAAAACCGCAGTAAGCGAAGCCGTGACCAATGCCATAGTTCACGGCTACAAGGAAAAAACGGGAAGAATTTACATAGATGCCGTGCTTTTTTCAGACAGCACAGTAAGAATCAGGATCCGTGACAAGGGCTGCGGCATCAGCGATGTAAAAAAGGCAATGGAGCCTTTATATACAACCGCGGGAGATGACCGCTCGGGACTTGGCTTTACGGTTATGGAAAGCTTCACGGACAAGCTCAGCGTAAGATCCGCTGTCGGCAAGGGCACCGTTGTCACACTTACAAAAAAAATTGCGGGAAAGTGTGAATAATGTCAGGAAACTCCAACAATACTCTTGTGACCGAAAACCTCGGTCTTGTTCACTCCTGTGCAAACCGTTTCAGAGGCAGGGGTGTAGATTATGACGATCTTTTTCAGGCAGGCTGCGTGGGACTCATAAAGGCGGCTGCAGGCTTTGACGAGACTCTCGGCTTTCGCTTTTCGACCTATGCAGTTCCCGCAATTTTAGGTGAGATCAAAAGAATCTTCCGTGACGGCGGTACTGTAAAGGTCGGGCGCGCCGCAAAAGAAAAGGCGCGTCAGCTTTTTACCATAAAAGAGGAGCTTTCAAGAGAGCTCGGGAAAGAGCCCTCTGTTTCGGAAATTGCCAAAAAGGCAGATATGGAAATAAGCGAAGCTGCTTCTCTTCTTTGCGCCTGTCTTCCCGTAATTTCTCTTACTGCCGAGGATGATGAGGGACAGACGGACATCCCCGTAAGCTCCCCCGAGGAGATCATATCAAGAAGAATTGACCTTGACAGAGCCCTCAGCACCTTGGAAAGCACCGAAAAACAGCTTATTGAGCTTCGCTATTTCGGAGGCCTTACACAAAGTGTTACCGCAGAAAAACTCGGTATGTCACAGGTACAGGTATCAAGAAAGGAAAAGGCAATTCTTCTGAAGCTTCGGAAACTGCTTGCTTGACATCGCACCCGTAATGTGATAATCTTTTTCTTTGCAGATATAAAAAGCAAAGGATAACAGAATATGAAAAATTCACAATTCAAGGGTATTTTGATGCTCTTTCTGACAGCATTTATATGGGGCTCCTCTTTCGTTTCCCAGTCCCTCGGAATGGAAACGGTAGAGGCCTTTACCTTTAACGGCATAAGAACTCTTTTCGGTGCCGCAACACTTCTCCCCTTTATCGTAATAAGAGATATCATAAATATAAAAAAGCACGGAAGACCGCAGAAAGAAAAGGTAAAGGCAGACACAAAAAAGATCCTTATCGGCGGCAGCATTATGGGCATTGCCCTTTGTATTGCGAGTAATTTACAGCAGTATGCATTTTCCTATCCCGACCACTCCCCCGGAAAAATTGCTTTCATCACTGCTTTTTATATGTTTTTTGTTCCCTTATTCGGGCTTTTCTTCAGAAAGCGTATATCTCCCGTAACCTGGGTCTGTGTTGTCCTCGGCACAGTAGGACTTTATTTCCTGTGCGTCAGCGGTGTCGGCTTTTCGGCAATTACAAAGAGCGATATGTTTTCTCTCGCCTGCTCCGTATTTTATGCAGTTCATATTCTGATTATTGAAAAGGTGGCTGCAGACTCTGACCCCGTAAAGCTCTCCTTTACTCAGTTTACGGTTTCGGGCATTCTTACCTGCATTATTATGCTCTTAACGGAAACGCCTACGCTTCCCGCAATCAATCAGAGCATTCTTCCTCTTCTTTATTCCGGTGTTATGAGCTGCGGACTTGCTTACACCTTCCAGATAGTGGGACAGAAATACACGGAATCAACGGTAGCCTCAATAATTATGTGTCTTGAATCCGTATTCGGTGTTCTTTGCTCGGCGGTAATGCTTCAGAAAATGCTGACCTTAAAC
>SVOV01000035.1 GCA_015066205.1 Oscillospiraceae bacterium
GGAGGGATGGGGAATGGATAGATTAACTACTATTTTTTGTTATTTCGTCTGTCTACTTGACAGGGAGCACATCAGAACGGCACAACGCTTTCTTCTTTATTAATTATTCTTATTGCCGTATAATTTAACGAGCCTCAAAAGTGTGTCTGCGGCATAAATTGCTGAAAGCTCTCTTACTGCATTTCTGCCGATATTGCCGAAATGCTTTGTCGAGGACACGGTTTTGCCGTTTACATAAAAACCGAAACAAACCGTTCCCACAAGAGTATCGTTTTCATCGGATGCGGGACCTGCATAGCCTGTAATACCGACACCCGCCTCTGCAAAGCCGTTTTCTGCGGCACCCTTTGCCATTTCAACCGCTACATTTTCACTTACGACAGTAAATTCGTCTATGGTTTTCTTATTTACCCCTACCAGCTTACACTTGGCTTCATCGGAATAAGTAACAAAGGAAGCAGCAAGAACCTTTGATGCATCGGGAACGGATACTATTCCGGATGCAAAAAGACCGCCTGTGCAGGATTCCGCCGCCGATACCTTAAGACCTTTATTTATAAGCTCATTTACAAGAATTTCAAAAGAATTCATACTTAACACCTTACCTTCTTATGTTATTCTATCACACACAAGAAAAAAATAAAAGCCCTTTATTTTCTTTATTGATTTATTAATTCTGCATGCTATAATGTTAACGGTGATAATATGAAGCTTTTTAACTGCCACAGCCATACTTTATTTTCCCACGACGGCAAGGGCACACCCGAGGAAAACTGCATTACAGCCGAAAAAAGAGGACTTATAGGCTTTGCAGTAACAGACCATCTCGATACGGAATATTCAGCCGACCCCTCTGTTTTTGACGGAATTGAAAAATCATTTTATGAAACAAAACGGTGCCGTGAAAAATACAAAAACCGCCTTATTGTTGCCTGCGGCGTCGAAATCGGAGAGGCTGTATATGACCCCGCTTTTGCAAAACGGGTCATTGATTCCTTCAGTTGGGATGTGATACTCGGGTCAGTTCACGCCGTCAGAATAAAGAATCTTGATATTCCCTTTTCAATAATTGATTTCAGCAGCTTCACGGATGAAGAGCTGCACCGCTATATAACACAGTATTTCTTTGATATGAACGAAATGCTTGACACACAGGATTTCGATATACTCTGCCATCTGACGGTAGTGTTGAGATATATAGTCTACAAATACCGAAAAACCATCGATATAAGTTATTACTACCCTGTTATAACAGAAATACTGAAAAAAGCTATAAAGCGTGATATTGCCCTCGAGATAAACACCTCAGGGATGGCTGAGGGGAATCTTATGCCTGACCGGGATATATTAAGACTCTATAAGAGCCTCGGCGGAAAAAGACTTACAATCGGCTCCGATTCCCATTCACCTGAACATCTCACAAACGGTCTTTCAGAGGGTGTTAAAATAATAAAAGCTGAAGGCTTTGACACTCTGACCTATTATCTTGAAAGAAAGCCTGCAGAGTACAGAATTTAACCGAAAGAAAAGAGAGAATGCATCTTCTGCATTCTCTCTCTTCATCATAAAGCTGAAAAAAGCTCCTGAGTTGAGCTCACTATTTTTTCAGCTCCGTTTTTAATAAGGAATTCCCTTTCCCTAAACCCCCAATCGACAATTATGCAATCAATTTCCGAGTTTTTTGCAGTTTCAATGTCAACCTCGGAATCTCCCACATAAACGCTTTCTTCAGGTAAAACACCGCAATGCTTTATTGCCGCATTTACCATATCGGGAGCGGGCTTTTTATTTATATCTGCCCTTTCTCCGAGAATAAAATCAAATTTTCCGTCAAACAAAAGCTTAATAAGCTTCTGCACTGCAAAATCAGCTTTATTGGAAACCACGGCTGTTTTCACATTTTCTTTTCTGATGCTTTCAAGCAGAGAATTAATTCCGTCATAGGGCTTGGTATTATCCATACTATGTACTGCATAATGCTCCTTAAAATCGGAGAAAACCTTATCGGTAACAGACAAAGCTGTGTTTTCGGGCACAGCTCTTTCTATAAGAAGTCTTATTCCGTTTCCCACAAAACGGCGAACCTCTTCCGTTGTTCTTTCGGGAAGAGCATTTTTCTTTAATGCATAATTTACGGAATTTTTTAAATCCTCAAGAGTATCAAGAATTGTTCCGTCAAGATCAAAAATCACAAGCTTATATTTCATAATTACCTCTTATTTTATAACTAAACTGATAAATGAATAAGGCGGAAGAGTAAGTATATTCTTATCCTTTATTTCGATTTCTTCCGTTTTTTCATAATCGTATTTTTCATCAAGAATTATTAATTCGGCAGTTTTAACCGAATTATTCTTAACCGAAAGACTTACTTCCCGTTCTTCAGCCGTAATATTTGATATACCGATCATTTCATACTCACCTTTTGCGGCAAGGCAGTATATTTTATCACAGCTTTCGGAATAACAGCAGTTTCCGAGAGCATACATTTCGGAAAACTGCCTGAATGCATAATAAGTCTTTGACGGGATAAGGGACGGGACATTGAAAAGACAGCCGTATTCACACCAGAGCTGTGCATCATAAAACATTGCACCGTCAACCTTAAGTCTTTGCATTTCATATAAGGAGCCCGCCACATGGGACGCACCCTTATTTGTTCTCATATTAATATAATATTCCGTCCTGAAATCGGAAGTGTCCTTATCACAGATACAGCAGTTCCATTCGGTATCAAAACGAAGTGTGTCATAAAAGCCGTATTCGTTCAGAATTTTATCGACAAATCCGCTTTCAATTTCGATTTTTTCAAGATACTGACGGCTGAGATATCCGTGCCAGCTGAAAAAATCAAGAGGCGCCTTTGTTTCGGGAGATCTGATATACGAAAGAAAACCTGTAAAATACTGATAGGGACCGGGAGTCCATTTTCCG
Organism: Oscillospiraceae bacterium; assembly: GCA_015066205.1. Lineage (GTDB taxonomy): Bacteria > Bacillota > Clostridia > Oscillospirales > Acutalibacteraceae > RUG806. The sequence continues at coordinate 2,935 of SVOV01000035.1, forward strand.
TCAACATTCGCCCCTAAAATATAACAGCTGGAATAACCGCCGACCTTGACCTCGGGATGAAGCTTTTTTATATGATTTGCTGTAACTGAATAAAGCTTATAGTATTCCTCGGCTGTACCTATCCAGTTCGGAGGGCCGTTGGGCTCTACCTTCGGGTCGATTCCGTCGGGCTCATTCCATATTTCCCAGAATTCAATATTCCAATGAAAGCCGTCTGCCCAGCCTTCATTATAATGGCGGACAATATGCTCACAAATATCAGCCCATTTATAAGGATCGGCGGGAGCATATATATGGTACTTTTTTGGCTCGTGCTCAATAGTAACACCAAGTCGGTACATTATTTTAATTCCGGACTCTATTAAAGGCTTTATATAACAGTCCGTAAGCGTAAAATCATAATTTTCGGGATCCGATGCATCGGCAGAGAAATCGGGAAACACATTAGGAATATCAACATAATGCGCTCCGCCGTAGGTTCCGCCCGTATCGTGAAGACGGACAAAGGGCGGCGCAAGCATCATAAAGTCAGGCAGAATCTCACCGTAATCTGTTTTTCTCGCGGCATTATTAAAGCCGTGGAGAGGCTTGATTTTTCCTGTTACTTTACCGAAATCGACGGTAATCTCAGTCATTTTCCTTCCACCTTTTGATATAAAGATATTCTCCCGAGGAATGAGTTCCCATTCTTTCAAAGCCGCACTTTTCGTAAAGCCTCTGAGCAGGGATATTATTCACTGAGGTTCTGAGAATAAGTCCGCCGTAGCGGTTTTCCCTGAGGTAAGAAAAAACACCTTCAATAAGCATTTTACCTATTCCCCGTCCCTGATATTTATCATTTACGGCAATACCGAACCAAGGAACAGATGTATCAATATCCCATATAAAGCTGAGGGCAATGATTTCAGCGTCATCCGCGATAACAAAGAATTTATGATCCTTTTTGCCGTTTTCGAAAAACTCCATAGTTCGCTTTTGGTTGCCGTTGTTTACATTAAAAAAGGAAGCAGAGCGTTCGCTCATATTGTCGAAAAAGGACTGCACCATTTCACGGTCTTCCTGCTTCATTTCTCTTACTGTCATATGATATATTCACCGCTTCCCTGACCTATGCTCTTGCCGTAAGCACTAACAGCTACCTTGAGTCTTTCATCTGCATCAACCTTGATATAGGTCTTTTCATCACGCTTTTCCCAGCTGACGCTGATTTTACCGCAAGTCGTTACAAGCGAAGCTGAAGCACTTGTAAGAGAAGATATAAAACAGGGCTCAATTATCACCTTGTCAAAGGATTTTCCGTCGGTATTATATCTGATTCCCGCTACCTTTGAAATAAACCAGTTTGCAATATCACCGAAGAAATGATGATTAAGAGAATCACATTCCGAAAAATCGGGGAAGAAGGATTCGGGAAGAGATGTAAGTCCCTGTTCTATAAAATGTCCGTAAGAGGGCCATTCTTTTCTTGTTATCATTTTATAAGCGAGATCATATTCTCCGTAATCGGAAAGAAGATGGAACATAATTCTTGCCCCGAGAATTCCGAAATCAATGAAATCGCCGTTTTTATGAATCATATCAAGAAGAATACCGAAAGCTTCAACCTTTTCATCATTATTAAAAACATCAAAGTAAATTGCCATCGCCTGTGAGGTCTGACAGCAGGTATCTGCAATCAAGCTTTTTTCATCAATAAACTCTCTTCTGACAGAGGCTCTTATTTCGGAATATAATCTTTCGCAATAAGCCTTTTCTTCCTCTTTACCGAGGACATCAAAAATAAATATTGCCTTTTTAAGAGTGTCAAGGAAATTCACATTGCCCGTAAATTCTTTTGAAGCCTTGATATTATCATTTCCGCCGATGGGACACCAGTCGCCGAGCCCGTGCTTAATAAGTCCCTTTTCATTCCTTGTGCCTTCAGCCCACAGGATATATTTATAAATTGCATCCGAATTATCCTCGAAAATTTTCCTGTCGCCTTTATAAATATATGTGTAATAAGGAACAGCTGCAACAAAGGCATCCCAGGAGGGACCCGTTGAGAAGCCCCAACCCGTTGTTGGTATAATGGCGCAAAGCTGACCGTCTGAAAGCTGTGAGGCTCTGACATTTACCATCCATTCCGAAAGGCTCTTTTCACAGTCATACATCATCAGCATATGCTCTGAGGAAAGAGCAATATCTCCTGTCCAGCCGTTCTTTTCACGGTGAGGACAGTCTGTGGGGAAATAGAAGAAATTGGCAAGGTCAGAAACTTTACACATTTCAAAAAGCTTATTTGCCGTATCATCGGAACAGCAGAAGGAGGCAGTACTGCTGAGAACTGAATTACATACAACAAATGACAAAAGTTCCTTTGTAGCCTGTTCTTCGGTAATACCTGTTACAATACAGTATCTTGCTCCGTGATAGGTAAAAGCAGGCATAAAGGTATCATCATCACCCGAACAGATAAACACATCACGCTGGGAATATTCTTCGGGGAAGAAATTTATATTGCGGTAGGTTAAATCTCCGTTTTCATCAAGAAATTCACCGAACTGAAGTTCAACCCGCTGTCCTTTTTCACCCTTGATTTTAAGAAGAGAAACACCGGCTTTATTTATACCGAAATCATAAATAAAGCCATCTCTCATCCCTGATTTTTCACAAGGGACAATATAAGCCATTTTGTGATGAATTCTGTAATCATCTGCAATTTTTCCCTTTGATATATTAACGGGATAAAGAACCTCGCCTGTAGGCTTTACGGGCTGAGCCTCACAAAGCCGCTTTTCTCCCTTGGGAGGCACGGTAACAAGAGCATTTTTCCAAAGAGAGGCATCAAAAGAGATCTCATTCCAGCCCTTTATTTCCATTGTTGCATCATATCTCTCACCTGAACGGTAATCGTCAAAATATAAGGGTGAATCAGCACAAAGAACGCTCTCATCTGCTTCAAAGAAGATCTTTTCTCCCTTTTGAGTTTCTCCCTCTACAGCAAAGGCGACACAGGGAGAACGGCGGAACTGCGCCTTTTCAAAATCCCATATCTCACCGCCGGGATTATTAAGCATTCCGTTTCCGAGTAAAATACCGATGGCATTTTTACCCTCCCTGACATACTCTTTTATATCGTAATTATCATAATACTTTATATCATCGGGATTTGAAACATAGGGTGCAATTATTCCCTTTGTTATCTCCGTACCGTTGATCCAAAGTCGGTAGAAGCCCAGTCCGCATATTGTTATTTCAAGTGAATTTACGGCTTCGCTTAATGTAAATTCTTTTCTTAAATACGGTGCGGGAACAAATTTATTATAGGATGAATATTCTTCTGTTGCACAGATAAACTTATCGGAAAAATACATAAGCTATCTCCTTTCCTGATAAATAAATAATAAAACAAATCTTCATAAATATCAAGACAAAGAAAAATCTGTCGGAGAATTAATTTTCTGCGACAGATTTTGATATTAAATATATTTACAAAAAAACACTGCAGCTCCGCAAAAAACACGAAGCTGCAGCTGATATTTACTTTATTTCTTCTTTTCCCAACCGTCAAAGATCTCATCAAAGTCATAGACATTGTGTTCATCCTTGGAGTGGTTAGTGTACCATACCTGTGCGAAGAAGGGATTTGTCTTTGCGATCTCATCATAATTCCACTTCTTTTCGGGAAGGTAGCATTCGGGGCACCAGTGACCGCCGAGAAGAATAAGGTTAGGACTTGCTTCAAACTCGTGGCCGCAGCATCCGCACTTCCACTTGAGCTTTGTAACAAGGTCACCCTTTTCCATTGTTTCGCTGAGGCATTCGCCGCCGCGGAATTCGGCAGCCTTCTTCATATCCTCAATATCAAGCTCGGATTTAGGCTTGCTTTCATCATAACCGTGATCGAGGATATATTCGGCAGCTGCTTCATTTCTCTTATCGGGGCTTTCAAGCTTGAAATCATCCCAGTTTGCGGGAATCTTGAGATAATCTTCAAAAGAGCCGTAGTAAGCAGAAAGTCTTACGGGATCCTTTGTCTTGATCCAGTCAAGAGTACCCCATCTTTCGGTCATAGCTATCTTCTTCATAAAGGGCTTAGCGCATGCACCGATAAGCTTCTTTGTGGGAATATACTTGGGAATTCTGAAATAGAATTCAACCTGATTTGCCATATGGTCAAAATAATCCTTAACGGGCATATTAGCACGGAAATGGAGATAATCCTCAAGAACATCGCCGTCTGCATAATACTGACCGTGGAAGTTCTTTGTTGTGAACCAGTTGGGATCAAAGAGGGTCTTGGGAGAACCGAGACCGATGCAGCCGAGAAGAAGCTCTTCAAATTCAAAGTTTGTAAGTCTGTATTCCTTACCTGAACCGATGTTATAGAATCTTCTGAAGAATTCCTCGGGAAGATCTTCAGTTACAAAGTTTCTCATAAGACGGCCTGAATCCTCAACTGTACACCATTCGAGCATTCCGTTAAGAGGAACATGATACATAATGGGCTCCATATTATGGAGAATTGCGGGATAAAGAATACCTGACTGACGCATTACTACCCAATGCTTGATTCCGCTTTCAACGAAAACTCTTTCAGCCATAACCTTTGAAATTGCATAGTGGTCATAAACTGAAACCTTAATGGGGTCGCCGCATCTGCCCCAATGGATGGGAGTATTTCTGTCGCCTGTTTCTGCAACAGAGCCTATGTAGCAGACCTTGATATCGTCAGCATTTGGCTGAGCAAGAACTGCCTTACAGATGTTTTCAGCAGCGCCTACATTAACTTTTCTTGTAGTATAGGGCTTGTAGTCAGCAGCAGGAGAAACCATACCGCCGATATGGAGAACATAGTCTGCACCTGTTACACCCTTGAGAATTGAATCATATTCAAGGAAGTCACCCCAGATGATCTCAACATTCTTCTTACCCATATAAGGCAGAAGAAGCTCTTTGTTCTTGTCGCTGGGACGTGCAAGGAAATTGATTTTTACATCGCCGAGTTTGTAGAGCTCCTGAAAAGCAGCCCAACCCATGTTACCGGTACCGCCGGTAAGAAATACGGTCTTCATAAGAAATACCCCCTAAATATTTTTACTTGTAAATATTACAAGAATTTATTATATGAGTAAATACCATTTGCAGATATTTTACCATTAATTAATAAATCTTTTACAATTTGAATCAGAAAATGAACATAAACTGCACAAGTGTCAGATAAAGCTTCATTAATATCTTCTGTAATTTACCGAGCACGGCGTCAAGCATAGTTATCTCTCCGAAATCGGCAAGATATTCACCGCCGTCAAGCATATATTCGGAAACAGTGAGAACCTTGGTTTCATAAACGGATGTATCGTTTTCATTAAGAGTGATAAGACGGAGTCCTCTTACGGAATTATCGCCGTAGGATTCGAAGCTCGCACCGGGTGTGTTTACAATATCAACACCATCCTTTGTAACAGTGTATGTGTTGGGATGGTCATGACCGGAGAAGACCGCAACCACATCACCTGTTTCAACAAAAGCATCAAACTGACCGAAATTATAATAACCGGGACAGGGAGCTTCAAGAAGAAAACCGTCCTTGATATTATGGGAAACGGGCAGATATGTATAGTGCTTACCGGCAAAGTTAAGTGTAAGATCACCGAGATTCCAGGGACTTTCAATGAAGAGCTCTTCGAAAGCCTCCTGAACAACGATATGCTGGAAAGCCATAGCATGAACAGTTTTTCCGCCGTTCATTTCCTTTACTGCGGCTGAAGTGTTCTTGTACCATTCGATCTGATCCTCGTGCACACAATCATAGCCGAGATGATTGCCGTTTTCGTCGACAGTATATGAATTTGAATCGAACATATAAAGGTTATAAGCAATTTCGCTGCCGTCAGAATTCATAACAAGAAGATTATGAGTACCGACACCCGTAAGAGAGGGATCGGCATCGTAAGCAAGACAGTATTCTCCGCCGTAAAGCTTATACATTCTGAAAAGCTCCTCACGGGAAACACCCTGTTCATCATCGTGGTTACCGAAAACAAAGGTAAAATAAGTTTCGGATTCCACAAAGATATCACAAAGCTCCTTGATTGCATATGCCTTTGTTTCCTTTGAAGCGGTAGAGTTATCTCCGCCGAGGATAACAAGGTGGGGATCGTGAATTTCTATCATATCCTTAATGAATGCCACTGCAGTTTTATGGATGGGGTAATTATCCTGAATATCGCAGATATTGAAGATTCTGAATTCGCCGTTTTCATCAAATTTCAGAACATCATTTGCACCCGAAACACCTGCAAAGGCAACTGTTGTAAGAGATAAAACCATTATGAGAGATACTATGACTGAGATGATTTTTTTCATATTGCTTCCTCCTTAAAAAATCATACATAATAATTTTACTACCAATTAAGCACAAAGTCAAACAACATAACATTTTTCGGCATTTATGACAAAGATGAAAATAAATAATTAGTTAATAATACAGAAATTTATTTTTAATATTGATAATAATTTTCTGTTGTTTTATCATAAAAACAATTCATAAACGAAAGGAAGAACAATATGAATAAACCTGTTCTCGGCATTCAGCTTTACACATTAAGAGATTTCTGTCAGAATCCCGAAGATTTCGACGAAACATTAAAATACCTCTCCTCTCTCGGAGTAAAGGATGTTCAGATATCTGCAATAGGTCCTATTGAGCCTCAAAAGCAGAAGGAAATTCTTGACAAAAACGAAATGAAGGTCTGTGTTACCCACAAGCCCCTTGACAGATTCCTGAATGATACAGATGCACTCATTGAAGAGCATAAGACAATAGACTGCTATGCACTCGGTCTCGGAGCAGCTTCACAGGAGCACAGAGGCACAAAGGAGGCTGTTGATTCATTTATAGAAGCTGTAAATTCCTTCTCGGGTAAGCTCAAAGAAAACGGTATGACCTTCAATTACCATAACCACGATTTCGAGTTTCAGAAGCTTGATAACGGAATGACAATGATAGATTATCTCATTGAAAATACCGACCCTGAATTTTTCCATTTTATCCCCGATGTTGCGTGGATACATTATGCGGGAGCCGATCCCGTCGAGTATCTCGGGAAAATGAAGGGCAGAGTAAAGGTATGCCATTTCAAGGATTATGTTATCGTTGACGGGGAAAGAAAATTCTGTACCCTCGGCGAAGGAAGAGTTAACCTTAAGGCTTGTTATGAAGCCTGTAAGAGCCTTGGTATTCCTTACATTATGTACGAGCAGGATATAGACTGGGTTGACGGTGACGCAAAGAAAGCTACAAAGCTCTCCTGGGAATATATGCAGACACTTGAGGATTAATAATCCGTTTATGATTTGACAGATATGATTTTTTATAAAAAGATAAAAACGGACCCGATAAATGATTTTTCATCCTTTTGCAATATGCTCAAGGAAAAGCCGGTTGAATTGACTAATTACACATTAAGAGTCAAAAGAATATCGGAGAAAACCGTATTACTGAAACCGAAAGCGGATACCTTGGTTTACCGCAATGCTTTTATCCCATCTGTAAAGATTGAAGCCGCTGACGGTTATTCGGAAGTTTGCTATTATATAAACAGATATTCTCTGGTCTTTTCTCATTTTATTATTATATCATTTCTTTTTTTCGGCTTTTACGGCTTATTCATCCTGAAAGATACTGTTTTTATTCTTCCTTTTATTCTTGTTATTCTGTTGGAATCAGTTGAAATTTTTGTGTTTTATAATACAATAAGAATCACTCAAAAGCATCTTACACAACTGATCAATACCTCAAACAAATAAAAGATGGCATCGGAGTTTTTTCCGATGCCGTTTTTTATGCTTTTATCATATCGCGAAGCCTCAGAAGAGTAAGGCGTTTTCTCATATAGGGAGAGTATCTGACACAAAGCTCAAAATACTCCTGATCCTTTTCTATGTCCTCAACCGTTATTTTGCATCCCGCCTTTTCCATGGCGGACTTACATTCCTCATATGACGGTACAGAATGTATTATTTCCCGTATTTCCTGCCAGCACTCCCCTATTTTATCAGGATCTACACTGTCAACGATATTTTCGGGGAAATTCAGCCGTCTTACATCCTCTGCCATATTTCCGTAGACCTCAAACACCTTATCCCAGTCCACGCTTTCTTTTACACCCGTAACGCTTTCATTTTCGGCAAGCCGGTTATAGAATTTCAGCATTTCATGAGTACAAACACCGACATCCTCGCCGTGATAATTGGGAATTATTCCCTCGGGCAACTGAAGACACTCTATAAGATGGGCAACAATATGCTCACTGCCGCTTGCGGGACGGGAGTTTTTTGTAAAGCTCATAGCAATACCCGTCATAAGCAGGCTCTCAAATATTTTTCCTGCCGTATTTTCATCATTCACCGTTACGAGATGAGCCATCTCCATAAGAGAATCGACAGCTCGCTTTGTAAGTGACGCTACCCTTTCACAGTAGTATTCTCCTGTGAGAAGAGAGGATATTTTCCAGTCAATCAGTCCTACATATTTTGCAATCATATCACCGAAGCCTGCAGATTTGAGATATGAGGGGGCATCAGCAAGAATCTTTGTATCACCGATAATGACCTCGGGGCTTTTTGCAGGATATGAAGACTTGAAGCCGTCCTTTACTATGGGCGAGGAATCCGATGCAAAGCCATCCATTGAGGGAGCTGTTGCAAAAATACAAAGCTTTTTGTTTTCTCTCGCACAGGCGAGCCTGCATGGGTCATTGACTGAGCCCGTTCCGACAGAAAGCACGGCAATATCCTTACCGTGAATAAGTTCCTGCAGTTCTTCAACATGCTTCATATCGGCTACTCTTATATTATCATATATCTTTTTTGTAACATAAAAGCCGTCAAGAGAAGCCTCTATTCCCTTTGCGGCTTCAAGCGTATTCTTATCGGCAACAAGAAGAATGTTTTCGGAAAAATTATTTTCTTTCAGTATTTTACCGACTTCATTTACAAGCCCTGAACCTATTCTCACATCATTCACTGCAGTCAGATGCTCCTTGCCGCAAGGACAGGGCTTTCTGAACTCTTCAATTATTTTCATTATTTCAGACATATTTACACCTCCGGAATTTCATTTAGAGATTCCAAAATAATATCGGCATTATCCGTACTGTGTTCAATTTCCTTGGAATAAAGCCTTGCTGCTTCTTCAAGAGGATAATCCGAAGAAAGAGATATCAAAGCGAAAGAAAAAGCGGAAAATGCGATAAATAGTGCCCTCGGATAAACATCAAGGTCATTGACAGCTTTAAGATAGTACCTGTAAATATAGTAATTAAGGATATTTTTCATTATATCATCATTATTGCGGATATAAGAATATAGCCCGTCGGTGCTTTCCGCGCTGTCCAAAGCCTTGTTCAAAGTTTTTTTCCACCTCGGAGCAAGTATCTCACATTTATCGCGGAGTATTTTAATATAGCTTCTGATACTGTCAGCAGAAGGCATATAACCTCTATCAAAGAAGCACTGATTGATCTCCTCCTCATCATTTGCTGCTTTTTCAAAAAGCTCAGCTACACATCCGAAAAAATCCTTTTCAAGAGAAAGAAGCTTTTTTCTTGAATCAATAAGAAGCTCGAGCACATCATCGTCACCGCTATATTCGGGCACGGGATAAAGCTTATCTGACGGATTCTCCGAAAGAATGATCCTTGCAGCTTCGGGACAGGATAAGGACAGAGAGATCTCAGTAAAGCCGTCATATTCTTCAATGAATCTCGGATGGTCACGGCATATTTTACTTGTCAGTTCTTCACCAAGCTCAATATGGATATCGCAAAGTCCTTTTTCGTTGAGAAAGGGACATCTTCCGTCCGACAGCTTAAAGCATCTGTCACCGTCTTCATCAGTTATGATATTTTTTCTTATTCTATCTCCTATTACGGCTTTGACATCAAGATATCTGTCATAGGTTTCATCATCTATTACAATTTCCCAGGCCTTACAGCAGCTGTCGGGACATTTATCTGCAATACATTTGAATTTGTAGTAATAACAAGGATAATATGTTTTCATAAATTCCATACACTTTCAAAAAAACTAAAAAGTCCGTGCGAAGCTGAAGCGCACGGACAAAAACAGATCAGATGGAAATTTCCATTGCAGTATCATAAAGAGAAAGGTCAATGCTCTTCTTCATATTGAGAGCCTCAACGATTTCGTAATCAACGATCTCTTCCTTTTTCATAGCAACAACACGGTTTCCGATACCGTTGAGAAGAAGATGAGCAGCATAGGAGCCCATCTGGCTTCCTACAACTCTGTCCTTTACTGAGGGCGAGCCGCCTCTCTGAACATGACCGAGAACGGTTGCTCTTGCTTCAACACCGAGATTATGCTCGATATATTTTGCTAAAGCGGAAACACCGTTGATGCCCTGAGCTTCAAGCTTTTCATTAACGCCTTCAGCAACAACAATGATGAAATGGCGCTTGCCTGTCTTCTGGGTTCTTCTCATTCTGTCGATGATATCTCTTTCAATATTGAATTCAAGCTCGGGAATAAGAATAGCTGTTGCACCGACTGCAATACCTGCATTAAGAGCGAGGAAGCCTGCGCGTCTGCCCATAACCTCAACTACTGTGCAACGGTCGTGGGATTCACTTGTATCTCTGATTCTGTCAACCATATCCATAATGGTGTTAAGACAGGTGTCATAACCGATGGTATAGTCACAGCAAGCAATATCGTTATCAATAGTTCCGGGAACACCTACGCAGTTGATGCCTCTTACAGAGAGATCTCTTGCGCCCCTGAATGAGCCGTCGCCGCCGATAACAACAATACCTTCAATTCCATTTTCCTTACAGATATCAATAGCCTTCTGCATACCCTCTTCCGTGCAGAATTCCTTGCTTCTTGCAGAATAAAGCATTGTTCCGCCTCTGTGGATAATATCGGAAACGCTTCTGAGGTTCATTTCATACATATCGCCTGCCATAAGACCTGCATAACCTCTTCTGATACCGAGAACTCTTACGCCGTTTTCACAGCCTGTTCTTACAACTGCTCTGATAGCAGCATTCATACCGGGAGCGTCGCCGCCGCTTGTTAATACTGCAATAGTTTTCATATTATTTTCCTCCTGAGAGCATAATTATTAAATCAATGAATTATATAATATCTTTTTATGGCTTCAAAGTCAACCATTATTTGTTTTTTGTGTCATTTTGGGACTCTTATTGCTTAAGAACAACATTATCCGCACCGAGAAGCTTTTTAAGAGCGTTCACAAGCTCGGGAGATGCACTTGTGGTAAGTCCCGTTGAAAAATCATATTGCTTTGTTTCCATATAATACAGCACCACGGGGATGTTTCCCTCGAAGATGGAGCACATCTTTCTTGCCTTGAAGCAATTATCGGTTCCCGGAGCTGATACACGGAGAAACAGTCCTGCTTTTGATTTTCCCTGTGTATTGTTTTTCACGGGAGTGTTCTGTACGGGGGCAGCCGCAGGCTTACTTTCGCCTGTCTTTCTTTCATAAGCGGTATAAGCACTCTGTCTGATTTTATATTCCGTATCGGGGAGCTTATAGTTTTCGAGAAGTGCCTCGTCATCGGGAATTTCAGAAAGCGGAACTACCTCTTCGCAAAGAAGCTTCGGTATCTCGTCATCACGAAGAGAGACCTTACCCGTAAGAAGAACTATTTCATCTTCAATAAAGAACTGTCCGAATGCATCGAATTTTTTCGGGAATACAAGCACCTCAACACTTCCGTAAACATCCTCCATAGTAAGGAATGCCATGGTTGTATCATTCTTCGTGATCTTCTTTCTTACGGTAGAGAGAATTCCGAGAAGACGGACTTTCTGTCCGTCCTTATAGGGAGAATCCATTTCAGTAAGAGATGAAGAAACGATATCAGAGGTTTTTGCACTGCCGAGGCTGTTTGCAAGTCTTATATGCTCTGTCATTGGATGGCCTGACATATAAAGACCCGTTGTTTCCTTTTCAAATGCAAGTCTTTGCTTTTCTGGGAATTCCTTTACATCGGGAGGTACGGGCTCAACTGCCTTTGCAAGTGACGAGCCGAGGTCAAAAAGACCTATCTGCCCTTCAATTTTACCCTTTTTATCATTTTCAAGAGCAGCCAGGATACTGTCTATCATCTGGAACATCTGATTACGGTTAAGACCGAAGCAGTCAACAGCACCGCTCTTGATAAGATTTTCAAGGGCTCTGCGGTTAAGCTCCTTTCCGTAACAACGCTTACAGAATGAATAGAAGCTCTCGAAAATACCGTTCTCTTCCCTTTCACGGATAATTTCCTTAATAACACCGCTACCGAGATTCTTGATGGCAAGAAGACCGAAACGGACATTATCACCGACAACAGAGAATTTTTCGTCGGATTCATTAACGCTCGGAGGAAGAACCTTGAAGCCGAGATTAGTCTGACATTCTGTAATATATCCTACGACCTTATCGGTATTGTCAAGAACGGATGTAAGCATAGCCGCCATAAATTCCTGCGGATAATAACAGCGAAGCCAGGCTGTCTGATAAGTAACATATGCATAAGCGGCTGAATGGGATTTATTGAATGCGTAGGATGCAAACGATGCCATATCATCAAAAATAGCATTTGCCGCATCTGCAGAAATTCCTCTTTTTATACAACCGTCACATTTTGAACCGCCGTCTGTTCCGTCCGAGCCGTAAAGGAAGAATTTTCTCTGCTGTTCGAGAACATCCGCCTGCTTTTTAGCAACGGCACGGCGCACCATATCAGCGGCACCGAGAGAATATCCCGCAAGTTCACGGAATATCTGCATAACCTGCTCCTGATAAACAATGGTTCCGTAGGTAACATCGAGAATGGGTTTAAGCTCGGGTGTATGATATTTGATATTATCCGGATCCTGACGGTTTGCAAGATATGCAGGAATAAAGTCCATAGGACCGGGACGGTAAAGGGCAATAACAGCGATGATATCTTCAAGGTTATGGGGCTGCATATTTATCATAAGAGCGCGTATGCCGCCGGATTCGCACTGGAACACACCGAAGGTACCGCCTTCGCCGAGCATCTTATATACCTTCTGATCGTCAACATCTATCTGCATAATGTCGAGATCAGGATCTTTTTTATGAATCATCTTTACCGCGTCATCAATAACGGTAAGAGTACGAAGACCGAGGAAGTCCATCTTGAGAAGACCGAGGGCCTCAACCCAGCCTTTATAATACTGTGTAACAACAGATTCGCCGCTTTTGAACAGAGGAACATATTCATCAACGGGCTTATCGCAGATAACAACACCTGCGGCGTGCATACCCGTATTTCGGGGCATACCTTCAATTTTAATTGATGTATCAAGAACCTTTTTGACAAGAGCATTGGAATCATACATCTTTTTAAGCTCCTGATTTGACTGAAGAGCCTTTTCAATGGTCATTCCGAGCTCCTGAGGTATCTCCTTCTGAATTGCGGTACATTCCGCAACAGACATACCGAGTACCTTTCCGACATCGCGGACAGCACCCTTTGCGGCAAGAGTACCGAAGGTGGCAATCTGCGAAACATGGTCCGCACCGTACCGCCTTACAACATAGTCGATAACCTCCTGTCTTCTTTCATAACAGAAGTCTATATCAAAGTCGGGCATACTTACTCGCTCGGGGTTCAGGAATCTTTCAAAAAGGAGTGAATAGCGCATCGGGTCAATATCCGTGATTCCGCAGGTATAGGCGGCAATACTGCCCGCACCTGAGCCTCGTCCCGGACCTACGGGAATACCGACACTTTTTGCATAATTTATATAGTCCCATACTATAAGGAAATAGTCTATAAATCCCATCTGATTTATAACACCGAGCTCATAATTGAGCCTTTCCATATACTCTTCGGGATAGTTTTCACCGTAACGCTTGACCATACCCTTATAGCAAAGGTCAGAGAAATATTCAAAATGATCGCGGTTATCGGGAACCTCAAATATGGGAAGCTTTGTGTTACCGAATTCAAATTCGACATTGCATCGCTCGGCTATTTTATTGGTATTTTCAATAGCCTCGGGAACATCGGGAAAAAGAGCCGCCATTTCATCGCCTGATTTTACATAGAACTCCTCTGTTTCAAAGCCCATACCCGTATCCTCTTCAATGGTATGCTTTGTGGCAATACAGACGAGAATCTTCTGAATCTCAGCATCTTCTTTTGTTATGTAGTGAGCGTCATTTGTTGCAACAAGCGGGATATCAAGCTCTCTTGCCAACTTTATGATAAGAGGATTTGAAAGCTGCTGATCCTTGATTCCGTGATCCTGAATCTCAAGGAAATAATTATCCTTTCCGAAAACACCCTGATACCAGAGAGCAATTTCCTTTGCCTTCTCATAGTCACCCTTGAGAATTGCCTGAGGAATTTCACCCGCAAGACAGGCGGAAAGACAGATTATTCCCTCGTGATACTTTTCGAGAAGCTCCTTGTCAACTCGGGGCTTGGTATAAAAACCTTCTGTCCAGCCTGCTGACACCAGTTTTATCAGATTCTGATAGCCTGTCTGATTTTCGGCAAGAAGAACAAGATGGTATCTTTCGCTGTCAAGACCGTGGACCTTATCAAATCTTGTGCGCTGTGCTACATAGACCTCACAGCCGATAATACCGTTTATTCCCTCTGCCTTACAGGCCTTATAGAAATCGACGGCACCGTACATGACACCGTGGTCGGTCATAGCTATGCTTTTCATCCCGAGCTCCTTGACGCGCTTTATAAGAGGCTTTATTCTGCAGGCGCCGTCAAGAAGAGAATATTCGGTATGAATATGTAAATGTGTAAATTCTGTCATTTTATTTTCCTTGTCCGTAGTATGCGTTTTTTCCGTGCTTTCTCATATAATGCTTTTCGAGAAGATAAGCGGGGATATCTTCAACGGAAGAATTGATTCTCAATGTTTTCAAAGCCATTTCAGCGACAATTTCAAGAGTACCCGCATTTTTTGCCGCATCCTTTGCGGATTTTCCCCAGGTAAAAGGACCGTGGGAGCGGACGAGCACGGCGGGAACCGCATTTTCATCAATACCCTTGTCCCTGAAATGGGCGACAATTACATCGCCCGTGCTTTTTTCATATTCGCCGTTGACTTCAGCCGAGGTAAGCTCTCTTGCACAGGGAACATCACCGAAGCAGAAATCCGCGTGAGTAGTTCCGAGAGCGGGAATAGCCGAGCCCGCCTGAGCGAAAGCCACGGCGTTTACGGAATGGGAATGAACAACACCGCCGATATCAGGGAAATTCCTATACAAAACAGCGTGTGTGGCTGTATCGGAAGAGGGGTTACATTCCCCCTCTACCTTATTTCCGTCGAAATCAACAATTACCATCATATCGGGAGTAAGCTCTTCATATTCAACTCCCGAGGGCTTTATGGCAAATACTCTGTTTTCACGGTCACATTCCGAAGCATTGCCCCAGGTAAAGGGAGCAATACCGAGTTTATAAAGCATCATATTGGCTTCATAGGCCTTTTCTTTTATTTTTTCGTACATATTATTTCAGCTTTCTTATAATATCGTTCAACTGAAGCTCTTTAACAAAGGAACTGATTTCGGTATCCTTATTGATATAAACGAATTCGATTCCGAGGATATTTGCGAAATCTCTCATCATTTCTGCAGTTACATCATAGCTTAAAACGGAGTGGTGGGCGGCACCCGCATATATCCAGGCTTCTGCAGAGGTCTTAAGACAAGGAAGAGGCTTCCATAAAACAGCGGAAACAGGAAGATTCGGAGTGTCATTTACCTGTTCAACACATTCAACATCGTTTACTATCATACGAAGTCCGTCGCCCATATCAACAAGAGAAACAACGATGGCAGAACCGGGCTTTGATCTGAATACAAGGCGGGCGGGGTCTTCCCTGTCGCCTATTCCGAGAGGAAATACCTTGATCTCGGGCTTAGTTGCGGCAATTGTGGGACAAACCTCAAGCATATGGGCACCCATTATCATTTCATTGCCGGGCTCGAAATGATAGGTGTAGTCCTCCATAAATGCAGTACCGCCTGTCATATCGGCTGTCATAGCCTTGAGTATCCTTGTCATTGCGGCAACCTTCCAGTCACCCTCTGCGCCAAAGCCGTATCCCTTTGCCATAAGATCCTGAGCGGCAAGTCCCGGAAGCTGACGCAGTCCCTGAAGATCCTCAAAGTTTGTATGGAAGGCCGTAAAGCCTCTTTCATCCATAAATTTCTTTATGGCAATTTCTTCCTTTGCCTGATAACGGACAGCCCCTGTGTTGTCTGTAGCGATAACATATTTTTCTTCATATTCCTTCATAAGTGCATCGATCTCTTCATCGGTAACCTTACCGAGCTCTGAAATAATGTCACCTACACCGTAATGCTCGATTTCCCAGCCGAGCTTCATCTGAGCTTCGACCTTATCACCGTCTGTTACGGCAACGCTTCTCATATTATCGCTGATACGAAGCACTCTTGTTCTTCTGCTTTCAAAAACACCTACGGCAGCTCTCATCCATGAGGCGATTTCAAGTCTGAACTGACTGTCCTCCCAATGGCCTGCAATAACCTTACGGCGTGCACCCATACGGGTGCCTATATAGCCGTGCTCACGGTCGCCGTGTGCACTCTGATTAAGATTCATAAAGTCCATATCAATGGTATCCCAAGGGATATCACGGTTGAACTGAGTATTAAGATGAAGATAGGGCTTCATCATCTTTGATATACCCGATATCCACATTTTGGAGGGAGAGAAGGTATGCATCCAGGTGATTATACCTGCACACATTGGATCGTTATTTGCCGCAATTACTGCGTTTTCTATAGCCTTTGAGGTGGTAACACAGGGAAGGACCTCAACAGTACAGGGAATTACAGGGTCGCTGTTAAAGCCGTCTGCCATAATTTTTGCGTGGGCATCGACCTCTTTTAAGGTGTCATCACCGTAAAGATGCTGTGAGCCGATAAGAAAATAAAACTTATACTTTTTCATATTTCTCTCCCCTTATACTGATTTCTTGATAGCCTTAAGACGCTTCATAACATCATTTGCGCCTTTTCCGAAATAGTCGTGAAGGATCTTATATTCTGCATAGAGCTTATCATAAACAGCAACCGCTTCGGGATCGGGAGTATATTTTGTATCAAGAACCTTGCCGAGCTTTGATGCTGCAGTAAATACATCATCATAACCGCCGTTTTCCTTGCCTGCGACAACAGAGCCGAAAATTGCCGAGCCGAGAGCACCGCCCTGATCGCTTCCTGCAATTTTGATGGGAAGATTAAGTATATCGGAATAAATCTGCATTGTCATGGGATCCTTCTTTGCAATACCGCCTGCAGCATAGAATTCATTGACCTCAACACCGTATTCACGGAAGGTTTCAATGATCATTCTTGTGCCGTATGCGGTAGCTTCTATAAGGGCTCGGTAGATTTCTTCAGGCTTTGTAAGAAGAGTCATACCGAGAATCATACCCGTAAGATCAACATCTACAAGGCAGGAGCGGTTTCCGTTCCACCAGTCGAGAGCGACAAGACCGCTTTCGCCGGGTTTATACTTTTCAGCCTTTTCACGGAGATACTTATGTATATTCATTCCCTTCTCTTTTGCATCCTCATAGTAAGAAGCGGGAAGGCAGTTTTCAATAAACCACTGGAAATGGTCACCCACACAGCTCTGACCTGCTTCATAGCCGAAGAAACCGGGAAGAATACCGTCTTCAACAACACCGCATATACCCTTTACCTGCTTTTCCTCATTTCCGAGAAGCATATGACAGGTGGAAGTGCCCATAATTGCAAGCATCTTACCTGCCTCAGCAATGCCTGCGGCGGGAACGAATACATGAGCATCAATTATAGCCTGAGCAATAGCTGTTCCTTCATTAAGGCCGAGCTTTTCAGCCATAGCCGCGGTAAGCCCGCCTGCTTTACTGCCCATAGGAGAAATATTCTCAGAAAGCTTGTCGGCTACGACATTTTCAAGTCTGGGATCAAGGGCCTTGAAGAAATCCTTTGAGGGATAGCCTGTCTTCTTGTTCCACATTTCCTTATAGCCTGCACAGCAGGAGTTTCTGTTTTCCTTACCGCAAAGCTGCCATACTACCCAATCGGCGGCTTCAATAAAGGTATCTGCGGCATCATATATTTCGGGAGCCTCTTCAAGCACCTGCCAGATCTTCGGAATTGCCCATTCGGAGGAGATCTTACCGCCGTAGTTCTTAAGCCAGGGCTCATTTCTTTCTTCTGCAATCTCATTGAGCTTATTTGCAAGATGCTGAGCGGCGTGATGCTTCCAGAGCTTCACATAAGCGTGTGGCTCATCCTTGTATTCTTCAATAAAGCAAAGAGGAGTTCCGTCCTTTTTTGCGGGAAGAATCGTACAGGCTGTAAAGTCAAGACCGATACCTGTGACATCGTCCTTTGAAACACCGCTTTCCTTAAGGACTGCGGGAATTGTGTTATAAAGTACATCAAGATAATCCTGAGGATGCTGTAAAGCCCAGTCAAAGCCCAGCTTCTTTCCTGAAGGGAGACATTCCGACATTACGGAATGGGGATATTCAAACACGGAAGAAGCAAGCTCCTCGCCTGTTTCGTTGTTTACAATAAGAGCTCTTCCTGAAAGTGTGCCGTAATCGACACCGATTGAATACTTTGCCATAAATATTTCCTCACTTTTCATTATTTGTCCCTTTCGGGGTTCAGTGCTTTTACATAGATAGTGCTGTAGATATGGTATATTACAAAACCCGGATTTGAAGCCGGCGGTTTTTTAAGATTTCTGACCTTGGTATAGTCAACCTCGACCATTCCGCGGTCCTTTACGGAAGAAAAATATGCGGCGGTCTCAGCGGCAAATTCCATCGCCGAGGGAGTAGGCTCCCGTCCCTCAAGGTATAGAATAACATGAGAGCCCGGTGCCTTCTGGACATGGAACCATATATCATTCTTTGAGGCTCTTTTGAATGAAAGAGTATCATTCTGAAGATTATTTCTTCCCACATATACCTTAAAGCCGTCGGGAGCGTTGAACTCAAGAACGGGAAGCGGAGCATTCTTCTTATTCTTTGTACCGGTCTTTCTTTTAAGAAAACCGGCGGCAGACAGCTCCGTTCTGATCTCCGCAAGCTCTCTTTCCGTTTCGGCACGGGATAATTCGTCCTGAACACTTAAAAGATATTCGAGATCCGAAAGTCCCTTTTCTATCAATTCCGACAGCATTTTCTTTGCGGTCTGAGCCTTGCGGTATTCCTTGTAGTAGCGCTGTGCATTGGCAGACGGCGCAAGATGAGGCAGAACGGGGATTTTAACAAGCTTATAATCGTCATAGTAATTCGCAATCTCATATACATCTGAGCCCTTTGAAAGCGAATAGAGATTTGCATTTATAAGCTCTGCATAAATTCTCTTTGTTTCCGCATCCTCGGCAGATGAAAGCTCCTCTCTCTGAAGACTTATCTTTTTGGAGGTTCTTTCAATGAGATTTGCAACCGTCTTAAAAAGGTCTTCCGCCTTTAACCGGGCAC
This sequence comes from Oscillospiraceae bacterium, assembly GCA_015066205.1. Classification (GTDB taxonomy): domain Bacteria; phylum Bacillota; class Clostridia; order Oscillospirales; family Acutalibacteraceae; genus RUG806. The sequence continues at coordinate 22,476 of SVOV01000035.1, forward strand.
GCTGAAGCCTTTCCCTTTCAAAATAGAATATATCGGGAATCTCCGAAAGAGTTTCCGTAAAATTCACCTTGGCGCTGTTATCATAAAGAGTAAGGGGCATATATGAAAAATCAATATAATTTCCGTTATCATCCGTAAGATAACAGGGTCTTACTTTATTTTCTCTGACAGTATCCGCAAGAAAGGCTATTTCGTGAACGAGTCTTTCCTTTGCACTGTCACTGAGAGCCGAAATATCAGCATCGCCGAGTGTGACTCTGTATGCAAGCTCCCTTGAAATGAGAGGAGAAATACCGCCTAAAACAGAAAGAATTGCCGATGACAGTTTTTTTTCTTTAAGACTTAGTATTTTTTCTGCTATTTTCTCGGGGGTGTCTTTTATAATATCCGCCTTATCCTGCTGAGGCGGCAGCTTATATTCTCTTTGAGGTAATATCTCTCTGAAGGACGACTTTGATGCATCCACACGCTTGAGAGCATCAAGAATTATGCCGTTTTCATCGAGAAGAATACAATTTGAATACTGAGCCATAATTTCAACGGCAAGAGTTCTTTTCACTCTGTCTCCGATTTCATTGGTCGCATCAAGCTCAATAAGAAGTATTCTGTCAAAGCCCACCTGCTTTATATCTGTTATAACTGCTCCCGAGAGCTGTTTTCTTAAGAACATACAAAGCATAGGCGGGGTCATAGGGTTTTCCGGTGAATATTCCGTAAAATTAATACGGGGAGAATTGCCCGAAACAGATATGAATAATCTTTTTGTCTGAGTTCTTGTCCGAAGGGACAGAACAAGCTCATATTTTGTCGGCAGATAAATTCTGTCGACCTTTGCACCTATGGCAAAATCTGCAATTTCATTTTTCAAAAAATGAAGAAAAATACCGTCTATTGCCATTTATTACTCCGTTTTAATGATACTGACCGAGGGAAATTCAATAACCTCAAGGTCGGTGAATGTGTTTCTGATTTTTTGAGAAAGAACCTTTACGACAGGCTCTTCGGTTTCAAAATGCCCTGCCGTAAACAGAGCAAGACCTGTGGCTTCGGCATCAAGAAATTCGTGATAATGAGCTTCACCCGTCAAAAACGCATCGCAGGAAAGGTCAAAAGCATCCCACATAAATTCTGCACCGGAGCCCGAGCAGACACCGATTCTTTTCACTTCGCCCGAGCCCTCATTGTAAGAGATATTACCGTGAAGCTTCTTTTTCAGAAGCCCCGCAAATTCCTTTACGGGCATTTTTTCGGGAAGCTCAACTATATTGAGAAAGCCGTCACTTACGGGAGCGGGAATTTTTTCAAACGGAAAACCGAGAATCTCGCATAAGGTGTCATTAACTCCGCCCGAAGCCTTATCAAGATTGGTATGTAAGCTGATGATTGAAATTCCGTTTACTGCGGCATCAAAGGGAACATCCCCCGCAGTAAAGCTCTTTTTCGCCTTGAAAATAACGGGATGATGGGAAACTATAAGACCGCAGTTATTCTTTTTCGCATATTCAAGCTCGCGCCTTGTTACATCAAGACACACAAGTATCCTTGACACATCGCTGTTTTTGTCGCCTGTGAGAAAGCCTGAATTATCCCACTGAGCCTGAGTGTCAAAGGGAGCAAGTGCTTCAAAAAACTGCAGAATTTCACTGATTTTCATCAGGACACCTCTTTTCGTAGTATTCCCTTATAGCTTTAAGCCTTTTTATTTCAGGATCATCCTTTTTATTATTAATAAGTGCATCAAGCTTTTTATCGAGTCTTTCAAGCCTTGCCATTATTAATCGTTTCTGAATGTCATTTTGGTCCGGAAGAGAGCCGAAATAATAAAATCCCTCTTCCTCGCGGGCTTCCCCTCCGTCGTAAAAAGCACTCATTATGCAATAGTCCTTTGAGTTTTCGGATACGAATTTTTCCTCTTGTATAAAAAAGCCGTTTTTATCAAGATATTCTCTTACATCCTCGTGGTGGGTCATCGGCTGAAGCACAAGGTGCATCCCCTGTCTTTTTATCCAGTGTGCGGCTGAAAGGATCTCTGTCATAAGAGTGCCTCCCATTCCGCAGACGGAAATCTCTTCGGCTTCATCGGGACTGACATTTTTCAATCCGTCCGATATCCTGAGGCTTATATTATTTTCAAGAGAATATGCCTTGACTGTTTTTTCGGCGTTTTCAAGAGGCATTTTCCCGATATCGCAGGCAAGCACATTATCCGACTTACCCGTAAGCACAAGATAAGCCGGAAGATATGCGTGGTCTGTTCCTATATCAACTATTTTTTTACCCGCCGAAAGAAGCTCAGCGGCACATACAAGACGGGGACCGGGATTTAACATCTTATTTTGTAAGGAAATAGTTGTTGAGCTCTTCAATGAGGTCATCAACATCAACGCCGTGTACCATACAAGCCTGTGCTATTGATTCATTTCTTGCGGAGGGACATCCGAGGCAGTGCATACCCATATTAAGGAAGAAGGGAGCTGTTCCCTCGTCTGCTGCAAGAATTTCACCGATTTTTGTTGTCTTTGTTACTACCATTTTTGTTTTCTCCTTTGTCTTTATTATTCGTCATCAGATAGGCTGTAAACTACCTGAGTATTGCTTTGGGAAATGATATATTTCGGTCGGTCCTTTGCTTCGGTATAAACTCTTGCGAGATATTCACCGAGAATACCGATACAAAGAAGCAGAAGAAATGCGATAATAAACATACCCGTAAGAAGGAAGGGCACGGTTCCCGAATATGCGGGCTCTATGATATTGCGGATAACAGCATATATGAAGCTTACACCTGCCGTAACAGCGCAGAGGAAAGCAAAAATAAAGCTGAATCTCAGAGGAGTTGTGGTAAAGCCGAGAATACCGTCAACAGCATATTTTGCAAGCTTTGTGATGGACCATTTGGTTTCACCTGCTGCTCTTTCTCTGTTGGTGTGTCCTATCCACTTGACATTAAAGCCGACCCAGCTGAAAATACCCTTTGAAAAACGGATATTCTCAGGCATGGAGATAATTGACTTCACAACAGCTCTCTTCATAATTCTGAAATCCTGTGCGGATTCGGTAATTTTGGTTTCGCTGACCTTGTTTATGACCTTATAGAAGCTGTCGGAAAGGAAGCTCTTGAATTTGCTTTCGCCCTCACGGTCCTCACGGTTGGCGGCGGCTACATCATAGCCCTCTTTATCGACATAATGAAGCATTTTCGGAATAAGGTCGGGAGAATGCTGAAGATCGGCATCAAGAATTCCGATATAATCAGCCTTTACGGCATATTCCATACCCGCAAGCATGGCTGCCTCCTTGCCGAAATTTCTTGAAAATGAAATAAACTTCACATGGCTGTCTGTTGCGGCAAGCTCTTTGACTATTTTAAGTGTATCATCGCGGCTTCCGTCATCGACAAAAACAAGCTCTGCCGAATATTCGTCCTTGATAGAATCAAGAACACGGGTCGTTTCGGTATAAAACATACCAAGAACATCTGCTTCATTGAAGCAAGGTACAATAAGTGCTAATGTTTTCATATCCATCACCTTTTATGTATTTTAACAATCGTCCTCTTCATTTATGAGAACTGCTTCTGCACATTTAATTCCGTCAACAGCGGCAGACACAATGCCTCCCGCATAGCCCGCACCCTCTCCGCAGGGAAAGATGCCCTTTATACTCGCCTGACGGCATTCATCTCTGACGATTCTTACGGGGGAAGAGCTTCTGCTTTCGGGGGCGGTAAGTACCGCATCGGGAAGAGCAAAGCCCTGAAGCTTTTTATCAAAAGCCGTTATTGCCGCGGATATTGAATCGGTTACGGGAACAGGCAGGATTTTCCTGATATCCGAGGGGGCTGTACCCGTGGGACAAGACGGTCTTACAAAGCCCAGCCTTTTTGAAGGAACGCCTTTAAGAAAATCGCCTACCGTCTGGGCGGGAGCGGTATAGTCTTTACCGCCGTAATTGAAGGCCTTTCTTTCAATGTCCCGCTGAAGTGCGATTCCCGCAAGGGGGTGCGAATCGGGGAAATGCTCGGGCTCAATTCCTACGAGTATGGCTGAATTCGCGTTTTCCTTATCACGGGCAAATTCGCTCATTCCGTTTACGACCACCATTTCCTCCTCGGAGGAAGCACATACAACTGTGCCTCCGGGGCACATACAGAAGGTGTAAGCGCCTCTTGTATGGAGCGAATGATTTGCCAGCTTATAGTTTGCGGCACCGAGAAGCGGATTATTCCATTCTTTTCCGAAAAGAGCCTTGTTTATGAGCTCCTGCGGGTGTTCGATTCTTACTCCGACGGAAAAGGGCTTCTGCTCCATTCTTATTCCGTGGGAATAAAGCATCTCCACGGTATCTCTTGCCGAATGACCGATACAAAGAATCAGGCAATCTGTTTCAAGGTCCTCGCAACTTCCGTTATTGTCACGGTAAGCAATTCCCTGAATATAGCCGTTTGATTTATAAATGTCCGTAAGACAGCAGCCGAATCTTATCTCACCGCCGAGAGAGATTATTTTCTCTCTTATATTCTTGACCACATCCACAAGCTTATCCGTTCCGATATGCGGATGTGCCGAATAAAGAATTGATTCGGGAGCACCGAATTCATAAAGGGACTCAAGAACAAATCTGCATCTGCTGTCCTTTATTCCCGTTGTAAGCTTACCGTCGGAAAAGGTTCCGGCTCCTCCCTCACCGAACTGAACATTTGAGGAGGTATTGAGCCGTCTTGTATTCCAGAAGCCGTAGACATCCTTTGTTCTTGTATCCACATCGTTTCCTCGTTCAAGAATAAGAGGACAAAGTCCCGCCTTTGCGAGAATAAGCCCCGCAAACATTCCCGCAGGTCCGAAGCCGACTACTATGGGACGGAACTTTGAGGTTCTGCGGTTTTCGGGCATTTCATAAATATATTTTTCGCAGATATTTACTTTATTCGGCGTAAAGCCTTCGGCAATTCTCTTTTCATCGGCTTCATTTTCAAGCTCAAGATTTACCGAATAAATCATTTTTATGTTGTTTTTCTGTCTTGAATCTATTGATTCTCTTGCAATTTCAAAGCCCTTTATGAGGGAGGGTGAAACATCGGCATATTTACAGGCAAGACTTTTTATCTCCTGCGGTGTACTCCCCAAGGGCGCTGTTATTTCGTTGATTCTAAGCACTTTCAGATCTCCCTGACTGCATTAATTCCTGCTACATATCCCGATGACCACGCCCACTGGAGATTATATCCTCCGCAGTCGCCGTCAACATCTATAATTTCACCCGAAACATATATTCCCTTTGCTTTTTTGAGTCCGAGGGTATCGGGATCGATTTCAGCGGCGGGAATTCCGCCTGCGGTCACCTGGGCATCGTTAAAGCCCCTGACGGAGCTGACCTTATATTTTTTTCTTTTAACCGCCTGAACTATTTTTTCCGTAACGGCGGGATGTATTTTACCGATTTCCTTCGAACAGTTAACGGAGCAATCGGATAAAAGCGTAATTCCGAGCCTCTTGGGAATAAGACCGCTGAGAAGAAGCTCTCCGGGCATAGCGGGATTCCTTTCAATAAGCTCAAGAAGAATCCTCCTGAGCTCCTCATCTGAAAGGGACGGACAAGAATCCACTACCGCAAAAACATCTGCCTTTTTCTCATAAACAGCATTTGCTGCAAAGCGGGAAACCTGCATTGAGGGAATTCCCGAAAGACCGTAATCTGTGTATTGTATCTCTCCCGTATCCTGAGCCAAAACCTTTCCGGCACAGCGGATGCTCACCGTTCCCTGAGCACGGATACCTTTAAGGGCTTTCGTAAAATTATCACATATAAGAGCGGTAAGAGCAGGCTGAAGAGGAGTTACCTTTACGCCGAGAGAACGGACAAGCTCATATCCGCTGCCGTCACTCCCCTGAACAGGCGCCGCCTTTCCTCCCGTTGCTATAATGCACTTACGGGCACAGATACTGCCGTTCAGCACAAAAGAGTCACCCTTTTTCTGAATTGAAGTGACTTTCGTATCGGTCATTTCTTCAACACCAAGTCTTGCCGCTTCGCATCTTAAGGCATCAAGCACTGCCGTTGCCTGTGAAGACATAGGATATACTCTTCCCGCGAAATCGCTTTTCGGGAATAAACCGATGCTTCGGAAAAACTCTGTCGTATCGGAATTGCTGAATTCGCTGTAAATTTTATACGCGAGAGCGCTTTCACCGTGAAAATTCTCTTCTTTTATGTTCTCATTGGTAAAATTACAACGGCCGTTTCCCGTTACAAGGATCTTTTTGCCGACACGAGGATTGCCCTCGATAATACGGATATTTAGTTTTTTATTTAATTTTTCTGCTTCCCTTGCGGCAGAAATTGCCGCAAGGAGCCCCGAAGCACCGCCGCCTATTACGGCAATATCGCAATTGATCATATCAGTTTTCGTCATCTTCCGTATTAAAGGCAGTTTTCATAAGCATATCGAGCACATCTTTTTTCTTCTCATTGATGCACGCTATTCGAAAAAGGGCAACTATCTGCCGTTCCTCCTTTGAAAGCTCTGTAATCTGTTTTTCCTTTACAGCTCTTACGATATGGAGCTCATTTTCGGGAATATTCCAACTGTTTTCATCTCTGTCAATACCGAGCAGCCACTCGATATCCGTTCTGAACATTGTGGCGAGAGTGACAAGATTCTCTAAAGAGGGATTGGAAACACCTAATTCATAGTAGGCATAAGTGGATCTGTCAATTCCGAGCAGATCAGCCACCTGCTGCTGTGTCATTTTGCACTCTTTTCTGGCAATTTTCAGTCTGTCAACCATCAACATATTAGCCCCTCCTGAAAAACAAAATCCGGACAACACAGTCCGGATAGAGTATATCACTATAATAAAATAATTGCAAGTATTATTATATAATTAATCTTCGGCACCGAGAAGCCAGCCGAGGCTCACTCCGAGCACCTTTGCAATAATCACTATTTCGTAATCAAAAACACCTCTTATCTGACCTTCAAGCTTTGAAAGTCCCGAAGCATTTATATCCATACCCTCAACCTGAAGGCGGGCAAGCAATTCCTTCTGCTTCATTCCCATCTCCTTTCGTTTTTTCTCAATTCTGCAGCCGATAATATTCTTATTTCCCGGCTCCTGCTTTCTGATCCTCATAATTAATCTCCCCAAATTTTTTAAATATTTTAGCATAAAAA
>SVOV01000036.1 GCA_015066205.1 Oscillospiraceae bacterium
AACTTATTTTTGCTTTTGACATAGAAAAAAATCCCCTTAAAGTAGTCTTGAAACTTTTTGGTTATTTCAAGTGTCTACTTTAAGGGGATTATATCATTCTGACACAACGCTTCGGTTTTTATTCAGCCTTTCTTTTTTCAAGCTCAGTGAGAATTCTCTGATATTCCTTTTCGTCTATTTTGTATTTTTTCATTGTAATAAGAACGCCTATACCCATAAATACTATGGGAAGAAACGCCATAACAGCCCTGAGTGCAAAGGTCATTCCGTCTGTAGCATCGGAAAGAACTGATTCGATATAAGCAGTTTTATAGCCTTCCGTCCATACCTCGGGATTTGAAATTGATGCGTTTTCAGCCTCGGATATCTGATTTGTAATATCAGTAAGTCCGATTGCAAGGTAAACCACCATGATGATGAGCTGCTGAAGCGAGCTTGACATTTTTGACATAAAGGGCCTTACGGAAAAGATAAGTGCTTCATTTCTTTCACCTGTCATAAGCTCATTGTATTCAACGGTATTAGCAAGCAGAATTGCCGCAATAAGATAGAAAAGAGCACCGCCGATTCCGATAAATAAAGCTTCAAGACAAAGAACATAGTATGCAATATCCTGATTCTTTATAAATGTTTCGGAAAGCATAAAGGCAATATAACCGACAATTAAAAGAGCAAAGGACATCTTTATTATCTGATTTCTTGTGAATTTTTTTGTAAGCTGCGGATAAATAAGAAATGTAAGTCCCGATGCGGCACCGTAGGCTACAACAAAAAGTGTGGTATTTGAGCCCTCATAGCCGTATGAAAGATAGATATAATTTGTGCCGAAAGCTGTAAGAAGAGCGCTTGTCATACTTGCAAACAGAAGAATAAGGGAAGTCCACAGCACCTGCTTGTTGTTGAAAATTATCTTTACCATCTTTTTGATGCCGATCTTTTCAGCAGCCTCAGTGGTTTTCGGAAGAGGCTTTTCCTTAACACCGGCGCAAACAAACATCTGGCATCCGATAAAGCTTATTGCAATAACAATTGATACGACCTTGTAGCCTGTAACCGCACTGTTTCCGATAGCACCTGAGCCTACCGTAAGAATCGGAATAAGAAGATTTGCAAGAATAGTACCGAGGCCTGCAAAGAGATTTGCCATTGATGTGATAACATCTCTTTGTCTGGGTTCGCTTGAAAGCGCGGGAACCATTGACCAGTATGCGATATCATTCATTGTGTATGTCAGATCCCAGAGGATATAAAGGAAGGCAAAAGCAATTACAAAAGCGCTTCCCTCAAGGTTTATCGTATACATAAGAACGAGAACAACCGAATTTGTCAGCACGCCGATAAATATCCAGGGCTTGAATTTTCCGAATTTTGTGCGGGTGTTTTCAATAATACCGCCCATGATCGGGTCATTTATACCGTCCCATATTCTGCAGATGATCATAATTATGCTTATTGCGGCAAACTGACCGTCTGTTACATTTTTGGTATAAAGAATAAATGTCAAAAGGAAGGATGTATAAAGAGTATATGCGAGATCTCTTCCTATGCCTCCGAGAGAGTAAACCCATTTGTTGCGCCTGAAGTAATCCTTGTTTTTAAGAAGTTCGTTTTTCAAAAAAATTCCTTCTTTCTGTCTGTATTGTATTCAGTGTATCTTATTTATTAAAATCTGTCAACGAATATATTATACATTGTTATCAAAAAACTTCAGAAAAAATCTTGACTTTTTGGTAATTGAGTGCTAAAGTATTTGCATAAAGCGATGACCGGAAATCAGTAACAGATATGGGGCTTTTTCAGAGAATTGCCGTTCGGTGCGAGGCATAAGGAAACTGTCTGCGAATTCCTTCCGAGAGCTGTGGGCTGAAAATTGCAGTAGGCTTCATCGGGTGCACCCGTTACAGTGCAGGGGTATAAAAGGTACTCCGTGAGGGGGCTTTTGTGAGAAAGCTCCGAATATGAGGTGGTAACACGGTATATCCGTCCTCTGCTTATGCAGAGGACTTTTTGTATTGTAAAAAATCCTCTGTCAGATGAAAATTAAGGAGGAAAAACTAATGTGGCAGGAAAAAATTGAAACCATGCCCCGCGAAGAGCTTGAGGCTCTTCAGAGTGAAAGACTGAGAAATCAGGTAAAAAGAATGTATGAAAGAGTACCTCTTTTCAAAGAGCGTATGGATGAAAAGGGACTTTCTCCCGATGATATAAGGGGAATTGAAGATCTTCATAAGCTTCCTTTTTCATATAAGCAGGATCTTAGAGATTATTACCCTTACGGTCTTTTTGCAGAGCCGCTTGAAAATATCGCAAGAGTTCACGCTTCATCCGGTACAACAGGAAAAAAGATAGTTGTCGGCTATACTCAGAAAGACCTTGATGACTGGGCAGACTGTGTTGCAAGAATGATGTATGCAATAGGTCTTGATAACCGTGATTTTATACAGGTCTCATACGGTTACGGCTTATTTACGGGAGGTCTCGGAGCACACGGCGGTGCCGAAAGAATCGGTGCAACAGTTATTCCCACCTCCTCGGGTAATACTGCAAATCAGCTTCAGACAATGGCAGACTTCGGATCTACCTGTCTTTGCTGTACTCCCTCTTATGCCCTTTACCTCGGCGAAGCTGCCGAAGAGGCAGGGCTCACAGACAGCCTGAAGCTTAAAGCGGGTATTTTCGGTGCCGAGCCTTGGAGTGAGGATATGCGCCGTGAAATTGAAAAGAAGCTTCGCATAAAGGCATATGATATTTACGGTCTTTCCGAAATCATGGGCCCCGGTGTTTCCTATGAATGTGAATATCAGGCCGGTATGCATGTTTGCGAAGATATGTTTATTCCCGAAATTATTGATCCCGATACTCTTGAGGTGCTTCCCGAAGGAGAAAAAGGTGAGCTTGTCTTTACAACAATAACTAAGGAAGGCTTCCCCCTTATAAGATACAGAACAAGAGATATTTGTTCTCTCAATTATGAAAAATGCAAATGCGGAAGAACTCATGTAAGAATGAATAAGCCTCAGGGCAGAACTGACGATATGCTCATTATAAGAGGTGTCAATGTATTCCCCTCACAGATAGAAGAGGTTCTTCTTAAGGTTGGCGGAGATATAACTCCCAACTATCAGATCATTGTTGACCGCGTCAATAATACAGACACCTTTGATATCAATGTTGAAATGAGTGAAGAGCTCTTCTCCGATGATATCAAGACCATCGAAAAGACAGAAAGAACAATCAAAGAGAAGCTCCGTGAGGTTCTCGGCATCAGCGCAGGTGTTCATCTCGTAAATCCCAAATCAATAACAAGAAGCGAAGGCAAGGCAAAGCGTGTTATTGATAAAAGAAAGATCTGAGGAGGAAAATTATGAAACAGTTATCGGTTTTTGTTGAAAATAAAGTAGGCAGGCTTTCTGCTGTTCTTGAGGTTCTTAAGGACAATGATATTGATATCAGTGCTCTTTCTCTTGCAGATACATCGGAATACGGAATTCTCCGTCTTGTCGTTGATAAGCCCGATGAAGCTCTCAAGGCTTTAAGAGAATCAGGCGTTATGGTTAAATGCACGGAGGTTATTGCAGCTGCCATGGATGATGCTCCCGGGGGACTTGCAAAGCTCCTTTCTGTGCTGTCGGAAGCCAATGTCGCTATTGAATATATGTATGCCTTTATCGGAAAAGCCGAGGGAAAGGCTTGGACGGTTTTAAGAGTTGATGATGTTGATATGGCAACAGAGGTATTTAAGAAGCACTCTATTGCAATGCACGACGACCACGACAATTACAGAAGATAAAAAAATAACGGGACTGTGTTTTGCAGTCCCGTAAATATTTATCAGAAAAGAAGGGATTTATCCTCACCGATGCCTGCCATACCGTCAAGAATATATTTGTTGCCGTCGGGGTCGCATACATAGCCCTTGAGCTCGCCGAAGGTTATATGGTAGTCGATATTGATTATGCCTGTTGTCACCTTCATAAGGAATTCGTCACCGATATCAAAGGTCACATCAACCATTCCCTTTGTGTCCTGAATATGCCATAAGAAGGGTGTTTCGTGCTTGAATACAACAGGTGTCAGCAGAGTTGAGCTTCCCTCAAACCATATAAGATTCTCATTATAATCATCCTGATTTATTGACTGATTTCTTGTAAGGTTGAAGCCGAAATACTGCTCTTTCCCGTCAATTTCCTTCTTGCCCATTGTGGTTACCCAGTCATAATGGGCTTTTCTCGGATAATAGCCTCTGTGATCATCGATAATTGCAACTGTTTTTTCATCCGCAACAAAGCGCTCACCGTTGAATTCAAGATAACCGCTTACGGAAAACAAGTCCTTTTGTGAATAAAGGGGCCTGTTTGAATCAAAGGGGATACTTACGATGCTGGGCTTTGAAACACGGTTAAGCTTTACTCTGTAATCAATTGTTCCGGCTTTTCTGTCAGAAGCATAGCCCGAAACGGTAGCTTCGCCTCTCTGAAAATTATTTACATATCTTACTTTTACTTTTTTGCCCTTTGAATAGGTTTCATCGGAATTTATGATCGTATCGGAGATTACCGCTTTTCCGGGGAGGAGCATTTCCTGCCAGGAGGTACATTTTTTTGTTCTTTTATCATAAATTACGGTAAGAGCAGTTCCGAAAAGTCCCATGTCGCATACCGCAGTAAGAAGAATTACCTTATCAAAGTTGATTTCGGTTGCTTCCCATAAGGTAAGGCGTGTTTTGTTGAAGAAATTCGGTAGGGAAGAGGGGCGGTTTACCTTGAGAAAATCCATTTTGGGAAACTCTTTGTCAAATGTGCCGAAATAACAGTTTCCGAGCTCGTCAACTATATTGTCGGGAGTAGGTACGGCTTCTCTTTTTTCTGATAGAAATTCTTTGAACGACATAATTATTCTCCTTACATTTTTGTTGTTTCAATTATAACCCCTCTGCTGTTTTATGTCAATAAAATATGCATTGACACTAAGCCTCGGCCTGTATAAAAAATACAGTGTTTTTCTTGGTTGACAAAAATGTCTTGCGGGGTTACACTTTAACAAATACTTAAATAAACGGAGGCTTTTATGGATATTAAAGAAATACTGTCAAGGGTAGATCATACCTTGCTTACTCAGTCAGCTGCGGAAGAGGATATAAGAATTCTTTGTGAGGATGCTGTAAAATACGGCTGTGCTTCCGTATGTGTTGCACCGTCATATGTTGATTTCGCAAAGAATTGCCTCGGAGGAAAAGTAAAGGTGTGTACCGTTATAGGCTTTCCCAACGGCAATATGACAACAGCTGCAAAGTGCTTTGAAGCGGAGGATGCGGTCAATAACGGTGCTGATGAAATTGATATGGTTATAAATATCGGATGGGTAAAGGATAAAAAGTATGAGAATATCCTTTCTGAAATTAATGCCGTCAAAAAGAGCTGCAAAGGAAGACTTCTTAAGGTGATAATTGAAACCTGCCTTCTTACTGAAGATGAAAAAATTATGATGTGCCGTACTGTCAGTGAATCCGATGCAGATTATATAAAGACTTCTACGGGCTTTTCAACGGGCGGAGCTACAAAAGAGGATATAAGGCTTTTTTCGGATAATATCAGCGGTTCACTTAAAATAAAAGCGGCAGGCGGGATCTCTTCTCTTGATGATGCCGAGGAGTTCATTTGTCTCGGTGCTTCAAGGCTCGGAACAAGCCGTATTGTAAAAATACTCAAAAATTCCGAAAGTAACGGCGGATATTGATATCACCTGAAATTGTTGCATAAAATTCTTGCAATAGGCGTAGGTTTATGATATAATTCAAAAAAAATAAAAGGAGTGTTTTTATGGATACAACTGCTGTAGTTCAGTGGTTTCAGGAGGTTTTCGGTTCGTTCGATTTCAGCATCCTCCAGTTTTATTTCAATCTTCACGAGGGGCCTCTCGGAAAAATTCTTGATATTTTCTTTATGATCTATACTCACCTCGGTGATGACGGTATCCTGTTTATCGTTCTCGGTCTTCTTATGCTTTTCTTTAAGAAGACAAGAAAAGTCGGTGCAGGTATGCTCTTCGGTATTGCTATCGGAGCTATCATTACAAATGTTACAATAAAGCCTCTTATTGAGCGTCCCCGTCCTTTTGAGCTTTATGAGTATCTCACAACAAATCCTGATATCGCTATATTCAGAGACTGGTGGGTTGAGCTCGGTGAGGTTCACGCTTCATCAATGAGATCCTTCCCCTCCGGACATACAACCTCTGCAGTTGCCGCTCTTGTTCCCGTTTTCCTCTTCTGTGATAAGAAAAAGAGCTGGCTTGCACTTGTTGCCGCAGTACTTATGGGTGCATCAAGAAACTATGTTATGGTTCATTATCCCTCCGATGTTCTCGGCGGAATCATAGTCGGTCTTATTGCCGGTGTGCTCGCATTCGTTATTGTAAATACAATTATGAAAAAGCTCGAGAATTCAAAGAGCGAAAAGGCCCGTAAGGTTGCAGCCTTTGACCTTGCCCTTGTAATAAAAAGCAAAAAAGCCAAGTAAGTTTTTCTGCCTTTCCTTCGCGGGAAGGCAGATTTTTCTTTTTTATTATAAATATTTGTAAATCTGTTATTGAATTAACAATTACTTTGATATATAATTATACTGTTAAAATGGGGTGATATGGTGATAGTTTCGATGAAAGAATTGCTCATTGACGCCGAAAAGAACGGCTCTGCCGTCGGTGCCTTCAGTGTGGGCAATATGGAAATGGTAATGGGTGTCATAAACGCGGCAGAAGAAACAGAAACTCCCGTTATTCTTCAGATCGCTGAAAAGCGTCTTATGAATTCACCGCTGGAATTAATGGCTCCCATGATGGTCAATGCCGCAAAGGAAGCAAAGGTTAAAATTGCGGTGCATCTTGATCACGGACTGACTCTTGACTGTATTAAAAAAGCTCTTTCTTACGGCTTTACATCCGTTATGCTTGACTGCTCGCTGAAGCCTCTTCCGGAAAATATTGCTCTTACAAAAGAGGTTGTTGCACTCGCTGAAAAATATTCTGCAACGGTTGAAGCGGAGCTCGGTGTTGTCGGCGGAAATGAAGGAGATACCGAGGAGCACATCATTACCTGTACGGATCCGAAAGTTGCAAAACACTTCTGTAAGGAAACAGGCATTGATGCTTTAGCAGTTGCAATCGGTAATGCACACGGAAATTATCCGGTACTTCCGGAGCTTCGTTTTGATGTGCTTGAAGAGATTTATAATCAGACCGATATTCCGCTTGTCCTTCACGGAGGTACGGGAATTACCGATGAGATGTTCAGAAAAGCAATTTCACTCGGAATCAGAAAAATCAATATTGCCACCGCAAGTTTTGATGCTCTGACAAGGTTTTCTCAGGAATATCTGAATTCTTCAGCTTGTGCAGATTAGATTACCTTGTCCTCAAGAATGGTTCAGGGCGTTTATGAAAATGTAAAAAAACATATTGAAATATTCAGCATTAAGGAGAATTGATATGAAGTATATCGAATTTGACAAAAGCAAGAAATATGATCTTATCCTTGTGGGAAGAGTAGCCGTTGACTTTAATCCCGTTGACTACTACTGCCCGCTTAATGAAAGCACCACATTTAAAAGATATCTCGGCGGTTCTCCCGCAAATATCGCAGTAGGTCTTGCAAGACTCGGTAAAAAGTGCGGTTTTTTCGCAAGAGTTTCCGATGATCAGTTCGGCACATTCGTAACCGATTTCTTCAATAAAGAGGGAATTGATACATCAAGAATCGTAAGATGCAAGGACGGCTCAAAGATCGGTCTTACTTTTACCGAAATCAAGTCCGAGACCGAAAGCAGTATCGTTATGTACCGTAATGAAGCTGCCGATCTCAAGCTGGAATGTGAGGATATAGACGAGGAATATATAAAAGTGGGCGCGGCGGTCCTTATTTCAGGTGTTGCTCTTGCCGAAAGCCCCTCAAGAGAGGCTTCTCTCAAGGCGATGCAGTTAGCAAAGAAGAATAACATTCCCGTTATCTTTGTTCTTGACTACAGAGGATATAACTGGAAAAACAAGGATGAAATTGCAGTTTACTATTCAATAGTGGCTTCAAATTCAGATATGATAATCGGCTCCCGTGAGGAATATGATCTTCTTGAGGGACTTCTCGGCCTTGACGGTACTGATAAGACATCAGCCGCCTACTGGCAGAATAAGGGTGCAAAGATCGTTATTGTTACCCACGGTAAGCAGGGCTCGACCGCTTACACAAACGACGGACAGGATTTCTCAATAAAGCCTTTCCCCGTTAAGCTTCTTAAGTCATTCGGCGGCGGTGACGGTTATACATCAGCTTTTCTTTACAGCCTCTTTGAGGGCAAGGAAATAATTGATTGTCTTGAATTCGGCTCAGCCTCTGCCGCAATGCTTGTTGCAAGCCACGCCTGTTCACAGGATATGCCCACAGTAAAGCAGGTTGAAGATTTTATCGCAGCCGAGAAAGCAGAATACGGCGAAATGGTTGCAAGAGTATAAAAAGGAGAACCGTTATGTTTGAATATACCGAATTCGACAGCAATAATGTCCGTCTTCTTTGTGAAATGAACGGCAAAAATGCTGATATGAATATGACAATATATGTAAAAAGACTTCTCAAGGGCGAAGAATTCTCGCTTTGTGAAGAAAAAAATGAAACAGCAGTACTTCTTCTTAAGGGAAATATTGTTTTCAGTTGGGGCGGGGAAGTGAGAGAATGCAAAAGAGCCGATCCCTTTGAGAAAAAGCCTTATGCACTCCATGTTTCAAAAAATACCGCATTTACAATAAAGGCTCTTGAGGACAGTGAGTTTATTGTCGAACAGACTGATAATGAAAAGGAATTTGAGCCTCATTTCTATGACCCCGAAAACTGCCTTTATCAGGAATTCGGTCTCGGTCAGTGGGGCGGAGCAGGACACAGAATTGTATCAACGATGTTTGATTATGATAATGCGCCCTATTCAAACCTTGTGCTCGGTGAGGTTTTCACTCAGCCGGGAAAATGGTCAAGCTATCCTCCCCATCACCATCCTCAGCCAGAGGTCTACTATTATCAGTTTGATAAGCCTCAGGGCTTCGGGGCTTGTTATATAGGTGAGGATGTTTATAAAAGCAAGGACGGCTCATTCTGCTGTATTACCTCGGGTAAGGACCATCAGCAGGCTGCTGCTCCCGGTTATGAAATGTATTATGTATGGATGATAAGACACATAGACGGCGACCCTTGGTATAAAACAACAAGATTTGTGCCGGATGAGCATATGTGGCTTACCGAATGCTGAAAAAATAAAAGGAGATTCCGATATGGCTATAATGACAACAGCACAGGCTCTCGTAAAATTTCTTAATAATCAGTATGTTTCCTTTGACGGAAAGGAAACAAGATTTGTAGACGGTATTTTTACTGTTTTCGGACACGGTATTGTCTGCGGTCTCGGTCAGGCTCTTGATGAAGATCCCGGCGAGCTTAAGGTCTATCAGGGAAAAAACGAACAGGGTATGGCTCATACAGCCGCTTCCTTTGCAAAGCAGCATAACAGAAGAAAGATCATTGCCTGTTCATCATCTATAGGCCCCGGTGCCGCAAATATGATAACAGCAGCAGCTACGGCTACCGTAAACAATGTTCCTCTGCTTCTTTTCCCTGCAGACACATTCTCCTGCCGTCAGCCCGACCCTGTTCTTCAGCAGTTTGAACAGAGTCACTCTCTTGCAATAACAACAAACGATGCTTATAAGCCCGTGTGCCGTTACTGGGACCGTGTTGCCCGTCCCGAGCATCTTATGAGTGCTATGATCAATGCAATGCGAGTTCTTACAGATACAGCAAATACAGGTGCTGTATGTATTTCACTTTGTCAGGATGTCGAAGGTGAAAGTTATGATTTCCCCGAAAGCTTCTTTGCAAAAAGAGTTCATAAGATAACAAGAATCAATCCTTCCGACGATGAGCTTCAGGATATTGCTGAAATCATTCTGTCCGCAAAGAAGCCTCTTCTTATTGCAGGCGGCGGAGTAAGATATTCGGAAGCCGGAAAGACAGTTGAAGATTTTTGTGAGAAGTTTAACATTGCTCTTGCTGAAACCCAGAACGGAAAGAGTGCCGTTCTTTCCTCTCATTCCCATAACCTCGGCGGTGTGGGTGTAACAGGTAATCTTGCTGCTAACAGAATTGCCAAGGATGCTGATGTTGTAATCGGTGTGGGAACAAGATTCTCCGATTTTACAACAGCTTCAAAATCCCTTTATCAGAATCCCGATGTTAAGTTTGTTACGATCAATACTGACAGATTTGACGCTTATAAGCTTGATGCCGTAAAATGTGTCGGTGATGCAAAGCTTACCGTGGAAAAGCTTGACAAGATCCTTTCCGGAAAAGGCTATAAGACTGCATACACAACAGAAATTGCTGACGCTAAAGCCGATTGGGCAAAGGAGATGGAGATCCTTTCCGCATATTCCTATGATGAGAATTTTGAGCCTCTTATCAAAGCAAGATATGAAAAGACAATTCCCGAATTCGTTGATATGTATAAGGGAGCCGTGACCCAGACAGCCGCTCTCGCTTATATAAGAAACAACATTGCGGATGATGCTATTGCGGTTGCAGCTGCAGGCTCTCTTCCCGGATGTATGCAGAGAATGTGGACATCCGATGTAAGAGATACCTACAATATGGAATACGGTTATTCCTGTATGGGCTATGAAATCGCAGGTGCGCTCGGTTCAAAAATGGCAGAGCCCGACAGAGAGGTCTATGCATTCTGCGGTGACGGAAGTTATCTTATGCTTCATTCCGAGCTTGTTACATCAATTCAGGAGGGAAAGAAGATAAATGTTCTTCTCTTTGACAATGCAGGCTTCGGCTGTATAAATAATCTTCAGATGAGTAACGGTATCGGCAATCTTGCCACCGAATTCAGAAAGAGAGATGAAAACGGTCAGCTTTTAGGCGACCTTATGCCAATTGACTTTGCAATGTCTGCTGCAGGCTACGGTGTAAAGACATATTCCGTAAGAACAATGGAAGAGCTTGCCGTGGCACTGGAGGACAGTAAAAAGCAGACAGTTTCAACTCTAATTGATATAAAGGTTCTTCCCAAGTCAATGACCGATGGCTACGACGCATGGTGGCATGTAGGTATTGCATCAACATCAGGTAAGGATTCCGTAAGGAATGCATATAAAAACAAATCAGAAAATCTTAAAAAGGCAAGGAGATATTGATATGCTCGATAAAAACAAAGTAAAACTCGGTATTGCTCCCATCGGCTGGACAAATGACGATATGCCCGACCTCGGAGCAGAAAACACTTTCCAGCAGTGCGTTTCGGAAATGGCACTTGCAGGCTTTACAGGCTGTGAGGTAGGAAATAAGTATCCCAAGGATACAGCAGTTCTCAAGAAGGCACTTGAGCTCCGCGGAATGCAGATATGTAATGCCTGGTTTTCTACTTTCCTTACAACAAAGCCCTATGAAGAAACAGAGAAGGAATTCATCAAGCACATCACATTCCTTAAGGAAATGGGCGCAAAGGTTGTCGGCGTTTCCGAACAGGGACATTCAATTCAGGGTACTGACCTTTCCATTTTTGATGACAAATATGTTATGAATGATGAAGAGTGGGAGATGCTCACAACAGGTCTTAATAAGCTCGGTAAGGTTGCAAAGGATATGGGAATTGCTCTCACATTCCATCATCATATGGGTACAGTTGTTCAGACAGCTGCTGAAATTGACAGACTTATGGAAAATACCGATCCCGAGCTCTTCAGTCTTCTCTTTGACTCAGGTCATCTTGCATACTGCGGCGAGGACTATATGGCAGTTCTCAAGAAATATGCAAAGAGAATCAAGCATGTTCACTTAAAGGATATCCGTCCCGAAGTAATTGCAAAGGTTAAAGAGGAAAAACTCAGCTTCTTACAGGGCGTAAGACTCGGTACATTCACTGTTCCCGGTGACGGTGCTATTGATTTTGCTCCCATTTTTGATGTCCTCGCCGAAACTGATTATGAGGGCTATGTGCTTGTTGAAGCAGAACAGGATCCCGCTATTGCAAATCCCTTTGAATACGCTCTTAAAGCAAGAAAATATATTGCTGAAAAAGCAGGATTATAATTATAAGGAGAATTCTGATGGCTGAAAAATTAAAATTTTTTTGTAACGGTCAGTATGTAGAGTCAAAAACAGAGGTTTATTATGATCTTCATAATCCCTCAACAGGTGAGATCACAGGCTACGCTCCCTGCTGTACCGCTGAAGAAGTAAATGCGGCTATTGCTGCAGCAAAGGCTGCATATCCCGGCTGGAGTGCAACTCCCGCTATCAAGCGTTCGCAGATCCTTTTCAAGGTCAGAGAGCTTATTATTGAACATATGGAAGAGCTTACCCGCCTTGTCGCAGAAGAAAACGGCAAGGTATGGGCAGAGGCAGAGGGTGATGTTCTCAAGGCAAAAGAGGGAACAGAGCTTGCAATTCAGGTGCCTTCACTTATGATGGGTGAAAGTCTTATGGATGCCTCCAAGGGCTTTGATACCGTTCTTTACCGTGAATCGATGGGTGTATTCGCAGGCATTGTTCCTGTTAATTTCCCCGCAATGATTCCCTTCGGCTGGATGGTTCCCGTTTGTGTGGCAACAGGTAATACAATGGTTCTCAAGGCAGCATCTCTTACTCCGAGAACAGCTCTTCGCATTGCAGAACTTTATAAGGAAGCAGGTCTTCCCGACGGTGTTGTAAATGTTGTTACCTGTTCCAGAAAAGAAATCGACCTTATACTTGAACATCCCGATGTGAAGGGTATTACATTTGTAGGCTCAACTCCCGTCGGAAAACTCATTTATCAGAAGGCCGCCGCCAACGGAAAAAGAGTACAGGCTCTTTGTCAGGCAAAGAATCACGCTCTTGTTATGTCAGATGCTCCCATCGAAAGAACAGTTGCTGGTATCATCAATTCCGCATACGGCTGTGCCGGTCAGAGATGTATGGCTCTTTCATGCTGTGTTGTTGAAGAGGCTATTGCTGATGAATTTGTAGCAGAGCTCAAGAAGCAGGCTTCGCTTATTAAGGTAGGCCCTGCTGTTGATAAGACATCAAAGCTCGGTCCCATCACTTATAAGAAACACTATGATGAGGTTATTGCCGATATTGATAAGGGCGTAAGAGAGGGTGCTACTCTTGTTCTTGACGGCAGAAATTGTGTTGTAGAGGGCTTTGAAGACGGCTATTATGTAGGCCCCACGATCTTCGACAATGTTACAGAAGATATGACCATCGGCAGAGATGAGGTATTCGGCCCCGTTCTTTCAATCAAGAGATGCAAGACTTTCCAGGAAGGTCTTGAAATAATGAATAACAATCCTTATGCAAACGGTTCTGTTATCTTTACTCAGAACGGCTATTTTGCAAGAGAATTCGTTCGTAATACCCACGGCGGTATGGTTGGTGTCAATGTTGGTATACCCGTACCGATCGGCTTCTTCCCCTTCTCGGGTCATAAGGATTCCTTCTTCGGTGATCTTCACTGTCTCGGCAAGGATGCTTACCGCTTCTTTACAGAAAGCAAGTGTGTAACTCAGCGTTGGTTTGACGAAGAAGAAAAAACAAATAAGGCTGTTTCCACCTGGGACGGCACTATCTGATATATAAGGAGAAATTAAAATGCTTACAATTGGTATTATCGGTGCCGGCAGAATCGGCAAGGTTCATCTTGAATCAATTTCCTATCATGTAAAGAATGCAACAGTCAAGGCTATTGCAGACCCCTTTATGAACGATGAAACAAAGGCTTTTTGTGAAGGCTTCGGTGTAAAGGATATCTATACAGATTATAAGAAGATCCTTGAAGATAAGGAAATAGATGCAGTTCTTGTATGTTCATCAACAGATACCCATTCAGCAATTTCAATAGAGGCTATTGAAGCAGGAAAGCATGTCTTCTGTGAAAAGCCCGTTGATCATTCAATAGAAAAGATTCAGGCTGTTGCCGATGCACTGGCAAAGCATCCCGAAATCAAGTTCCAGGTAGGCTTCAACCGCCGTTTTGACCATAATTTTGCGGCTATCAGAAAAGCTTATGATATGGGTAAGATCGGTGAAGCTCACATTCTTAAGATTACATCCCGTGACCCCGAGCCTCCCAACCCCAAGTATATTGCTGTATCAGGCGGTATTTTCCTTGATATGACCATTCACGATTTTGATATGGCTTGCTTCCTTACAAACAGCGATGTTGAAGAGGTCTATGTAAATTCAGCAGTTCTTGTTGATCCCGCTATAGGCGAACAGGGCGATGTTGACACGGCTATTATCACAATGAAGATGGCAAACGGCGCTCTCGCTGTTATCGATAACTCCCGCCGTGCTGCTTACGGCTATGACCAGAGAGCAGAACTCTTCGGTTCAAAGGGTATGGTTGCAACTGCAAATGACACTCTTTCAACAGCAGTTATCGCTGATGAAAACGGCGTAACAGGTGAAAAACCCCTCTTCTTCTTCCTTGAAAGATATATGGGCTCCTTCTCCGAAGAAATGCGTCAGTTCGTTGATGCCTGTGAAAACAACACAGATGTTCCCGTAGGTATCCACGCAGGTATGCAGTCAGTTAAAATAGGTCTTGCTGCAAAGAAATCCGTTGCAGAGCACAGACCCGTTCAGCTTTCCGAAATCAAATAAGATGCAAAAAAGATTATCCCGCCGCATTGAAAATGATGCGGCGGGATTGTTTAATCAAAAAATTTTTCGGTTGTTCAGAATAATTGATTTTGTTTTTTATGTATTATCCTTTTTTGTTTTTGCTGAAATATATTGATTTGCTTTCGTCAAAATGAGATAATAACAAAAGAAAGGGTGGGAAATAATGAAAATTGAAATTATAAGAAATGCAGAAATAATAATGTCTAATCCCGATTCAAAGCATAATTATTTCGGATGGCCGTCTTTAGTCAGAATGTCGGACGGCAGACTTATCGCAGGTGCATCAGGCTTCAGACTCGATCATATTTGTCCCTTCGGTAAGGGTGTTATTGCTTATTCTTATGATGACGGAAAAAACTTTACAAGACCCGTAACCGTAATTGATACAGTTCTCGATGACCGTGATGTGGGGCTGTGCCGCTTCGGAGAAAACGGACTTATTGTTACATCCTTTAATAATACAAGAAAAATGCAGCGCCGCAATGCTGAAGATCAGCCTGAAGATATCAAAGCATATATCAATGCTTATCTTGATACGGTAACAGACAGGGAAGAGGAGGAGGCACTCGGCACGACCTTCAGAATAAGCCGTGACGGGGGAGTGACCTTCGGAAAAATATATAAAAGCCCGGTTTCTTCACCTCACGGACCTGTTGAGCTTTCGGACGGTGAGATACTCTGGGTAGGTTATGTCTTTAATACCGAAGACAGACCCAATGATTTTCTTGAGCATATTGAGGCTTATAAGCTCGATCCCGAAAACGGCAGTACGGAATATGTCGGAACGATTCCCGATATTTATGAAAACGGAAAAAGGATCACTCCGTCAGAACCCTATGTTGCGGAGCTTTCTGACGGCACGCTTGTGTGTCATATCAGATCAGAAGAGAATTTCAGCACCTATCAGTCGGTGTCCTTTGATAAAGGCAAAAGCTGGTCCGTGCCCGAAAAACTGCTTTCTGATTTCGGCGGTGCTCCTTGCCATATCCTGAAGCATTCCTCGGGTGTGCTTTGCTCTCTTTACGGCTACAGAGAAGCTCCCTTTGAAATACGAGCAATGTTTTCAACCGATAACGGTAAATCCTGGGATACCAATAATACACTTTATGTCAACGGTATCAGTGACGATCTCGGATATCCGTGCTCCGCAGAGCTTCCCGACGGCAGTATTTATACCGTTTTTTATGCAAAGGAAAATGAAGCTTCACCCTGTAATATTTACGGAATAAACTGGAGAATTTCTGAATAAAAAAACTGCAGTATCAGCATTTTGTTCTGATACTGCAATTCTTTTATTTGTTTATGGGCTTTAGTTATAAAATACGACTAATATATATTTGTAATTCGGATTTTACTTTTAATAGTTCTCTTACCCGTTAATATACATGTCATTAAGTATTATTTCACAATTCTTTCGTAGTTTGTCCAATTGAAAATTTCATATACATCTGTTCTTCCGGTAAGCTTTCTCCATAAGCTTTTGGGTGCACGGATCTTTGATAATGTTCTGTGAAATTCATCCATGCTATTCAGATCTTCATCAGGAAGATCGTAATAGATTGCATCAAAGAACCATCTGCCTGTTTTTGCATCGGTTGCCTCAATGATATAGGCTTCACCTTGAATAATCCTTTTCATTTCTTCTGAAAGATAAACGGGCAGCTCTTCGTCACGGCAGCCAAACATCTCGTACCAGAAGTTGCCGAATTCAAGATCGTAAAATTCAGGCTCTTCCGAAGCATCGGTAAAAATCAACTCTATGTTTTTGTCGTGATTCGGATTATTGACGGACAGCAGAATAAATGCTCCGGTATCGTCAGTCGGCTTAAAGCCCTTCTGTCGGTAAAACTCCGCTCGGCTGGAAACTGTGATCTCGGTATATGTATAACCGTTTTCATCCAACAGCTTTTTTATATCTGTAAGCTTCACGCTCGTCACCTCTTTGTATGATATAATTTATATATTTTGCGGTATTAAATGTAAAAGCTATATTTGTTATAATTGAAAAAATGCGATGGTTCATCCCTCGTTTTTATACTTTTCTACTAAGGCATTAAACTGCTCAATGTATTTGTCCAGACGCTTCTGATGCTGAGGGAGGTCAAGTCCGGGTTTTCTGTAGCCGCAAACACGCACATCATTCAGTAACGCATCTTCTTTGTTATATGCACAAAGACATTTTCCTTCTAATTCGGGATATTTTGCAACGATCCAGGCAATTTCCTCCGTTGTGAACATACCTGCATCAAAATCAAATCGTTTCAGTGACGGCATAGATTTCAGGGCATCCAAACTTTTATTATTTAATCTGATATTATTCAGCCATAAATGCTTCAATGCAGGCATATCGGCAAAACAATCCAAGGATTCCATCGGATAGTTGTTAAAAATATCGCCTGAAAAATGAACCGTTTCCATAACGGATGAGGTTTTCAGAAGCTCCGGCTTTAATGTTAACTTTTTTGCCTCTTTTACGGTAATGGTTTTTAATGCGGTATTATTACTGAAATTCCAAAGCTTGTCGGCGCGGATGTTCCAGTATATGCTTACTTCCTCAAGCTTTTTTAGATCCTCAAGAGGAGAGAAATCATTAATTAACTGACATTTGAAAAAAGAAAGATAGCGATAGGTCTTTCCGTAATGCTGTACGAAATATTCAAGGCTTTCCTGATTCATTCCGTAAATTTCAAGAATTTCGGAATTCTTTCCGGAGGACATTTCAAAATCAACATCGTCAGGCGTCATACAGCAAGGAGAAAGTGCATCACCTTTAATCTTTTCCGGACGGGAAATAAATAATCGTTTTGGTGTATCACTGACATGAATAAAGAACTCTTCATTTTTGCTCATATCCTTATTCTCCTGTTTTTTTCAGCACATACATATCAGTCCGTTTCAGGGAAGGCGGGATGTGTGCCGTTTAATATTTGATCGGTCATTTCTTTAGTTTGTTGTAACCAGGCGGGGTGCTTCAGCTTTAATTGCCCGATGTGCTTTTCGGTTTTTTCTGCATCTCCCATAGCGGCATATAAAATAGCGGCAGTAGCATCCGCACCCGGTTGGGCGGGATATTTCTGTGCTGTTTTCCAGGCTTTTTCTGCTTCCGTATATTGATGGAGCATCGTAAGACATGATGTCAGATTTGTATATGCAGAGCCGAGTATGGTTTCACTTCTATCATCTTCGGGCATTTCCAACAGACAATCGATAGCCGTATTATAGTACTCTTTTGCCTTGTTGAATTGAGCAGCAGAATGTGCGGCTTTTGCAAGTTTTAAATAGGGCAGGTAAAAGCGATGACCGATATTACCTGCTTTTTCGTACCATTCCAGCATTTGCTCCCGCGCACCGCCCATTTCAAAACAAAGACCAACGAAAAATGCCCACGCGGCTTTGTCTTCATTGTAAATACAGTACGGATGTATTTCCTGAAGAAGCTCCATTCCGCGTTTGATTTCCCGTCTGCTGATATGGTTTAATGCGTTTGTCAGCAAAATGCGTACCTGCGGGTTTTCCGTAAATGCCGGTTCCAGTATAGGGCCAAATGCCTGTCTATGTATCTCCCAGCTATATTGCAGAGCGAAGCTTGCGCTTTCAGAATCTAAAGGTTGATTATTCATTTGTCCACCGCCTTTTATTTAAATATACCATAATTGACATTAAAAAACAAGGCGGAGCATAGCTGCCGCCTTGCCGTCAGAAAGCATCTTTTTGTTTATTCTTATGCTGCAGAGTTTGCAGCATCCATCATATTATCAATGAAAATTCCGTAGCCTCTTGTAGGGTCATTCAAAAAAACATGAGTGACAGCACCTACTATCTGACCGTTCTGAATAATGGGACTGCCGCTCATTCCCTGAACGATTCCACCAGTAAGCTCAAGCAGGTTTTTGTCAGTAACGCGGATTATCATATTTTTGTTTTCATTGGAAGAATTGATTTTATCTATTTCAATATCATAATAGCATTTTTCGTTGCCATGAACCGTTGAAATTATCTGAGCAGGACCGGTTTTAACCTCATAAGGAAAGGCTACGGGTATTACATTTTCAAGGTTTTTTATGAGTGCTGCATTTCCGTAGATTCCGTTTTCACAATTAGTATATATCTCACCTAAATATTCCGAGCCGAGTGACCCGCGAAGCTCTCCCGCCGAGCCGTTTGTTCCTTTGGTGATTCCCGAAAGGGAAGCTGAAACAAAGATACCGTTCAGTGTCGGCAAAAGCTTCCCTGTATCAACATCATATATGCCGTGTCCGAGAGCTGCCAATTCACCTGTTGAAATATCCGTATAAGTCAGAGTTCCGATACCGCCTGTTGAATCTCTTATCCACAGACCACCCTTGAAAACTCCTGTCATAGAATCTTTTTCAGGTGTTATTCTTATTTCTGTTTCTTTGCCGTCTCTTATTATTTTCATTTTCAGAGTTTTTCCTTCCGAATTTGCAAAGATTTCCGACAGCTGTGAATTGAGAGTAATTCTTTTTCCGTCAATACTTATGAGTGTATCTCCAACCTGAAGACCTGCCTTTTCAGCGGGGCAGACTTCACCGTTTGATGTTTCAAAGCTCTCTGTCCCGACAATAAGAACACCGTCAGTCTTAAGCTTGATTCCTATAAGCTCACCACCGGGAGTTACATACTTCCTGTCGGCTTTTTCGATGTTTACGGATTTAACGGGAAATGAGCCGAAGAGCTTTATTGATGAGCCTTTTGTTTCTGTTGAGCTTTTATTATTTACGGATACGGGTGTTACAGATGCTATACCGTCGGCTTTATATATTCCGGAAAACACAGCATTATATTCGTCAAGCTTTATGCTGTCGGGTAAAACCTCGCAGCCGTAAATAATAAGACTGAAAATTATACTTACAAAAAATGACAGAATTAAAGAAAACGCTTTGATAATTTTTTTCAATTTATCACCTCCGTGCATTAATTAATTTTCCGCATTTGCAGTTTTATATAATTGTAAAACATATAAAATAAGATAAAATTTTTGCAATAAATCTATTTATTTATTCACTGAGAATCACTAAGCTATTTACGGATAATATCTGTAATATTATGGAGTTTTTTTTGAAAAAAATAACTTTTATAAATAAAAAAAAGACGGCTTCCGATATTCGGAAACCGCCCTTGTTCTCGATTTTCTTATTTGATGATCTCGCCCATTGCATTGCCGCCTGCGAGAACAGCATTAGCTTCATCTGTATCGATGTGCATAGCGAGTGCGAAGCTGTCATTTACTCTTACAACTACATCACCGAAGGTAAGTGAGCGTTCTGCTGATTCGATCTTAACACTTACGACCTGCTTGTCTGTAAGTCCGAATTCTGCAGCGTCGGCAGAGGTCATATGTATATGTCTTTTTGCAACGATAACGCCTTCGCTGATCTCTACCTCACCTTTGGGGCCTACGAGCTTGCAGGCGCCTGATTCCTTGATGTCGCCAGATTCTCTTACGGGAGCAGAAACACCGATCGAACGGGCATCAGAAGCAGAAATTTCAACCTGAGTTGCATTTCTTACGGGACCGAGAATTGAAACTCCGGGGAATGAGCTCTTGGGGCCTATAACCTGAACTCTTTCTTCACAAGCATACTGGCCGGGCTGAGAAAGATCTTTTTTCTTCGTAAGCTCATATCCCTCACCGAAAAGGATCTCAAGGTCTTCTTTTGATACATGAACATGTCTTGCGGATGTTTCAACAAGTACTTTTTTATCCATTTGTAATTTCCTCCGAAATATTAATTTTTAATATATTATACATATATTAAACCGACATTACAAGAGAAAAAAGTGCTAAAAAGAAAAAAGAAAGAAAAAATTGTTAATTTTATAACAAAAAACACTTTTTTCTTTGTTTTTCCTATGGACTTAAAAAAAACATTGTGCTATAATACACGATGAATGGCTATGTGCCGTCGTATATTTAATTTCACCAAAATTTGAATGGAGGAAATAAAGAATGGAGAAAAAAATCAGTAATCTTCCTTTTGTTGACACCCCCGAACAGGCAGCAAAACTTGAGGAAGTAATTGCTTCGGCAAAGGGCGATAAGAGCCGTCTTATGGCAGTAATGCAGGATGCTCAGGCAATTTACGGATATCTTCCCTATGAAGTGCAGTGTAAGATAGCAGAAGGACTTGATGTGCCCGTTGAAAAGGTTTACGGCGTAGCAACCTTCTATGCTCAGTTTTCACTTTCACCCAAGGGTAAGTACAATATTTCTATCTGCCTCGGAACAGCTTGCTATGTTAAGGGTGCTCAGCAGGTTCTTGATAAGATCTGTGAGGTTCTCGGAGTTGAAGCAGGCGAGTGCTCAGAAGACGGAAAGTTCTCAATTGAAGCTTGCCGTTGTATCGGTGCCTGTGGTCTTGCCCCCGTTATGACAATTAATGATGATGTTTACGGTAAGCTTACGGCAGATATGATTCCTGATATACTTGCAAAGTACGAATAATCAGATAAAAGGATAATTTTTATTATGAAAATCAGTACCTTAAAAGAATTACTTGATGCCGATATTCTTTGCGGTGAGGAATTTCTTGAAAAAGATGTGCATTCAGCCTGCGGAAGCGATATGATGAGCGATGTTCTTGCTTTTGTCAAGGATCAGGCGGTGCTTCTCACAGGACTTGTGAATCTTCAGGTCGTGAGAACAGCAGAAATGATGGATATGATATGTATCGTTTTTGTGCGTTCAAAGCGTCCTACTCCCGAAATGATAGAGGCGGCAAATGACAGCGGAATTGTTCTTCTGGCAACAAAAAAGCGTATGTATGATGCCTGCGGAACTCTATATGTTAACGGATTAACAGGTACAAAGATATGACTGAATCACTTAAATTTCACTTTGATGTTGACGGAGATAATTTTGTATCGGCAGGACAGGCTTCCGTTCAGGTCAAAAAGAACCTGAGAAGACTCGGTCTTCCGCCCGAAATTATCAGACAGGTTTCAATAGCCCTTTACGAAGGCGAAATTAATATGGTAATCCATGCAGACGGCGGTTCAGCCGATGTTATAGTTTATGAGGACAAAATAGAAATAATCCTTGCTGACAAGGGACCCGGTATTCCCGATATCGACCTTGCAATGCAGGAGGGATATTCTACCGCCACTGAAAATGTGCGTTCTCTCGGCTTCGGTGCAGGTATGGGACTTCCCAATATGAA
Organism: Oscillospiraceae bacterium; assembly: GCA_015066205.1. GTDB lineage: Bacteria > Bacillota > Clostridia > Oscillospirales > Acutalibacteraceae > RUG806. The sequence goes on from SVOV01000036.1 coordinate 21,883, forward strand.
GCGATATACCGATGAAATGAAAATTGAATCCGAAATCGGAGTCGGTACTACTATTACAATGTGTGTTTACCTCAAGTAAATAAGGTGATGGTTTGAATTCTTACAGACACTCTGTTGTGCTTGATGTGGAAAAGTGTACGGGTTGTACTACCTGCATAAGGCACTGTCCCACGGAAGCTATCAGAATAGTATCAGGTCACGCCGAGATCAATACCGACAGATGCATAGACTGCGGTGAATGTATAAGAGTATGCCCGCACAAGGCTAAAAAAGCTATGTGCAGTAAATTCGAGCATTATCAGCACTATAAGTGGAAGATTGCTCTTCCCGCACCTGCTCTTTTCGGACAGTTTGACGGACTTGATGATGTTGATGCAGTATTACAGGGCCTTCTTGACATCGGTTTTGATGATGTCTATGAGGTAGCAAAGGCTGCTGAGGTGGTTTCGGGCTATACAAGACTTTTTCTCAAATCTGAGGGAATCAAAAAGCCCGTTATAAGCTCCGCCTGTCCTGTGATCTCAAGACTTATTACTCTTCGTTTTCCTTATCTTAAGGATAATATTTTACCTTTGCTTCCGCCTATGGAAATAGCAGCCTGTGAAGCAAAAAAGAGAGCAAAGCAGCTCCATCCCGAGCTTTCTGATGATGATATCGGAGTTTTCTTTATTTCTCCCTGTGCCGCAAAGGTAAGCTATATCAGAAACGGCTTCGGAAATTATAAGAGTAATGTAGATGTCGTAGTTTCTTTGAGTGACATATATTTTATGCTCCTCAGTGCTATGAAAAAGAATAATACACCGCAGATTTCTTCAGAAGCGGGAATGATAGGTATCGGTTGGGCTTCCTCAGGAGGAGAATCTTCCGCAATTCTCAATGACAGCTATCTTTTTGCTGACGGTATTGAAAACTGTATACAGGTGCTTGAATCTATTGAAAACGGAAATATTCCGCAGATAGAATTTGTTGAGCTCAATGCCTGTATCGGCGGATGTGTCGGCGGTGTTATGACAATAGAAAACCCCTTTATTGCGAAGACCCGTCTTCAGACGGTAAGACGGTATATGCAGGTTTCAAAGAATTTTATTCCGAAGGATGCAAATTTCGTTCCCGAAAGCTTTATTACGGAGGATCTTCCCGATTATACTCCCATTTCAAGACTCAGCGACAGTATGGCTGAATCAATGAGGATGATGGCAAAGATGCAGGAGATAAGAAAAGAGCTCCCCGGAATTGACTGCGGTGCCTGCGGTGCACCTACCTGCAGAGCCTTTGCCGAGGATATGGTAAGGGGTATCAATGCGGACAGAAAGTGCATTGTTCTTGAACATAAGAAAAATTCCGATGACTGCGGAGGAACAGAGAATGACAGTTAAAGAGTTATCTCAGAAATACGGCTTTGAAGCAGCTTCAATGCCTTCTCCCGACAGAGAGGTCTCAGGCGGTTATATCGGTGATCTTCTCAGCTGGGTTATGGGCAGAGCCAAAGAGGACTGTGCCTGGATAACAATTATGACAAATATCAACATCGCAGCCGTAGGTGCTCTCGCTGATGTTGCTGTTGTAATTGTTGCAGAAGGCGCAAAGCCTGACGAGTCTGTTCTTTCGACAGCTGAAGAAAAAGGTGTCAATATAGTTCTTTCGGAGAAAACTGCTTTTGAAATAGCAGTTGAAATCGCAAAAGATATATGAATAAGTATTATTACGATCTTCATATCCATTCCTGCCTGTCACCCTGCGGTGATGATGATATGACACCGAATAATATTGCGGGAATGGCAGCTCTCAACGGTCTTAATATAGTTGCTCTGACTGACCATAATACATCTAAAAACTGTCCCGCTTTTTTTGAAGCGGCAAAGAGAAACGGCATTATTCCCGTTGCGGGAATGGAGCTGACAACGGCAGAGGATATTCATATGGTCTGTCTTTTTGAGGAGCTTGATGCTGCCTTGGAGTTCGATTCTTTTATTCAGGATAAAAGAATGAAAATTCCTAACAGAGTTGATATCTTCGGCGAACAAATGATAATGAACGGAATGGATGAGGTTATCGGAACGGAAGAATTTCTTCTTTCCAATGCCACATTTATAACCGTTGATGAAGCGGCCCCCCTTGTTATGAACCACGGCGGAATTTGCTATCCCGCCCATGTAGACAGGGAAGCCAACGGAATTATAGCTACTCTCGGTATTTTTCCCGATGATGAAAATTACCTGTGCGCAGGCTTTCACAACGGAGAAAAAATCGAAGAATACAAAGAAAAATATCCCGAATTGAAAACAAGAAGGCCTCTTGTTTCTTCTGATGCCCATTATTTGTGGGATATGAGAGACAAGCAGTTTTATCTTGAAATAGACGATGAGCCTTATTCAGGTGACAGAGTCCGTCGGGAATTATTCAGAATACTCAGAGGTAAATAGGATGAAGGAACTTTCGCTGAACATTCTTGATATCGCGCAGAATTCAGTAAAAGCAGGTGCTGACACTATCAGGATCACACTTAATGAAAACGACGATATGCTGACCATTGAAATAACTGACAACGGTTGCGGAATGAAAAAGGATTTTCTCGAAAGTGTAACAAATCCATTTACCACAACGAGGACCACAAGAAAGGTGGGACTCGGGATTCCTCTCTTTATGCTTGCAGCCCGGCAGACAGGAGGAGAGCTTAATATATCGTCAAGATACAAAGAAGATTTTCCCGATTCACACGGAACGGAAATTTCAGCTTCTTTTTACAAAAATCATCTTGATTTCACTCCTCTCGGAGATATAGTGTCAACAATGACGGTCCTGATTCAGGGACAGCCGGCAATCAGATGGATTTTTGAGCATAATACTGATAAGGGTGCGGTAACACTTGATACTGATGAACTGAAAGAGGTTTTGGGAGATATTCCCCTTGATACCTTTGAGGTCATCACATGGATCGGCGGTTATCTTAAGGAACAGTATTCGGAAATAGGTTATTAAAAACAAATATACTCAAAAAATGAAAGGAACATTTTTATGAAGTCTTTAGCAGAACTTGCAGCAATCAAAGAAAAAATGCAAAACAAAGTTGTACTTCGTGAAGGCAGCTCTGACATCAGAGTTGTTGTAGGTATGGCAACCTGCGGTATCGCAGCAGGCGCAAGACCCGTTCTCAATGCTTTTGTTGAAGAAGTTAACAGCCTTAATCTTTCAGATAAGGTAACTGTTACTCAGACAGGCTGTATCGGTATTTGCCAGTATGAGCCCGTTGTTGAGATCTTCGAAGCAGGCAAGGAAAAAGTTACTTATGTCAAAATGACTCCCGAAAAGGCAAAGGAAGTTACCGAAAAACACCTTAAGGGCGGCAAGGTTATTGCTGAATATACAGTAAGCAATATCTGAGAAGTTTATAATTAGTAGATATATATTGGAGGTATAAATTATGATTCGCGCACAGGTATTGATCTGCGGCGGTACCGGCTGTACATCATCCGGCAGCAGTAAGCTTATCGCCGAATTTGAATCTCAGATCGAGAAAAACGGTCTTATTGACGAAGTCAAGGTTGTAAGAACAGGTTGTTTCGGTCTTTGTGCTCTCGGTCCCGTTGTTATCGTTTATCCCGACGGAACATTCTACAGCCAGGTTCAGGAGGGTGATGTCAAGGATATCGTTGAAGAACATCTTCTCAAGGGCCGTGTTGTTGAACGCCTTGTTTATAATGAAGTTTCAGAGGATGCTGTTATCGAGCACGGTAACGTATCTCTTAATGATACTGTTTTCTATGCAAAGCAGAAGAGAGTTGCTCTCCGTAACTGCGGTGTTATCAACCCCGAAAGCATTGATGAATACATTGCTATGGACGGTTATGCCGCTCTCGGTAAGTGTCTTACGGAAATGACACCCGAAGAGGTTATCAAGGTTGTTATGGATTCAGGTCTTCGCGGACGCGGAGGCGGCGGTTTCCCCACAGGTCTTAAGTGGAGCTTTACTGCAAAGAATCAGGCAGACCAGAAGTATGTTGTATGTAATGCAGACGAAGGTGACCCCGGTGCATTTATGGACCGTTCGGTTCTTGAAGGCGACCCCCACGCTATCGTTGAAGCTATGACCATCTGCGGTTATGCTACAGGCGCTACAGAAGGTTATGTATATGTCCGTGCTGAATATCCCATCGCTGTTAACCGTCTTCAGAAGGCTATCGACGATGCAAGAGCATACGGCCTTTTAGGTAAGGACATCTTCGGTTCAGGCTTTGATTTTGATCTCTTTATCCGTCTTGGTGCAGGTGCATTCGTCTGCGGTGAAGAAACTGCTCTTATGACTTCAATCGAAGGTAACCGCGGTGAGCCCCGTCCCCGTCCTCCCTATCCCGCAGTAAAGGGTCTTTTCGGCAAGCCCACAACAGAAAACAATGTTGAGACCTTTGCCAATATTCCTCAGATCCTTCTTCACGGTGCTGAATTCTTTAACTCTATGGGTACTGAAAAGTCCAAGGGTACAAAGGTATTCGCTCTCGGCGGTAAGATTCACAATACAGGTCTTGTTGAGATTCCTATGGGAACTACTCTCCGTGAGGTTATTGAGGACATCGGCGGCGGTATCCCCAACGGAAAGAGCTTCAAGGCTGCTCAGTCAGGCGGACCCTCCGGCGGTTGTATCCCCGCATCTCTTCTCGATATTGAGATTGACTATGATAACCTCGTTGCACAGGGTGCTATGATGGGTTCAGGCGGTCTTATCGTTATGGACGAAGATACCTGTATGGTTGATATCGCAAAGTTCTTCCTTGAATTCACAGTTGATGAGTCCTGCGGTAAGTGTACTCCCTGCCGTATCGGTACAAAGAGACTTTATGAAATTCTTGAAAAGATCACAAGCGGTCAGGGAACTCTTGAAGATCTTGACGAGATGGAGAAGCTTTGCCTTTACATCAAGGAAAATTCTCTTTGCGGTCTCGGTCAGACAGCTCCCAACCCTGTTCTTTCAACATATAAGTTCTTCAAGGACGAATATATTGCTCATGTTGTTGACAAGAAGTGTCCTGCAGGCGTATGTAAGAGCCTTCTTTCCATTACTATCGTTGAAGACAAGTGTAAGGGTTGTACACTTTGCTCCAGAGTATGCCCCGTCGGTGCTATCTCCGGTACAGTAAAGAATCCTCATGTTGTTGACCAGTCCAAGTGTATCAAGTGCGGTGCTTGTATTGAAAAATGTAAGTTCGGCGCAATTATCAAGAAATAAGGAGGAACGGAAAAATGGCTGATGTAAATATCAAAATTAACGGCAGAGACTATACCGTTCCCGCCGGCAGTACTATTCTTGAAGCTGCCCGTATGGCAGGAATTGAAATTCCTACTCTCTGCTTCCTTAAGGAAATCAACGAGATCGGTGCTTGCCGTATCTGTGTTGTTAAGGTTAAGGGTGCAAGAAGCCTTGTTGCTGCTTGCGTATTCCCTGTAAATGAAGGAATGGAGATATATACAAATTCTCCCGAGGTTATCGAAGCAAGAAGAACTACTCTTAAGCTTATTCTTTCAAACCACAAGAAAGAATGTCTTTCCTGTGTTCGTTCAGGCTCTTGTGAGCTTCAGAAGCTTTGCCACGATTACGGCATTGACACAGAAACTGCTTTCGCAGGTGCAAAGACTCATTCCGTTATCGATGCTTCCGCATCTCATATGTACAGAGATAATGAAAAGTGTATCCTTTGCCGCCGCTGTGTAGCTGCCTGTGAAAAGAATCAGGGTGTAGGCGTTATCGGTGCAAACGCAAGAGGCTTTGATACTCATATCGGTTGTGCATTTGAAATGCCTCTCGGCAGCGTATCCTGTATTTCCTGCGGACAGTGTATAACTGTATGTCCCACAGGAGCTATCGCTGAAAGAGATGACACACAGAAGGTTCTTGATGCTATCAATGATCCCTCAAAGCATGTTATCGTTCAGACTGCTCCCGCTGTAAGAGTAGGTCTCGGTGAAGAATTCGGCTATGAAATGGGCACTGTTGTTACAGGTAAGCTTGTTGCTGCTCTCAGAGCTCTCGGCTTTGATAAGGTATTCGATACCAATTTCTCAGCTGACCTTACAATTATGGAAGAAGCAACCGAATTCCTCGGCAGATATCAGAAGAAGGAAAATCTTCCTCTTATTACTTCCTGC
>SVOV01000037.1 GCA_015066205.1 Oscillospiraceae bacterium
CTCTTTTCTTTCCAAGGCATACCCATCTTCCTTTCGATGTGATTGCCTTTATTATACTTAAAAGTGTAAACTATGTCCTCGGACATTTTGTAAACTATGTTATCACACTACACAGTTCCCCCTCCCGTTTTAGGGAGTTGTAATTCTATATATCAATAACATTGGTGTACTGTGTTCTCGGGTCTCTTGGCTTCTTTTCGGCAAGGGTTATGTTTACCGTATGGCTTTCACCCGAGCTATAGTAGGTTATGCTTATTTTTCCGCCTGCTTTTTTATCCGAGAGGATGCTGACGGCAGTGTCGGTTGAATTCACTGACTTTGAGCCTATCTTTGTTATTACATCCCCGCTTCTTATTCCCGCCTCATAGCAGGGGCTGTCCTTATCGAGGGCTACCACATAACAGCCCTGCGGGATGGAATATCTTGAAGCCATAGCTGATGTGACGGTCTGGATGGTAATGCCGAGAGAGGGCTTGCCCTTGATGTAGCCGTAAACGATGATGTCACTCATCATAGTCTTTACATCGTCAATGGGAATACAGAAGCCCAGACCCTCTATTTTATCCGAGGCATATTTTGCACTGGCAATACCTACCACCTCACCGTCCATATTATAGACAGGCCCGCCCGAATTACCGTTATTGATGGCGGCGTTGGTCTGGAACATATTTATTACCGTTCCCGTTTCAACGGTGACGGAACGGCTGAGATGGCTGATGATACCGTCTGTAAAGGTATAAGAGAGCTCGCCGAGGGCGTTTCCTATTACCATAATATCGTCACCCACATTAAGGTCAGAGGAATTTCCGAGAACGACAGGCTCAATTTCGGCATTTATCTTTATGACCGCGAAATCATTTTCAGGAACCGTGCCGACGACCTTTGCCTTATATTCCTTGCCGTTATAATCGGTAACGGTAAGCTCCTCGGCATTTTCGACAACATGGTTATTTGTAACGATATATCCGTTGTCGGTTACCGCAAAGCCTGTGCCCGAGGAGGTGGCAGGGCGGTAGTATGAGCCGAGAATTGAGGAATAATACTGCTTCCAGGAGGCGGTTATCGTAACAACGCTGTTTACCGCCTCGGCATATATCTCACCCTTTGAAAGAGCGCTTTCGGCGGGAGCGGTTGTATTTTCCGGAACGGGAGAAACGGGCACCTCGGGAGTGCTTTCAGGGGGCATAAAGGTGTTTTCCTCTGCCCTTTCAGTTATTTCCTCACCCGTTGTAAGCTCTGTGTTCACGGCTGCTGCCGTGCTTTGCTCCTCAATTACGAATTCGTTATTTTCTTCAGTCGGCACCTCACCCGGAATCAGCACGGGATAAATGACCAGCGCACCGACTGCGCCCGAAACCGTACTTACGATTATTGACACAATAAGCGTTACAATAAAGGTAGTAAGAGAGAAGCGGGGCTTTTCTCTTTTTTTTCTCTTTTCAGGCTCTTTTATTTCTCTTATGTGATTTTCCCCAAAATTTTCGGGTGCGCTTATATTGTGCATCATGACACCCCTTTTTCATTTTTACAGAAGCTTATACATTGTTGAAGCGCTTTCCTTGGTTGCATATTCCGTAACCGTTTCAACCTGTGCCTTTATGTGATTTGAGCCCATCTGAATGTCGATGATGTCACCGACCTTGATCTCATATGATGCTCTTGCTGTTTTTCCGTTGACCTCAACATGCTTTGCATCACACAGCTCATTTGCAACGGTACGCCTTTTTACAAGGCGGGAGACCTTTAAGTATTTATCAAGACGCATTTTATCAACTCCATATGTAGTATAGTCATTTTAATTTTAATTAATCTTAAAGCATTGAAAGAAGCCTTGTGAAAATTATATCCGCCGCCTCTTCCTTTGACATAAGGGGCAGCTCGGTCTCTTCGTCCTTTGTTATAAGAGTTATGACATTGGTGGATGTGCCGAAGCCCGCGCCCTCTACCTTGAGATTATTGGCGCATATCATATCAAGCTTCTTGTTTATGAGCTTCTTTCTTGAATTTTCGATAAGATCTCTTGTTTCCATTGAAAAACCGCAGAGAAGCTGTCCCTCTTTTTTGTTTTCTCCGAGGTATTTCAAGATATCGTCCGTTCTGTCAAGCTCTATTACGGCATCGCCGTCGCTCTTTTTTATCTTGTCCTCGGCTACGGCTTTCGGTCTGTAGTCGGCAACGGCGGCGGCCTTAACTATGATATCGGAATCACTGAATTCCTTTACCGCTTCAAGCATATCCCTTGCGCTTTCAATATGAACGGTGTTTATAAAGGGGATATCGGGCAGTGTGTCCGAGCCTGTAACAAGAGTGACATCAGCGCCTCTCATTGCCGCCGTTCTCGCCAGAGCATAGCCCATTTTACCCGTTGAACGGTTTGTTATATATCTTACGGGGTCTATTGCCTCTTTAGTGGGCCCTGCGGTGACAAGCACCTTTTTTCCCGCAAGGTCCTTTTCCTTTGCCGCAGTATAAAGCACGGCTTCAAGAAGCACCTCGGGGGCGGGGAGCTTTCCCTTTCCCGTATCTCCGCAGGCAAGTCTTCCCGCATCGGGCTCAATAACGAGCCAGCCGTATTTTTTGAGGCGCTCGATATTATCCGCCGTTACGGGATTTTCAAGCATTCTCGTGTTCATGGCGGGAGCTATTATTTTTTTGCAGCTGCAGGCGAGAGCCGTCGAAGAGAGCATATCGTCCGCTATTCCGTTTGAAAGCTTTGCTATGATATTTGCCGTAGCGGGAGCAATTATAAGCACATCCGCATCCGCCGAAAGCGAGATATGAGGAATTTCCGTGGCGCACTCCCTGTCAAAAACATCAGTATGGACACGGTTTCCCGTCAGTGCCTCAAAGGTGAGAGGAGTCATAAACTCCACAGCACCCTTTGTCATAATAACATTCACATCGGCGTGCTGTTTTTTAAGAAGAGATGTGAGCTCAGCCGCCTTATAGCAGGCGATTCCTCCCGTGATTCCGAGAAGCACTTTTTTTCCTTTAAGCATAAAATAACCTCACTTTCCCAAATAAAGGCAATATATATTGATTATACAAAAATAAAAGCTTCTTGTAAATACTTTAATGGATAAGAAAAATTCATAAATATCAAAACAAAAAAACTTGCATTCCCCTTGTGCAGTTTGTATAATAAAAGCAGAAGCCCAAGGGCTTTCCGATGTACCCTCGGGACATCAGGAAATCATAATTCGGCTTCGGATTTCGGATATCACTTTACCGTTTGACGAAAAATGTTCATATTTTGCGGAAGTGCGCCGATTTTCCGCAGAAAAGCGGATGCAATTTCGTGAAATATGGGCATTTATCGGAAAAAGCAGACACTGACCTCACGCGTCGGAAAAAACTAACTTAATAAAGTCTGCAGTCAGGCGGTTAACGGCACGGGAAAATTCGCAGAAATTACACTATTTGTAGGATTTGACACCGGAAGGCGTACGATGGTACGCCGAGGATGGCAAAGACTAAGCGCATTTTTTATCTCTGACAGAGGCAGATTTTTTTATTTCTGACACAACTTAAATACAGGCACATTCCCTTAACATTTTTGCGCGGCAAATAGGGTGATTTGTGCAAAGTTTTCCCAAACCTTTAATGTTATGCGTTGTATCTTTATGAACAGCAGCAGGAGGAATTATTATGAATACTAAGAAAAAACAGGACAAGGTCAGAGATCAGGTCATACTGGCTCTTTTTACAGCCATTGTTCTTCTTCTCGCCTTTACACCTTTCGGACTTATTGATCTTCCGATAATCAAGGCTACCATTCTTCATGTGCCCGTCATTATCGGCTCTGTTGTGCTCGGCCCGAAAAAGGGTGCGTTTTTAGGCTTTGTTTTCGGACTTTCAAGTATTATCAAAAATACAACGGCACCGAGTCTTCTCTCCTTTGCCTTTTCTCCCTTTATCCCGCTTCCGGGGCTCAGAAGCGGCAGTGTGCTTTCTCTTGTGATCTGCTTCATACCGAGAATTCTTGTAGGTGTTACTCCTTATTTTACGGTAAAGGGCATTGAATTTATTATAAACAAGCTCACGGGGAAGAAAAACCGTGCCATCCGCTCTGCCGCAACCACCGTCGGTGCAGTTGTCGGTGCTTTTACAAATACTGTTCTCGTTATGGGAATGATATACCTCTTCTTCAAGGAGCCCTATGCCGCGGCAAATAACATCCCCGCAGATACTGTTCTTTCGGTAATTCTCGGAATCGTCGGCACAAACGGAGTTCCCGAAGCCATTGTTGCGGCGGTCATCACTACTCCCGTCTGCCTTGCTCTCGAAAAGCTTACCGCAAAAAAGACGGTACAAAAGGATGAGATAGCAATATGATTCTGACCGTTGATATCGGAAATACCAATATTTCCGTGGCTCTCTTCGGTGAAAGCAGTGAGCCCGAAGAGGTAAGAACATATCCCGATAATCTTTTTCACACCGCAGAGGAATTTTCACGGGAGCTTATAAAGCTTTCTCCCTCTTTTTCGGGGGCTGTGCTTTGCAGTGTTGTTCCCGCCCTTACAAGGGTGGTAAAGGAGGCTCTCGACTCTCTTTGCGGGGAAGAAAATGTCCGTGTTATTGACTGTGATTTCAATGACGGACTGCGCCTTTCCGGCTATGACAGACACAAGCTTGGCAATGACAGGGTTGCCGATATGACTGCGGTAAAGACACTCTATCCTCTCCCCGCCGTAATTTTCGATATGGGTACTGCCACAACGGTTTCCGTAATTGACCGCGACGGCGTTTTTATAGGGGGAATGATACTTCCCGGAATGGGACTTTCCGTAAACGCTCTGTCCTCGGGAACGGCTCTTCTTCCCGTTATAAAGCCTCAGCGCCCCCGTTCTCTTCTCGGTCAGGACACGGTTTCGTGCATAAATAACGGCGTTGTATATTCGCAGGTATCCTCCATTGAGGGTATCACCTCAAGAGTTGAAGAGAGCCTCGGCGAAAGGGTCACGGCAGTTGTTACGGGAGGCAGTGCCGCTATTGTTCTTCCGTTCTTAAGACGGCAGGTAATTTATGATAAAATGCTTCTTCACAAGGGGCTTCGGATACTTTTCGGCAAATAATTCTTCCCCGCTTCAAGAAAACGGGGATTTTTTTATAGGATAAACTATGAAGGATATTGATTTAGCAAGAGATATTGCAAGAAAGGTGAGTCTTCACGGCGGTCGGGCATTTTTTGTCGGCGGCTTTGTCCGTGACTCCCTTTTAGGGCTCACAAATAAGGATATTGATATTGAGATCCACGGTATCTCACCCGATACTCTTCGTGCGATTCTCTCGGAAACAGGGCAGATACTTGAAATGGGTGAGGCTTTCGGAATTTTTTCCCTCAAGGGTCACGGTCTTGACATTGCAATGCCCCGTCTTGAAGAAGCCACGGGAAGGGGGCACAGGGATTTTGATGTAAGCGTTGACCCCTTTATCGGCACGAAAAAGGCAGCCGAAAGACGGGATTTTACCGTAAACGCCCTTATGGAGGATGTGCTCACGGGAGAAATTATTGACCATTTCGGGGGTAAAGAGGATCTTAAAAATAAAATTCTCCGCCATGTCAGTACGGAAAGCTTTCCCGAGGATCCCTTGAGAGTGCTCCGCCTTGCGCAGTTTTCGGCAAGATTCGGCTTTACTGCCGCCGAAGAAACAAAGGAGCTTTGCAGAAAAATAGATCTTTCCTCTCTTTCAAGGGAGAGAATTGAGGGAGAGCTGAAAAAGGCACTGCTTAAAGCGGGGAGACCCTCTGTTTTCTTTGAGCTTTTACGGGAAATTGATGCTCTGGGCGTTTGGTTTCCCGAGCTCGGAAGACTTATCGGCATCGGGCAGAATCCCGTTTTTCATCCCGAGGGGGATGTATGGGTGCACACTATGGAGGTCCTTGACCGTGCCGTGCTTTACCGTGATAAGGCGAAGGATCCCTATTTCTTTATGCTGTCGGCTCTTTGCCACGATATCGGAAAAATAACTGCAACAGAAGAAATTGACGGCGTTATCCACGCCTACTCCCACGAAACAAAGGGGCTTCCCCTTATAAATGCTTTTCTCGGAAGATTCACGGGTGAAAGGGATGCTTTCACATATGTCCTGAATCAGACCCGTCTTCATATGAAGCCTTATGTAATGTTAAGAGCCTGCTCATCCCTGAAATCCTTTAACAAGCTCTTTGATGAGAGCATCTCACCCGAGGAGCTTTTATATCTTGCCTTTGCCGATAATCCGAAAATGACCGAAGAGGAAAAGAACAGCCTTTTTAATAAGCTTTCCGAATTTCGGGAAATTATGTCCCGTCCCTTTGTCAGGGGAAAGGATCTCATTGAAGCGGGGCTTTCACCCGACAAGAGCTTTTCGGAGCTTCTCGCATTTTCTCATAAGCTGCGCCTTGCGGGAATCAGTAAGGAAAGCGCCTTAAAGCAGACACTTTCACTGGCAAGAAAAAATAACCGTTGAAAAACACCGCTCCCTTGTGTATTATATTATTAATACATAAAAAGGAGCGGTTTTATGAATTTTTTAACTGAAGTAGCTGCATTTTTTCTCTCTGTGGCATATTTTTTCCTTGTGCCCTTATTCAATGTTTTCCCCTGCTATAACGATTATTCATTTGAGATAAATGCCGCCGAAACAGGTGACACTCTCCCCAATGCGGTAAGCAACATCAACCGCTGGAATATGAATGACGGTCTGTTCGTTGACCCCGAGGCTAACCCCGACAACAATATTTTTGAATTTGTTGAATATGTTCAGTTTATGCAGTGTACGGGCGGCAGTGCCGACAGAGATCTTTTTAAGGATCCCTTTGATTTCGACACTCTCGACGACTATGATTTTACTTCCCTTATTGAAAACTGCAAGGGTGTTCTTAAAATGGGTGCAAAGCCCCACCTCAAGACGGGAAGCGTTCCGCTGAAATATTCCGCTCTCGCAAGAACTGATACGACCTTCGGCACAAATCCCTATCCCCCCGATGACTATGATGTATATTATGATTATATCTATGCCATCGGTGAAGCTCTCGTCAATGAATTCGGCGCAGAAGAGGTGCTCACCTGGCGCTTCGGCGTTATGACCGAATACGAAAACAAGGACTGGTTCTTTACCGCTGACGAGGACCCCGAAAATTCAGCCGCCGCTTACTGTAAGCTCTATGACTATACTGTAGACGCTCTTCAGAAGAGCATCGGTGAAGAGGTTTTTGTAGGCGCTCATTCAATGACCGTTACAGAGGGTCTCTGGGATGAAAAGATATTTATTGAGCACTGCGCCAAGGGAACAAACTATAAGACAGGCGAAACGGGCTCAAGACTCTGCTTCCTTTCCTCATCCTTCTATGACTCAAAGCCCGGTGAGCCCACCTCGGGTAAGACTGTCCCCGAATGTATTGAGTATCTCAGAAGCTGTGCCGATGAAGCAGGACTCAAAGATCTCATTTTCGGCTTTGACGAGGGCAGACTCTACGGCTCCGACAATTCGGGTGCCGATGACTCACAGCTTCTGTCGAGAACCGTAGGCTACACCTATCAGGCAGCCTATGATGCAAGACTTTACACCCGGCTTATGCGTTCAGGCGGTGACTATTTCTCCTCTTGGGAATATCTTTCAAACAATATTTTTGACGGCAACCCCACAGTTTCCTATCATGTTGCTAAAAATGTGGCAAAATTCAAGGGTATGACCGAAATTTCAAGCAAAATCGCCGACAAGGGACTTCTTCTCCTTTCCGATGTTGACTGTCTTTCTGCTATAGACGAAAAGGACGGCAGTATGCTTCTTATGGCTTATAACTTTATGGATGATGTAAGCTATAAATACGGTACAGATATGGAATTCAACATTTCCGCTCCCCACCTTGACGGCAAGCAGGTCAACATCACCGTTTCAAGAATAGATGACAGCTGTAACTATTTCGACGAATGGGTAAAGGACCGTGAGACCTACGGCATCGGAAATGACTGCTTCGGTTGGTCGCCCGACTGCCCCGTAATTGAAAACTACACAAATCTTCGTGACGAGAACGCAAGAAATATTTATTTCTCACTCCTTAAGGACAAATACAGGGAATGTTCCGTTCTCACTCCCGAAAGCATCACCGCAACAGTACTTAACGGCACTCTCACCCTCACGCAGCCCCTCGCCCCCAACGGCGTCCTCTTCATAGAGATCACCCCCGTTCAGTAAAAGGGCTTCAGTCTTAATTTTTTTCTTAACAAAAAAAGCATTATGATTCAACCGTCAAGTCCCCACAAGGTGGGGACTTGCTGTTTTTGTTTAGCAATACAAGCAAATTCTCGTATATATTAAAAAGCACAAAACTGCTAAAATGCAGCTTTGTGCTTTTTCGTGCCTTGATTTATGTTTTTATCAGCTTATGATATCTATAATTTCGGCATCAACCGAGGGGATAGTAATATTATTTCCGAGAACGGCAGAATATGTATATGTTCCTTGGCATACGCCGTAAAATGTAACAATATCCTCCTCTAAAATTCTCGGTGCGCCGTCAGGTAAGCGGTAGGTTACATAAACGGTGTCCTCCCAGAAGCCGTACTCATCCTGTGTAACATTGATTCTGTATGTAACGCTGTTTGAAAAGCTGCTTTCCATTACCTGAATGACCTGACCTGAAAAATATACATCCATTCCCTTATAATCATCGGGCATTCTTGCAATATCCTTATAGCCTACGGCAACACAGGTCTCCCTATAATCGATTTGCTCGGTTGTTTCTTCTTCTGCGGTAGTTTCCTCATCAGTCTGTTCTTCCGCAGTTGCATCAGCATCAACGCCGGCTTCAACCGTTGTCTGTTCATTTCCGTCAGCCGAGGTTTCTTCTTCCGAGCCGCCTCCCGCCGAGCCGATAATTATAAAGAGCACCAGAACAATAATAAGCCAGAACCACCATTTTTTGAATATGGGCTTTTTGGCTTTCTTTTTGCCGTTTACGCTTTCACCGCAGTTAGGGCAGTTATTAAAGCCGTCTTCAAAGGTCTGTCCGCATTTTTTACAAATCATAAAAAAACCTCCTGATATAAATTCCAATTAAAGCTTACTGCAAATTGCGGTAAATGTCAATACTGCAATTTGCAGTATGATATATTTTGTTCGGTGATGGCTTATGTATAAAAATATACGGGATCTACGGGAAGACAGTGACATTACACAGGCTGAGATGGCACAGATGCTTAATTGCTCTCAGCAGGTATACAGCAATTACGAGCTGGGGCAAAGAGATATTCCAACTAATATTCTTATAAAGCTTTCTCTTATTCACAATGTTTCCGTAGACTACATTTTGGGGCTTACAACAAAAAAAGACAGGTTTCCCGATTAAGGGAAGCCTGTTTTTTTGCCCAATTTCAAAAGTTTTTGCACTTTACATAAGCTTGACTGTTTTTCGGTTTTTTGTGTTTAGTGCATACGCTTTCTGTATTTTTGCAGTGATAAAGCTCTTTAATACACCTTGCCGCCATTGTCGCAGGTGAGGGTTATTTTTTTACTGACGGTGAGAAGCGGTACGAG
The DNA here is from genome assembly GCA_015066205.1 of Oscillospiraceae bacterium. Taxonomy (GTDB): domain Bacteria; phylum Bacillota; class Clostridia; order Oscillospirales; family Acutalibacteraceae; genus RUG806. The sequence goes on from SVOV01000037.1 coordinate 9,523, forward strand.
AAGCTTCCTCTGCTTTACGCTGAAAAGAGCCTCTGCCCTGTTGTCTTTTTCTGAATTTTCAGCGGATAAAAGTGTCCAGTCCTTATCGAAAATTTCGATTCCGAATTCCGAGTCGGTGCAGACTGACGAGGTTTTCGTATAAGTAAAATCCGCCTTGAGCCTTGCTGTCCACAAAAGATCGCCGTCCGAGGAATAGTAATTGAGATACTTCGTTTTTGAAATGCTTTTTTGTCCCGTGAAAAATTCGATTATCTTTCTGAAAAATTCCAGTATTCGGTTAAATATTCCGAGTTCGGCTTCGTTTTTAAGATTATCGGACACCGTCGTCACAAAATACGAGCCGTCTTCACAGTATTCTCTCTCCTCGGGTACTGACAGAGCGCTTACGGGAAGCGCCGTAAAAAGCACCGTCAGAGCACTGAGGAATATGCTTATTGTCTTTTTCATAACACTCCACCGCCCCATATATTCTGAATATGAAGAATCTCTTCGGTAAAATACCCGTGGGAATCCGAATGCACATCAATAAGACTTACGACTGCAAACACCGCCCATATTAAAAGAACTGCCGAAATAAAGAAGACAAGTATTCTTTTTACCGAGAGTTTCCTTTTTATCTCGTCCCCCGCGAGCTCCTTTATGAAGCCCTCGGCTATCTCTTCGGGAGAGCCGAAGACCGAAATTATTTCTTCAATATCCGTGTCAGGGGAGCTTTCAGTGAATTCCTCTATCTGTGCGCGAAGCTCACTCATAAAAGCCGCTTTCTTTTTTCTTTCGCAGGGGATAGAGGATAGAATCTCCTTGTAATATCGGGAGAGCTTTTCCTCGAGAGCTTTATTCATTTTCTTCCACCGCCTTTAGTATCATATCCACACCTCGGGATATTTTTCTGTATTCCGTAAGAAGCTCTTTGTAATATTCTCTTCCCTTTTCTTCAAGGTGATAATATTTTCTCAGCCTCTTATTTACTATCACATCATAGTCGCTTATGTATCCGTTTTCGGAAAATCTGTAGAAGACGGGGTATAAGGTCCCCAGCGGCAGGCTGAACAGCCCCCCGCTTTTTTCACTTACAGCCTTTACTATCTCATAGCCGTACATATCCTTTTGCGAAAGAACGGAAAGCACGGTAAGCTCCACCGTTCCCCTTTTGAAATTATCCGTATTCGGCAAAAAAATCTTCCTTTCGCTGTTCTGAAAAAATTTTACCATAATAAAAAGAATAAGTCAATACATATCTTGTTACACAAAATATATATTGACACAAGACATTTTAAATGGTACTCTTGATTTACGGAGATAACTGCAGTATTTCCGAAAAAAAACGAAAGGAAGAAAAAATATGAACCCGGTATTTTCAAAGATCATAGCTTTATTTTTGTTCGCATTGTCCTTTATTCTCCCCGCCCGCCCCGAGAGGGTGGATATTTCTCTTGAAATAAGTGAAAAAGAGAGTCAGACAATTACTGTCTTTTGGGAAAATAACACCAACAAGGCAATAACTGAGCCCACATTTTTCATTGAAAGGCTCACTGACGGAAAGTGGGAAAGTCTTCCCTTTGCTGAGGGCTTCGGCTTCCCCGAGATCTACACTCAGCACTACCCCACAGAAAAAGGCAAATTCACAATTGACACCGAAACCGTCTTCGGCTCCCCCCTCCCCGACGGCACCTACCGCCTTAATCTCCGTTACTCCCTTTTAAGAAGCAACATAAAAGAGGGAAGCTCCGTCTGTGAATTCACGGTATAATAAACCTTGCCCTGTCAGTTCTGACAGGGCAAAGCTTATTTAAGACATCTGTATTTTACACGGTTGGAATATTTTTCCGAGGTAAGAAGACCGTATTTCTCAAATTTCAGCACAAAGCCTCTTATTGTTGCATAAGCGGCACCGCCGAAATCCTTTTCAAGCTGTTTTGTTGAAAAGCTGTCCGTCCCGTAAAAGGAAAGCACAAACTGCCACAGCTCATTTTCCTTTTCGGTGACATTTCCAGCCCCGAGCATTTCTTTATAAGCTGACATTACCTCTTCGCCGACACCGCCTGTATGCACTTTGTTATATACATTATTTATAAAATAGGAAATAATCGGTGTCACATCCGTTACACAGCTTAACTCTTTATTTTCATTTATTAAGGTAAACGCCTCATAGTATTTCTTTCTGCTTTTTTCTATTTCGCTTGAAAAGGGTATAAACAAAGCGGACTGATACCCCTTTTGTATCAGAAACCACAAATGCACAAGCCTTGCGATTCTTCCGTTGCCGTCGAAATAGGGGTGCACCATTGCTATATAAAAATGTATCACCGCCGCTTTCACAAGATCATTGATGCTGTCATCCGCATTAATGAATTCAATGAGAGAATTCATATATTCAGGTATTTTTTTACAGTCAAGACCCTCGTGCTCTATTTTGTCGCTGACAACAAACACCGAAGCATCCCTGTAAAAGCACCCCTCCCTTAGCCTGTTTTCTTCGGAAAGAAAATCACCGACTGTCATATTATAAAGAGCAAAGAGATTCTCTTCAGTTATTGTATTCTTCTTATCGGAAATAAATTCAAAGCCCTTTTTCAGACCGAGAATTCTGTTTTCCTGCTCATTTACGGGGGCAAAGCCTCTCAGTATATTTCTGACGCTTTCACGGGAAATATCAATATTTTCTATGGCACAGGTTGAAACGATTTCCTGTTCTGCGCTTTTGATTGCAAAGCTTTGAGTCTGATCCTTTAAAAGAAGCCTCAGATTCTTTGATGTTATTTCCGAAAAATTGGGAGTATAAACAATTTTCTCTCCCCGTAAATCAGAAAGCGGAAGCTCATAATAATATAAAGCCTTAAGATTTCCGAGGAATTCATCAAAATCCGCGGGATATTTGTATTTCAATTTTTTAAGCTCATAACAATGCTTATCCTTTAATATTTCAGTAAACCTAACAATATCCATATTACCCTCCAATACAACTGATACTAATTAGTATCAGTATATATCAGTTTAATATAAATATACACTTTTGTCAACAAAAAGACCTGATACTCGACGAAAAGAAAACACGGCAGAGAACAAACCCCTGCCGTGAAACAAATTACACCTTTTCGGTTATTACATTTACACCTTGTTTGATTGCTTCTTCAAGGAAAGAAACCATAAGGTTAAATACTTCGGTTGTTTCTTCAAACTCAAAGGACTTTTCCTTGTAGAGCATTAAATCTTCAAGGTATTCGGACGGATCTATTTCAGTAATACCGCCGTCCTCCGAAAACACTCCCTCAAATTGATGGTAGTCACGTGTAAAACCTTTCCATCCGTTTCCGTCAAGCGTAGGTGTATCGTAAATATCATCAAAGTAGCCTTCCCAAATGTGAATAGCTTGGTCGGCTTCGATACAAAGAACAATTTTACCCTCGTCCTCGTACCCCTCGTAGTAGGTGTAGTTATTTTTTAGGTTTCCAATGTCCATTATCTAACATCTCCTTTTGTTCTTTTGTCGCAGTTCCGTTTTTCCTTGCACGGATAGCCGCCTGCCATTTCTTTTTTGATACCCACTTGTTTTTACCAACAAGTATCTCGTGCTTGGCAGGACGTGCATTTTTACCGTAACCAATACCTGCTTTATCACGCTGAACAACCCAACTATCGCCTTGCTCTTTCGGAGCGTTAGGGGTGCGGGTGTGCCAACGGCTTGTATAAGAATAATCACCCTTTTTCCAAGTATATTTAACTTGGTCGTATCCGTTTTTCTGTTCTTCTTTTACTGTAGCAGAGGACGGAATTTTAATAGGTGAACTCTTGGGCAGAGTATTTTCAATGTAATCTTTATGGTTTTCGCCTGCACCGTGAGTGCCGCCAAAACCGCCGTGAAAGCCTGCACCCATTAAGCACTCACCGCCTTTCGACTTTGCATAAAGTCGCTGTCGAATTGCAGTATTTCAATCCCCATTTCTTTATACTGTGCGAAAACCTCGTCCGGTGTAGCACCATATACCACAATGGTTTTTGGCTCTAATGTGTTAACCACATATTTTAAGCCGTTTATAAAATACTTGCGTTCGCTCAGTAGCCTTATGCAGCCGTGAGAGCCTACTGCGATTACCCCGTGCTTGTTTATACCCGCACAAGATAATTCAAATGTACGATCATCGCCAAAGCGTATATTTGGGATGACGGGTATTCCGTTTTCTTGCAACCAATGACCGATTGCACGGCTACGATAAATATTCCATTGTTGCATTACCAACGGCATATCTCGATAGACACTAAAATCGGGAGATATAACCCCTTTGAATTTCTTTAGGATAGGGAGATAGGTGTTAGGTCTATTCCATAACCTTTCAAAAGCGGTATCGTCCTCGTAAAAATGCACCCAAGCATCATATTCGGTACTGTGTACCGCCTTTGAAAACGCAATGAGATTGTTGGGCTTTCGCATTTCTGTTTTTAAGCACGGGATTTCAAGTGGACTATCGTAGGTTGCATTTTTTACTAAAAATGCGTGAAAAACATCTTTGCACCCACTTCGAGTGCCATTTTTTCTTGACATATATTATGCCCTCCTCATCTGTTCTTTGCAGAAAATCGCAAATTTTTTTCGTAAAAACATCAATAGTTCTTGCAATTTTTCTTCAGATGTGGCATAATACTTGTAGCAGAATATCGGATGCTCGCATCCAAAGAGAACGCACTTTGTAAATTGTTGCCGCAATTTACTGAGTGCTTTTTCTATTTGTACGACCTTTACAATCATATTACATCACCGTCCTTTCTCTTAATTTTATATTACACAGCTTCTTTGAAAAGCTGGAGTAATCGTATTTCGTAATTGGTATAATCCTTATTGCCGTAAGTCAACCATTTACGATAGTAAGAGAAGGCGTAGCCTGCTGCTTCAAGGCTGATGTCAAAATGCTCGTAAACCTCGTAGGCATCCTTTAACTCTAATTTGTGAATGAGGACGGGCGGTGCGAGAGCATACTTTGCAAAAAACTTCGCTTCGGCTTCTGCCAATTCGCTTTCTTCCGTGTGATCCAACACTATATGTCCACACTCGTGGGTGAGGGTGTTGTTGACACGTCCGTAGCCTTTTGCATCATTATAAAAAATGTACCACACGCCATCTTTCTTGATAGTAAATCCGTCCTCGCTTCTTTCCATCATAAGCTGACGTGTTTCTTCGGATTTTGAGGAATAAGGGACTACCACCGCACCGAGTTTTGTAGCCATTTCAAAGGCACTTATCGGAATACATCGGATGTTAAGTTTCTCGAAAGTGTTGACCACAATCTCCTTAATTTCCTCACAACGCTTATCTGATAATCTAAATGCCAATATTAGTCCTCCCCGAACAAAGCAGAAATAAGTGCTCGTTTTTGTTTTTCCGACATTGTTGCGGAGTTTCTTGCCAACAAACGCTCTACTTTCGGAAAATCAAAATCATCAGACTCTATACCGAGCAGATAATCAGAAGTGGTATGCAGGGCGGTAGCGATGTTTGCAAGCATATCCGCTTTAGGCTCTCTGTCGCCGGAAACGTAACGAGAGAGCGTGGCTTCAGTAGTGTTAATTCTATCAGCAAGCTCCTTTTGTGTTATACCTTGTTTTTGTAATAGGTTTAATAACCTCTGTCCAAATGCTTTACTCATAGTATTTCCTCCTTATTTGCGGAGTAACCTCTACTCCGACTTACCAAAAGTATAATACATATTACCGAAAATGTCAAGTCTTTTTCATAATAAACACTATATTTTGTTTTGAATTTGAAAGACAGACACAAAATAAGACGAAAATAATAGGGAGACAACTTCCTTACGAAGTGTCTCCCTTACGGCTGCTGTTTTTTTAGTATCCTTTTTTGCCCACCAGGGATTCGTCGTCTTCTATCCAGTCGTTTACGGGGATGATTCTGTAGTTTTCCTTATCGTCTCGGATAACGACCTCTTTTATGCCTGCATTTATTACCATTCTCTTACACATTGAGCAGCAGCAGGAATTGGAAACATAGCTTCCGTCTGCAACCTCTACGCCTGTAAGATAAAGCGTTGCATCTATCATTTTATCACGGGATGCGCTGATTATTGCATTGGCCTCTGCATGTACGCTTCTGCAAAGCTCATATCTCTCGCCTCTGGGAATTCCCATTTCCTGACGGATACAGTATCCGAGGTCTGTGCAGTTCTTTCTGCCTCTGGGAGCTCCCACATAGCCTGTTGAAATAACCTCATCATTTTTTACGATAACTGCACCGTAACGGCGTCTGAGACAGGTAGTTCTCTGGGAAACAATTTCTGCAAGATCAAGATAGTAATTAATTTTATCTCTGCGCTCCATAAAAATCATCCTTTTTCTTTCTTTAGTGTTACAAAAAACATAACCGGTTTAAGTTTTTTGTGCTTCGCACTTAAGAAAACCCCCTGCGAGGGTTTTCTTAAAAACTTTCCTGCGCTTATTGAAGCGTTGGAGGTTTCGCTGTCTGCGGACAGCGACAAGAGGCTCTGCCTCTTGACTTCGTGAGCTTTTGAAAAAGCTCAACCAAAACTTTTTCTCCGTCACTCCCGTGACGAGAGCCATTGACTTTGTGTCTGCTGTATGATTTTGAATGGTTTTCTTTGTCACTCCCGTGACGAGAGCCATTGACTTTGTGTCTGCGAAGACTTTATTTACTGAAATCGATTACTTTTACGCCGTCCTTGATGTAGATTATGCCTGAAATGACGGCGAGGACTGCTGTTATCCATAAAAGCACGGCGGATACGGTGCCGAGGGGGAAAGCATCCCCGATAATTGCTGCTTCCTTGAGTGCTATAAGAAGCATTATGAGAATTGTTGATACCATCTGGGATACGGTCTTGAGCTTGCCCCAGATATTGGCGGGGATCACTACGCCCTGTGCGGAAGCCGCAAGTCTTACCGAGGTTACCGCAAATTCTCTTGTCAGAACGATAAATACTATGTACAAGCTGCAGTATCCCGCATCCATAAGTGCAAGAAGCGCCGCCGTTGTGAGCATTTTATCGGCTACGGGGTCAGCAAGCTTTCCGAAGGTGGTGATAAGATTATACTTTCGGGCTATTTTGCCGTCAAGGAAATCCGTTATACAGCCCGCCGCATAAACGAGAAGTCCGAAAAAGTAGTGATAGGGAATAAAGGGTGCCATAAACACAATAAGAAATACGGGTGTCAGCACCATTCTTACTATAGTTAATTTATTAGGTAAATTCATAATTGTCCTTTCAGTTTATATCTGCAGTGCCCAAAAGATCGTATTCGTCAACTGCAGTAATGAGTATATCAACTGTTTCTCCGATACCAAGCTCCTTTCCCGACACGAAATTTATACCTGAATCTATTTCAGGCGCATCCATCCAGGTGCGTCCCGAATAGCTGTCGGTATAGTAGTCATAGCCTTCGACTACACATTTTACTGTTTTTCCGACCAGACTCTCAAGCTTTTCGGAAAATATGGAAAACTGCTGTTCCATTATGATTTCGCCTCGTCTTACAGCAGTTTCACTGTCAACTCTTCCGGGAAGCTTTTCCGCAGGTGTTCCCTCTTCGGGGGAATATGCGAAGCATCCCAGTCTGTCAAAGCGTGCCTTATTGACAAATTCCGAGAGAATTTCAAAATCCTCCTCGGTCTCACCGGGGAAGCCTGTTATAAAGGTCGTTCTTATAATACAGTCGGGCATAAATGAACGGATCTTTTCTATAAGCTCCAGTAGGTTCTTTTCGTCGCCGCGGCGGTTCATTGCTTTAAGTATTCTTCCCGAGGCGTGCTGTAAGGGAAGATCTATATAATGAAGCACCTTTTCACATTCGCTCATACACCTTAAAAGCGAATCCGTAAGTCTGTCGGGGTAGCAGTAGAGAAGTCTTATCCACTCAATGCCCTCAATTTTATTCAGCTCATATAAAAGCTCGTCTAAAACGGGCTTTCCGTAAATATCCTCACCGTAGCGGGTGGTGTCCTGCGCTATTACTATAAGCTCTCTTACGCCCGATTCGGCAAGCGCCCTTGCTTCAAGCACTATTTCTTCCTTACTGCGGCTTCTGAACGGGCCTCTTATTGAGGGAATGGCACAATATGTACAGCAGTTTGAACAGCCGTCGGAAATTTTAAGATATGCCCAGTGCGAGGGAGTTGTCAGTATTCTTTTTCCGCAAAGGGGAAGCTTTTCCTTTTCGGGGTAACGGCTCTTTTCCGTGCCCTTAAGCACATTTCCCACAAATCCGACAATATCGCCGTTTACTCCGAGTCCGCCTACTGCGTCAACCTCGGGAATCTCTTTAAGTATCTCATCACGGTATCTTTCGGCAAGACAGCCGATAACTATTATCTTTCCTACCTGACCGTCTTCCTTATATTCTACCATTTCAAGTATATTATCAATGGCTTCCTTTTTTGCATCCTCAATAAAGCCGCAGGTGTTGATAATTACAACATCTGCTCCGTAAGCGGTATCAATGATCTCATAGCCCGCCGCATCAAGCTTTTCAAGCATAAGCTCCGAATCCACCTGATTCTTGGGACAGCCGAGGGAAATAAAGCCAATTTTTTCGTGCATCTTTCTTCTTCCTATTCGTAAATATCTATGTATTTTGAAATATCCGAAAACGAATATCCCATATTGATAAGCCGTCTTATTACACGGTCTTTTTCTTTTTTTGTACTGTTTTCGTTTATCCCTGATTTTTCAATTACTTTAATTATACCGATTTTCTCCTGAATATCAAGGGCATTTACGGCATTTTGCGCCGATTCCCCGTCAATTCCTCTGTTTTTTAATTCAAACAGTATTCTTTTTTTGGCAAAGCCCTTTCTTTCGTACAGCTCCTCGGCTAAAAGACAGGCGAATTTTTCATCGTCGATGAGCCCCAGCCCCGACAGCTTTTCAAGGGCAAAGTCCACTGCAGTCTTGGGGAATTTCGCTGACAGCTTTCTTCTCAGCTCCTCTTCGGAATGGGCTCTGAGGCTGAGCATTCTCATAGCGCTGTCAAACGCCATAGAGGAGTCGCCCTCTTTCTTCAAAGAGAGCAACTCCTCCTTATTTACATCATCCCCCTCGCGAAAGCCTGAGGAGAACCAGATAACAGACGGGACGGTGAACAGAAATTCACCGTCGAGATAAAGGTCCGTTTTATTTTTCTTTGTTTTAACCGTAAGCTCCATCAGTCTGCCGCGATGTCAATTTTTATCTTGGGGAGCTTGCCGTTGTTGGGAGCTAAAACATCGTCGTCATCGTCAGCCCTTTCAGCCTTTTTTGCTGAATCCATAGCACCGTGGCCTGCCTTTTTGGGCTTGAAGGCATCGCTCTTTCTGACTTTTTCCTCAACCTCTTTAGCAAAATCGGGGTTGTTCACAATATACTGTCTTGCATTATCTCTGCCCTGACCGATCCTCTGCTCACCGTAGGAGAACCACGCACCGCTCTTATGGATAATATCAAGCTCAACCGCAATATCAAGAAGCTCGCTTTCCTTGGAGATACCTCTGCCGTACATAATATCGAATTCAGCCTCTCTGAAAGGAGGAGCCATCTTATTCTTGACTATCTTTGCTCTTGTACGGGAGCCTACGAATTCGTTTCCGGGAGCCTTGATCTGCTCAATTTTTCTTACATCTATTCTCATTGAAGCATAGAATTTAAGGGCACGGCCGCCTGTGGTGACCTCGGGGTTTCCGTACATTACGCCTACCTTTTCACGGAGCTGATTTATGAAGATAACAATGGTGTTTGAACGGGAGATCGCACCTGCAAGCTTTCTTAACGCCTGTGACATAAGACGGGCGTGAAGACCTACATGGCTGTCACCCATTTCACCCTCAATTTCAGCTCTGGGAACAAGAGCGGCAACGGAGTCGATAACTATAACATCAAGAGCGCCTGAACGGGTAAGATATTCTGCAATTTCAAGAGCCTGCTCACCGTTATCGGGCTGGGCTACGAGAAGAGAATCTATATCTACACCGAGAGCCTCGGCATAAGTGGGGTCGAGAGCGTGCTCTGCATCGATAAATGCTGCCTCACCGCCGTTCTTCTGCGCCTCCGCAACAACATGAAGGGCAAGGGTCGTTTTACCTGATGATTCGGGGCCGTATATCTCAACGATCCTTCCCTTGGGAAGACCGCCGATGCCCGTTGCCTGATCGAGCATTATAGAGCCTGTTGATATTGCTTCAACATTGAGAGCATCTGTCTGCCCCAATCTCATAATTGCGCCTTTGCCGTATTGCTTTTCTATCTGCTGAAGTGCGGATTCAAGTGCTTTTGACTTATCTGCCATTTTTTGTTTCCTTTCTATGCAAACATTTGTTCGGTAAATTGATTATATATCAATTCTTTTATAAATGCAAGAGTATTTTTAATCTTTTGCAATATTTTTTTTGTACTGCTTGGGAGAGCAGTTTTTGTGCTTTTTGAATACATTTATAAAGTGGCTTGAGGAGGAAAAGCCCAGATCGAGGGATATCTCCGCAATGCTCTTTCCCGTTGTGAGAAGAAGCCTTTGCGCCTCATTTATTTTAAGGTAATTTATATATTCCTTGAAGCTCATATTCATAACCTGCTTGAAGGAGCGTGAAAAATAGCTGTAGCTTATATTGAAGCGGTCGGCGACATCCTTTTCCCCCGCTGTTATGAAATTCTCGTTGATATATTCGAGAATAGTGCTTATCATCTGCTGAATATTTCCTGCCGCCGCAGAGGTTTTGACATTAATTCCCTGCTGACTTAAAAAGCCCACGACACAGCGTATTATTTTAAGGACATCCGCCTTGAGAGCCAGCTCATAGCCCACTCCCTTTTCGTTCCATTCATTTACCGCATCCTCTATCAGGGCGGGGATGCCTGCATTGTCAGAAAATGCCTTGCCGTAAACTCTCGGCTGTTCGCTCTGCTCGGCTAAAAAGGGCAGTATATACTTTGTTTCCTTCGGGGTCTGCTGAAAGGTACATAGGAGCTTCGGTGTAAATTTTATGACATAATAGAGGCTCTCATCCGCCACGGATTCGAGGCGGTGGGATTCATTGGAATTTATTATGATAAGCTCCCCCTGACAAAAGCGGAAGGGCTTATCGTTGAGCCATATATTCATTTCACCCTTTGTGAGATAAAGAAGCTCCAGAAATTCGTGATAATGGGCAAAATGGTCAGGCTCATCCTTTGTCTTTCTCATTTCGATGCATTCGACGGGAACGGTTACTCCGTCGAGGTCGCGCGCCTTTTCAAGCACCGCTTTTTTCATATATAATCACCACAATTATTTGCAATTTTTTGTATATTTACATAATAGCAAAAGTTTTTCCGCAATGCTATACTTTTTTTATAAAAAAATATTTTATCTGAAAGGATGAATAATATGATAAGAGTTCTCGTATGGAATGAATTTATGCACGAAAAGGATCCCTCCTGTAAGGCAAGTGAAATTTACCCCGAGGGTATTCACGGCTGTATCGCCGAATTCCTCGGCAAGGAAGAGGATATCGTTGTTGAAACGGCTACTCTCGATGATGAGAACTGCGGTATCACAAGAGAAAGACTTAAGAATACCGATGTTATTATATGGTGGGGCCACTGCGGACATCACAAGGTGCCCGACTCCGTCGCCGCTCTCGTTCAGGAGGAGGTTCTCAACGGTATGGGTGCTATCTTCTTACATTCAGCCCACAAGTCAAAGCCCTTTATGCGCCTTATGGGAACAAGCTGCTCTCTTACCTGGAGAGAAAGTGACGATATGGAAAGAGTATGGGTCTGCGCTCCCGGACATCCCATAGCACAGGGCATTGGCAGATACTTCGAGCTTCCCGGTGAAGAGACCTACGGCGAGCCTTTCGGCGTTCCTCAGGCCGAGGAAAATGTTTTCATCGGTTGGTTTGACGGCGGAGAGGTCTTCCGTGCGGGACTTACATATACAAGAGAAAGAGGAAAGGTCTTCTATTTCCAGCCCGGTCACGAAACCTATCCCACATATAAAAATGAAAATGTGCAGAGAATAATTCTCAACGCAGTACGCTGGGCAAAGCCCGTATCAAGAACAGATAACTGTATGGACTGTCCGAATCTCGGGAAAGCGCACATAATTTAAGGTCTTTGGCGCACAAGCTGAAATAAAAGGCTTGTGCGTCTTTTGTTTTTAGTAAAAAAACCTTGGCACTGTGCCTCTTAACAGGTAATTTGTGCTTTGTTTTCGGCGGTTCGCAGTACCAATGTACGGCTTGCCACCGCCGAAAACAACAAATCCCCCAAATTCTGTGTGCTTTCCCGTGCCGTTAACAAAGTCAGTACAGACTTTGTTAAGTTAGTTTTACCCGACGCGTAAGGGTGGGGTCTGCTTTTTCCGATAAATGCCCATATTTCCCGAAATTGCATCCGCTTTTCTGCGGAAAATCGGCGCACTTCCGAAAAATCTGAACATTTCTCGTCAAACGGAAGGTCTGATGATGCTTTCGGTTGAAAAATATAATTTTTTCAACATCGGCAGATATAGTAACTATAAGATAAATCCCCGTTGAGGCAGGCGTGCTGCGACAACGGAGTATGAATGATATTATTTAAGATGTTGGCTGTGTTGCTGAAATAAGTCTTTAAGAATTTCAGGATTTTCAATAGTATATGAAAATGAAGGTAGGATACCTTCCGCTGCTTCTTTGTTCCAAGCATTTCCATTATAACTTATGTTGATGTTTTTCGTATCATCCAACCACAATTCAGAGAAATCGTTATTTATGTAAATTATATAATCGTTATTGACTATAATTTTATGTTCAAAATCTCTGTCCTTGCTTCTATTGTCTGAAATAGGGTTAGCACTGATTTCTATCTTTTTTATTGTTTTCAACTCTTTGTTCGGGGATTGGGTACTGTAAAAATTATTGTCTCCGATATAGAAATTCAATTCGTCAACAGTTTGAAAAACGGCTTCATAATCTTTGATACTGTCTATTCTGTTTGTTGTTTTATCAGAAGAAAAAATACACAATATACAAATTACAACAATTGCAGGCACTGTAACAAAAAGAATCTTTATGCTTTTTTTCAATACAATCACATCTTTTCTTTGAATGTTTGTGTCATTATTCCAAATTTACTTTATTCGCCCTTGAGATATTTTGCTGTTTCTTTATCAAACTCAGAAATATAATCTGCATCCTGCTTTTTTCGGAATTCCTGGTAAATACCGCTGACTTTTTTAACGGCATCATCGTGTGAAATTCTGCCTTTACCCTCAAGGACATTCCTGCGGTTATTTGAAAGGAAGCGGTCTGTCTCGTTAAGCCAATCCTTCATACTCATAAGCTTTTCATCCTCTGCCATCAGCTCTGCATAATCAATAAACATTGTTACAAGCCTATTAAGACGGGAGAGTTCTTTTTCGTTAAGATAGTTCTTTGCTACAAGAGTATCGCTTTTGAGAATTTTTCCGTCGGGGGCATCTTTCCAAGTTGTAAGCCCCATAGTCGGGCTTTCAAGAGTGGCTCTCTCGCTTAAAAGCTCCGCCGCAGTTTTTCCCGTAACGGCAAAATGAAGCTTATTCTGAACAAAGGAATAAAACGCCTTCGTGGTTTCACTGTTTTTGTCATAGTCGTAGCTACATTGTTCAAACACATCGGCGATTTTCTGATATGCTCTTCTTTCACTCGCACGGATTTCTCTGATGCGTTCAAGAAGCTCATCAAAATAGTCTTTGCCGAAAGGTCTGCCGTTTTTCATCATTTCATCGTTAAGAACAAAGCCTTTTTGAATGTATTCTTTTAAAGTCTTTGTTGCCCATTGACGAAAACGGGTAGCTTTTTTTGAATTAACACGGTAACCGACGGCGATAATTGCATCAAGATTATAGCATTGGGTATTATAGTTTTTTCCGTCAGCGGCAGTTACCGAGAATTTCTCGGTAACTGAACTTTTATCAAGCTCTTCTTCAAGAAAAATATTTTTCAGATGAAGAGATATATTATCTGACGAACAGCCGAAGAGCTCTCCCATAGCTTTTTGTGTAAGCCAGAATGTTTCGTCTTTAAATATAACATTGATATACGCTTTACTGTTGTCGTTACTATATAGCAGAATTTCGCCTTGTTTTATTATTTCGTTATCCATTAAACAATACCTCCTGCGAAAAAAAAGGTCATATTTATTATACTGTAGTCAGGTGTAATTTTGCAATAGTGGCAAAGCTTATTTGTATATGCCTGAAAGTATTTATTGAACTACTTTAAATTTCGTGCTTTCATTGTACAAATTAAAGAAGAATTTGTCGAATGTGCAAATATCAAAAAAAATGCGCTTCAGGTTTCTGAAGCGTATTTTTTTATTATTTTGGTGAATTCGTCGGCGTAGAGGTCGGCTTTTACCTGTCCGACTCCCGTGACCGTCAGGAACTGCTCGTAGGTTTCGGGGGCTTTTTTTGCCATATCTGAAAGTGTCGCATTGGAGAAGATTATGTAGGCGGGGACATTTTCTTCCTTTGCTATTTCCAGCCGTTTCTGTCTTAAAAGCTCATAAAGACGGCTGTCCTCGGCATTTGCACCGGATTTTTTTGTTTTTTCCTTTTTGCCCCTTTCCGCGGTTTTTCTCATTTCCATATAAACGCTTTCGTTTCCTCTGTTCACCTCAACCGCCTTTTCGGTGATGAACAGGGCATCGAATTCATTTTTTCTAAGGTAGCCCTCAAAAACGAGGAAGTCGGTTATTCTTCTTATTTCGGAAGCGGACATTACCGAAAGTCTTCCGTAGGATGAAAGGGTGTGAAGACTCATTTCAAGAAGCTTGCTCTCACGGCTTCCCTTTAATACCTTTGTAAGAAAGGTGACACCGAGGGCGTAGCCCAGATGCTTTTTTATTTCAAAAACACAGGTGAAAATAATATCCGATATGTCGGTGATGTCAACCGTTTCGGTCTCCTCCCTGCAGTTTCCGCAGTTACAGCAGTTGTCGGGAGCCTTCTGTCCGAAATAGGTCAGAAGACAGCGGCGAAGACACCCTTTTGTCTTGCAGTAGCTCTCCATCTCCCGAAGACGGCTCATATCCGCTTCAAGCACCGTCATTTTCTGCTCCTCGGTAAGCTCCTCATTGTCCGAGGAATTATTTATAAGAAATTTTGCAGTCATTATGTCCCCCGGAGAAAACAGCAGTATGCAGTCTGCATTTTCTCCGTCGCGCCCTGCTCTTCCCGCCTCCTGATAATAGGCCTCAAGGCTTTTGGGCATATTATAATGAAAAACAAAGGACACATTTGATTTATCAATACCCATTCCGAAGGCATTGGTGGCAACCATAATGCTCTTGCGGTCAAAAATGAAATCGTCCTGATTCTGCCGTCTTTCCTCAATATCAAGGCCTGCGTGGTATCTTGTAACGCTGAAGCCTCTGATTCTCAGTGTTTCCTCTACCCTCTCAACATCCTTTCTCGTTGAGCAGTAGACGATTCCGCTCTTATCCTCTCTTTCCGAAAGAAGAGAAATGAGCTTCTTCATTTTGTCCTCGGGACTTATGACATCGAAATACAGGTTCGGTCTGTCGAAGCCCGTGACGGTCATCAGGGGATTTTTAAGTCCCAAATGCTTTTTTATGTCTTCAGTTACGCTCCTTGTTGCCGTCGCAGTAAAAGCACCTACCACGGGGCGGGAGGGAAGCATAGCTATAAACTGCGGTATCTTAAGGTAGCCGGGCCTGAAATCCTGTCCCCATTGGGAGATGCAGTGCGCCTCGTCAACGGCAATAAAGGAAATTTCAAGCTGTCTTACGGTATCGAGAAAGCCCTCGGTGAAAAGCCTTTCGGGGGCAACATAAATTATTTTATAGCGCCTGTCCGCCATATACCCGTAGACCTTTCTCAGCTGCTCGGGGGTAAGTGAGCTGTTCACGAAGGCAGCGGATATCCCCGCATTCTTAAGGGACAGCACCTGATCCTTCATAAGAGAGATAAGCGGGGAAATTACAAGGGTAATGCCGTGAAGCATTAAGGCGGGAAGCTGATAGCACATACTCTTCCCGCCCCCTGTGGGCATAATTCCGAAAACATCACGGGATGAAAGGACTGCATCAATAAGCTCCCTTTGTCCCGTACGGAAATCTTCATAGCCGAAATATTTGGTTAAAAGCTCTTTTATTCTTTCCATCTTAAATATTGAAAAATGCCTTTATTTTTTCAAGGGAGAAGCCCTCTTTATGCTTTTCATTATATACTGCGGCCTCTCCGAGGCTCTCAATAATATCCGTTGTGACGGATATTCCCTCGTCGGTAAGCTCATTCACTATCATATCAAACCACACCGTATCACGGTTGGAGCTTGAAAAGCAAAGGGACAGGGTGTCTTCAAAACCGATACAAGAGCAGGTGACCGCAAGGCCGTATTTTCTTGTATCTCCGTTTACAAACTGCAGTCTTTCCACATCTCCCCTTACGGAATCGGGGAGAGTACAGTTGCCGTAATTTGTAAAAATGGTGGTAACGCCTGCGTGGGTCTTCTTCTGCATCATTTTCATAACGGGCTGCTTTATAATACCGGGAACGATCCTTATTACGGGATTATTCACCAGAGCGCCGTATTTATTTATAGTCTTCTGAAGATTCTCTTCTGTCAGCTGTGAGCGGAGCTGTCCTCTCGTTTCATCGAGAATCTCTCTTAAGGTAACATCCCGTCTGCCCTTCGGTTCATATGTAACAAAGGTCTGAACGGTGAAATTGCGAAGAGTGAGAGTAGGGAAGAATCTTCTGAGATTTACGGGTGTGGCAACGGTCACGGGCTCATTTATGGGCTCGGGAGTGCTTTTTATAATTCCGAGGATAAGCACCGCCGTGAGATATTCCGTTACGGTCATATTTTCACTATGGGCAAGCTCCTTTACCTTCTCTACACTCATTCTTGCAAAAAGAAGCTTTGTATAGTTCTTTTCATATTTTTCGGGGAAATGGAATGCCCTGACAGAGGAATCCGTTGCCTTTTCTCCCCCTGCCTTATAATAATCGGCATAGGAATCCCTTATATTCTTTTCGGGGTCCTCATGGGACTTATATTCTCCCGCTTCGCCCTTTTTAAGCTCGTTATATCTTGTGATAAGAGCCTTGAAATATATGATTATTCCCTTACCGTCTCCGAGAGAATGGGAGCAGTCAATGCTGACCCTCTTTCCCTTATAGGTTATTCTGAAATCGGGCCGACAGTCAGCTCTTTTAACTATGGGGAGCATTCCCCAACCCTTTTCCTCTCTTATTTCGGGAAGACGGTCTGACAAAACAAGATAATTCCAGAAGAAGCCCCGTTTAAGATATGAATAGACAGAAGGGTAATAGGGCATAAGCTCACTGACCGCCCTCTTAAGACAGTCAGGGTCTATATCCTCCTTGAAATATGCCGAAAAACGGAATGTCCGTCCCCATCTTTTATCGGACAGGGCGGAAAACATTATAGCCGCCGTGTCAATTTTAAGCCATCGATATTCTCCCATAACACACCCCAAAGATTTTTAATCAGTTTATTATACTACAAATTCTGAAATTTCGCAACACTGATTAAAAATCAATGAAATTCGTTTCTCCGAAACGAGTGAAATTGCCCTTCGGGCAGTGAAATTCATTCCTTGCGGAATGAGTGAAATATTTTCCTGCGGAAAATGTGAAGGAAGGCTTCGCCTTGTTCCGCTTACGCTCTGTTTTTATACAGCTTCGCTGATGATATGCACCTGCGGTGATGATATGCACGCCGGCGCGTGATGATAT
>SVOV01000003.1 GCA_015066205.1 Oscillospiraceae bacterium
TCCTTTATATTATTTGTTGCAGTTGGCAGACCGCAACTTAATTATAGTAAAGGAGGATTTTTTATTCAAATATATAATTTTTCCCGAACCACGCGTCTAACGCGTGGTTTTACTATACAAAAAACGGAAAAACTGCGCCAAAGCACCTTTTTCCGTTCATTATGTTATTTAATCAAAATAAAAGCTCAGTTCTCATACATTATAAGAAGTGTTCCGTTTCCGACGGAAATTTCCGCCGTATCGGAGAGCATAGAATTACTGACACCGAGACCGAAATTGTTTTTAAGCTCAGCATTTTCAAGGGGATAATAAAGTCCCTTATAAGAGACCCCTGTTGATTTTTCACTCCAGGAAAAAACAGAAACCGTTTTTCCCTTTCTGCCGTGTATTTCAATACTGCCGTCGGTAACCGCGGTTACGGTGTAAGCTTCTCCTACGAGAAAAGCTCTGATGCGTTTCTGAGAGAGAGCGGCAATAATAGTATAGTTTCCGAAGCTGTGGTCGGGTCTTCCGCCCATACCGCCGTATATCACTATTTCCTCGAAGCCCTTTTCCGTTGCGATATTTACAGCCGCGTGGGAATCGGTTATGTCCTTTTCAACGGGAAGGACAACGGCATTTTTTTCGGGAATTTTTTCAGACGAATCAAAATCACCCACGGTAATATGAGGCTCGAAGCCGTGAGAGCGAAGTATTTCATAGCCCTTGTCTGCGGCAATTATAAAATCATCTTTATTAATATCAGGGAAATGCTCTCCGTATTCCCCGCCGCCGAATATCAGTGCCCTTTTCATTCTTTTTCACCGAAAAGCGCGGGATAAATATCCTTTACCTGAGGTGCAATATAGTCTGCAGTGTCAAGCTCTCCTTCTTCAGAGAAGCCGTAAAGCACGCCGACGCACTCTATTCCCGCATCTCTTGCCGCAGCTAAATCAAATTTTGTATCGCCCACGAGAACCGCTTCTTCTTTTTTTACCTTGAAAAAGTCCACCGCTTCAAGAGCAAGACCCGATTTATCTGAAACATGCGAGCCGAAGCCGGGACAGAAAAAGCCGTCAAAAAGCTCTTCAAGTCCCTGTTCCTTTGCGATTTTGCGGACAAAATCATAGGGCTTGCTTGAGCATACGGCAGTTTTTATCCCCTCCCGGCGCAGTCTCTCGAGAAGCTCCCTCATACCGTCAAAAATTATGACCTCGGTCGAGCCGACGGAGGCATATCTTTCGCGGTAAAGCTCAACCAGCTCATTGGCCTCAGCCTCACTGTCGGTGCAGTGCCACATAAAGCTGTCAAAAAGGGACGGACCTATAAATTTTCTGAGAATTTCAGGGGGAAGACTCTCCTTTCCCTTCTTCTCAAGAGCATATTTTATACAATTATATATTCCCTCGCTGTTATCGGCAACAGTTCCGTCAAAATCAAAAAGTACAAGTTTTTTCATCATCATTCTCCGCAGTAAGTGTCATAAGCCTCAAAAAGTCTTTCGGAAACTTCCTCTACCGTTCCGTCCGCATCAATATAAACTATATTTTCATCCTCGTTGAGAATTGAAAAAACAGTATCGAACTGACGGCTTATTTTAGTAAGACTTTCCGTGTTTTCATATATTTCAATGGCTTCGTCGGGACGGTTTGCTCTTATTCTTTCAATGCATTTTTCAGGCTCCATAGTAAGAAAAAGAACAAGATCGGGGCGTCTTACCTCGGGACAGGAGAAATGCATATTCATAGCCCAGTCAAGGTCTGTTTCATGTCCCTGATAAGAAAATGTGGAATAATAATACCTGTCCGAAATAACGGTTTTTCCGTCGGACAACATTTTTTCTATACCGTCCTCAGGGTCGGTATTATGAACTATCCTGTCTGAAAGGAAAAGAGATGCAAGCGCCCAGGGAGTGGACTTCACCTCTCCCGACAGAATCTTTCTTATAAGCTTTCCCGTGGGATGGGCTGTGGGCTCGGCGGTAATCTCCACCTCTCTGTCCTTTTTTCTTATATAATCCGCAAGTATTTTTATCTGTGTGGTCTTGCCTGTACCGTCAAGCCCCTCAACTACTATAAATTTACTCATTTCATTTTACCTTCAATAAATTATCAGAAAGAGCCGCCAGCTCTTCCATGGAAAGTGCTTCAGCACGCACGGTGGGAGAAAGTCCCGACAGGGCGAGAGCCTCTGCTACCTTATCCTTTGAAATACCCATTCCCGAGGAAATTCCGTTTGATGCGGTTTTTCTTCTCTGTGAAAAGGCTGCCTTTACCATCTTAAAGAAGAATTCCTCATCCGAGACCTTTACGGGAGGCTCTTTTCTTACCTTTAGCCTTATTACACAGGAGTCAACATTGGGAGAGGGGGTAAAGCAGTCCCTTTTTACATCAAAAAGAACCTCGGCATCGGCATAATAGTTCACCGCCACGGTAATAGCACCGGAATCACGGGAGCCTACTCTCGCACAAAGGCGGTCAGCTGCCTCCTTTTGTACCATAACGGTAATGCTTTCAACGGGCAGACGGCTTTCCAGAAGATACATAAGAATGGGAGAGGTTATATAATAGGGAAGATTTGCGCATACATTTACGGGCATATTACCGAATTTTTCGGCTATGATTCCGTGAAGATCCGTTTTCAGCACATCCGCATTTATAACCTCAACATTTCTGTAATCATTAAGTGTTTCCGCAAGCACGGGAATCAGGCGTGTATCAAGCTCTATTGTCACTACCCTGTCCGCTCTTTTTGCAAGCTCTACCGTAAGAACACCCATTCCGGGACCTATCTCAATGGCGGCAGTTCCCTCTCTTGCACCACCCATCTGAGCCATTCTCGGGCATACTGTGGGGTCAATAAGAAAGTTCTGACCGAGAGATTTTGAAAAAGAAAAGCCGTGTCTTCCGAGTATTCTTTTTATTACATTAATATCCGTAAGTTCCATATCAACCAACTATATATTTTTCATATTCTGCGCTGACAGCAGCCCATTTATCGGTATCAACGGGCTCATACTTTTTAAGGTTTTCACCCTCTGCAATTATTCTTCTTGCTTCCGAGATATCCTTTATCTCACCCATTGACATAAGCTGAATTGCAATATTTCCGAAAACAGTAGCTTCAATAGGCCCGCCGTAAACGGGTATTCCGCAGGAGGAGGCTGTCATCTGCAAAAGAAGCCCGTCCTTTGTTCCGCCGCCCACAACATTTATATGGGGATATTTCTTACCCGTACATTTTTCAATACCGCCGAGAACAAAACGGTACTTGAGAGCAAGGCTTTCATAAATACAGCGTACGATCTCACCCACTGTTTCGGGAACATACTGTCCTGTTCTTCTGCAGAATTCCTTGATCCTTGAGGGAAGATCGCCCATAGCAACAAAATCGGGGGCATCGGGATCAATGAAGCACTTGAAGGGCTCACTTGCAAGAGCCATTTTTTCAAGCTCGGCATAGGAATATTCCTTTCCCTCGCGTATCCACTGACGGCGGCTCTCCTGAATAAGCCATAAGCCGCAGATATTTTTAAGGAATGCCGTTGTATAGTCATAACCGCCCTCGTTTGTGATATTAAAAGCGAGGGACTCTTTATTTACGATGGGAGTATCGGTTTCAGTTCCGAAAAGCGACCAGGTGCCGCAGCTTATAAATGCAAAATCCTTTTCGAGGCTTGGAACGGCTGTAACGGCAGACTGTGTATCGTGGCCCGCAACGGAAATAACGGGCACGGCGGGAACACCCAGCTCCTCACATATCTCATCACTGAGATTTCCGAGAACATTACCTGTTTTCACGATATCGGGTAAAATATTCTTCGGAATTCCGAGGGCTGTGCATATCTCATCGCTCCACTCACGGCTTCTTATATCAACCATCTGTGAGGTCGTTGCAATGGAATATTCCGCACATTTTTTGCCTGTAAGAAAATACGCGAGAAGATCGGGCATAAAAAGAAGAGTATGAGCACGGCTGAGAAGCTGGGGTCTTCCGAGCTTCAGACTCAGAAGCTGGAAGCAGGTATTGAAATCCATAAACTGAATACCCGTAAGCTCATATAAACGCTCTTTATCAATAAATTCGGCTGATCTTTCGATCATCCCTGTATTTCTTTCGTCACGGTAATGAACGGGATTTTCAAGCAGCTTTCCGTTTTCATCAAGAAGACCGAAATCAACGCCCCATGTGTCAATACCTATGGAATCAAAGCCGCCCAGAGCCTTTGCCTTGAGAATACCCTGCTTTATTTCGTGGAAAAGTCGCAGTACATCCCAATAGAATGTACCGTTGACCTTTACGGGATCATTGGAAAAGCGGTGAATTTCCTCAAGAGCTATCTTTTCACCGTCAAAGGTACCAAGGATGGCTCTGCCCGAAGAAGCACCGAAATCAAATGCTAAAACTTTTTTCATATTTATCTCCTATATACTGACACCGTACTGCTTCATACGGTGTCGCTTTTTACGGTCTTTTACAGAAGCACGCTTGCAGAAATGAGCATCTGTCCGCCGTTATACATAACAATATTGATGGGATCAAGCTTATATGTCTTTCTGCCGAGCTTTATATCAGTTCTGCCGCCGAACATCATAAGACATACTCCCGCATCGGAAATTATAAACATAATAACACCGAAAATCAGGATAACAGCCCTTAAAACGGATGATCCGCCGTTTATGCTTAAAGCTGCCGCACGGACACCTAAAAGCACCATAGCATCGATTATCATTGCATAAATAAGAACTGCGGGAGCGGCAGCTCCGAGATCTATCTTCATTCTGTATTTTGCGATTATTTCAAGAACGATCATAACCGCCCAAGGTAAAATAAGCCATAGATCCTTGAGTGTCAGCGGAATTCTCACCGCAAAGGCGCTTATATAAAGGATATGTGCTAAAGCAAAGGAAGCGATGCCGGGAAGTCCCTTCATTCCGAAGAGGTCATATTTCAGGACCCAGTCGCCGAGGAAGGAAAAGCCAAGTCCCGCAACAACAAGCCACGCATATACCGTATGAGATGGCTCACAGAACAATGTGAGATAAACACCCGCCGTAACAAAGGGAACGGATGCCAGCATCTTAGTGAGTAAGCAGCCCTTCGTTATATAGAAATAGGCAAAAATGACCTCTGCCAGCAGAAAAAGAATATAAACATATTCCATCAGATAACACCCTTTTTAAGAATGATATTTGCATATAAAGCCTTTTCGCTTGTGGCAATTACGGCATAAGCCTTTTTTGTTCTGTCATAGAAATCAAATCTTTCAACCTGTGAAATATTTGTTTCTCCGTTGTGTTTATTGATAATTTCCTCATATGTTGCCCATATTTCGGGAGTGGGATCGCCCTTGGTCGTAGCCATAAGAGAAACGGGAGAATCAACATATGTATCAAGAGGGAAAAGCTGAAGCACGGCATCAAGAATCTCGGGAACACCGAGACCGTCACAGCGGATAAGACGCTGTGCGCAGGACGCTGCGGGGAAATTGCCGTCACCGATAACTATTTCGTCACCGTGACCCATTTCACATAAAATCTTGAGAAGCTCGGGAGAAACCAGAGCGGGAATACCTTTAAGCATAATAAAAACCTCCGTTTATTTTAATCCTCCGGCGGAATTCCGTCGGTATACTGCGAATTATATAAAAGTGCATAGAAGCCGTCTGCCTCCAGAAGCTCCTCGTGAGTGCCCTGTTCAACTATTGCACCCTTTTTCATAACAAGAATATTATCTGCATTTCTGATGGTAGAAAGACGGTGAGCAATAACAAAGCTTGTCCTGCCCTTCATAAGCTCATCCATTGCAGTCTGTATCTTCTGTTCCGTTTTGGTATCAACCGAGGATGTCGCCTCATCAAGAATCAGCACTCTCGGATCCTTGATTACCGCACGGGCAATGGTAAGAAGCTGACGCTGACCCTGTGAAATATTTGTAGCATCCTCTGTAAGAACAGTATCAAAGCCCTCGGGCAAAGTCTTAATATAATCATATATCTGCGCTGTCCTTGCGGCTTCAAAAACCTCTTCATCGGTGGCATCGGCTCTGCCGTATCTGATATTTTCCATTACAGTTCCCTTGAAAAGCCAGGTATCCTGAAGAACCATACCGAAATTATTTCTGAGAGCATCTCTTGACATGGTGTAAATATCAGTTCCGTCAAGAGTAATGACACCGCTTCTTATATCATAAAAGCGCATAAGAAGATTTACTATAGTGGTTTTTCCCGCACCCGTAGGACCTACAATGGCGGTAACGCTTCCGGGCTTTGCGGTAAAGGAAAGATCATCAATAAGAGGTCTGTCCTCAACATAGCGGAAGGATACATCCTTAAACTCAACAAGCCCCTCTGACATTTCAGACAGCTCATTTTCAGTGTTGTCCGGAGCCTCTTCAGCTTCATCAAGAACAGCGAATACTCTTTCGGCAGAAGCAAGAGAGGACTGAATGCTGTTTATAATTTTTGACAGGTTTATGATAGGGGACGAAAATGACGATGAATAAGAAAGGAATTTTGTTATATCACCTATACCGCCGAAGGCTGTCGGAGAGATCGTACCGTTATGAATACCGATATGGAAGAAACCTCCGAGAAGACAGATTGAAACATAGTTTATATTTTTTATAAGAGTGAGAACGGGATTGAGAATACCGGCAATCATATTTGCCATAAAAGAATTCTTTCCGAGCCTTTCGGTTATTGAACGGAATTCCTTAACGGATTCATCCTCTCTGCCGAACATCCTTACAATAGTGTGTCCCGCATACATTTCTTCAATATGTCCGTTAAGGTCACCCATTGAATCCCAATAGCGTCTGAACCATACCTTTGATACCTTTGATACTCTGTAGGATATAAAGGCGGAAACGGGAACAAGGCAAACGGCAACAAAGGTCATGGGAAGATTTCCTGTTTTAAGCATCATAACAAGAGAGCCGATAACCTGAATTATGCTTGTCATAACGGTAAGTATACAGCTTTTAAGGCTTCCGCTGACATTTTCAATATCGTTTACTATCTTTGAAATGACCTGTCCCTTTGTCTGCTTATCGAAATAACTCAGAGGAAGCTTTGAAAGCTTATTGTTGAGATCATTTCTGAGTCCGCATACAAGACGCTGTGAAACACCTGCGGAAACAAATTCCTGAATAAAGGTAAAAAGACTTGCAGCAATATAAAGACCTGCAAGAACCGCGAGTTGAGAGTATGTGGCGGAAAAATCAATAACACCGCCCGCAAGCCTTCCGTCGATCTGCTCCTGAAGGATATTCATTATTTCACCCATATAATCGGGCGCAACAACATTACACACGGTACTGATCATTGAAGATATGACAACTATTGCCATAGAAAAGCTGTGGGGCTTTATCAGAGAAATAAAACGAAGAAAGGTACGCTTTGCATTCTCAGGCTTATGCTGCTCTTCCGTATTGGTTCTGTATTCTGAATATCTGCTTTTATATTCACTCTCGGGAACGGAGATGTTTTTCTTTTTATTCATCGTTTTCCACCTCCTCAAGTGCTTCCTCCGAAAGCTGGGTCACAACTATTTCCCTGTAGGTTTCACAGGTACGAAGAAGCTCTTTATGAGTTCCCTGACCGACGACCTCACCGCCGTCAAGAACAATTATTCTGTCTGCATTGAGAACGGTTCCCACTCTCTGGGCAACAATTATTATATTGGCATCCGTGAGATTTTCCCTGAGAGAAGCACGAAGACGGGCATCCGTTGCAAGGTCAAGTGCCGAGAAGGAATCATCAAATACGATTATTTCAGCTCCCTTGACAATGGCACGGGCAATGGCAAGGCGCTGCTTCTGACCGCCCGAGAAATTCTTACCGGCCTGAGAAACAAAGGAGTTTATTCCGTCAGGCATATCGGCAACGAAGGATTTCGCCTGTGCTATTTCAAGAGCCTTCCATATTTCGGCATCGGTGGCATCACGCTTACCGAATCTGATATTATCGGCAATGGTTCCGCTGAATAAAAAAGCCTGCTGGGGGATAAAAGCGATTCTTTCGCCGATCTCCTCGGGAGCAATATCCTTGATATTTACACCCGCAAGTCTGACCTCACCCTCCGTCACATCATAAAGACGGGGAATAAGATTGCAAAGAGTGGTTTTTCCGCTTCCCGTAATACCGATGATTGCGGTGGTTTCACCGGGTTTTGAGGAAAAGCTCACATTTTTAAGCTCAAACGGAGCCTTGGGCTCCTTTGCGGGCATTTTCTTTTTCGGAGAAAACCTTTTTTTCTTTTCTTCCTTTATCTGAGGCTTGTATCTGAATGAAACATCCCTGAATTCAAGTTTACCCTTATCCTCTTCCTTGGGAGCTACGGGATTTTCGGGAGGTACAACCTCTGAAACAGCTTCCATTATGACCTTGATCCTTTTTCCCGAAACGGAAGCACGGGGGATTGAAACTACAATGGAAACGATCGATGTCACGGCGCCTATTACCATTGTAAAGAAGGTAATAAAGGCTGTCATACTGGGAATTGTTTCAAGAATCTCATCGTGCTGGGTGACAATATCAAGCTCATTGGCTGCCATTATGCACCTGTAGATGATATAGCATACAAGAGAATACAAAAGAATGGTGATAACGGGAAGGAGTGCAGACATTATGCGGTTTACCTTCAGGGATATTCCCGTCAGGTCAAGATTCACCTTTGTGAATCTTTCGTCTTCATATTCTGTTTTATTAAAAGCTCTGATAACTCTGATACCGCTTATTTTTTCTCTCATTATCTGATTCAGCTTATCAACAAGCTTCTGTACCTTTGTAAAAATGGGCACCACGATTGCGATAAGGATAACGGCAATTACCGCAAGGATGGGAATTGACCAGAGAGAAAGCCTTGCAAGCTCGGGATTGATGTCAAAAGCAAGAACAAGACCGCCCACAAGCATTATGGGAACGGGAACAAGGGATTTGAGCGTAGAGAGCACAACATCATGCACCTGACGGACATCATTGGTGGTTCTTGTGACAAGAGAAGCAACGCCTATTTTTTCAATATCACTGTGAGAAAGCCTTGAAACCTTATCAAAAATATAGTTTCTGAGTGTTATTGAATAGCCAACAGAGGTTTTTGTTGAAAAATATGTATTGGCTATTGATGTAATGATGCCGAGGACAGAAAAGCCCAGCATTATAAGGCATAATTCCCAAAGCCTTTCCATATCATATTTAAGAATTCCCTCGGCAAGAATATCCTTTGTATACATAGGAATAAACAGCTGCATCACCGTGTTTACCGTCGCAAAAATTATAGACAGGATCAGATTCCGTCTGTGCGGCTTCAACATCGAAAGAACCTTTTTCATTTTTCTCCTCCGTATGTTTAAAATCTTATTTATGATATCATATTCTGTAAAAAAATACAATACAGCAGGTTTAACTTTTTATATTTCAGTGTTTGTAAAAACATAAAATCAAAGCCTTGTATTTTGTATAAATCTACAATTTTTCTTAATTTTATTTTTTTCTCTTGTATTTTTTTAAGATATCACCGATAATAATATTTATTAAATTAAAGGTATTACCTTTAAAATACATAAAAAAGGAATTCTGAAATGGTTTTTTCAAGCTGGATATTCTGTTTTGCATTTCTCCCCGTCAGCTTTCTTTGCTATTTTTTCTGCAGAACAGTAAAAACAAGGAACATAATTCTTCTGATCTTCTCACTCATTTTCTATGCATGGGGTGAGCCTTTATTTGTTCTGATACTTGTATTGATGTCGCTTTTCTGCTGGCTGTTTTCACGGCTTATTGACACATCGCACAGCGGCAGAGAAAAAAAGCTCTGGCTTGCGGCAGCAGTTGCGGTATGCCTCGGCTCAATAGGATATTTCAAATATATCGGATTCGCCGCCGAAAGTCTGAACGGGCTTATCGGCTCTGACTTCTTTGCGATTCCCTCTGTCAAGCTGCCCATAGGTATATCATTCTATACATTCCAGCTTCTGACATATGTAATTGATGTTTACAGAAAGGATGTTCCCTCTCAGAAGAGCTTCTGGAAGGTGCTTTTATACGCATCTCTGTTCCATCAGTGTATTGCAGGTCCCATCGTCCGCTACGGCGATGTTGAGAATGAGCTGACCGAAAGAGATATCAAACTTACCGATATGTCAACAGGTCTTACGCGATTCTCTGCAGGTCTTGCTAAAAAGGCTGTTCTTGCAAACGGATGCGGTGCTGTTGCAGATACTCTTCTTCTTACGGACGCCGCCATCGGAAATGCATCTCTTCTTGCTGAAAACATTGCAACCATTGAAGGCCGCTCCGCCGTTTCCCTCTGGGTCGGTATGGCATTCTTTATGCTTCAGATCTATCTTGATTTCTCCGCCTATTCCGATATGGCAATAGGCATGGGACTTATGAGCGGCTTCCATTATAAGGAAAACTTCAACTATCCCTATATTGCCGCTTCCGTTACCGATTTCTGGAGAAGATGGCATATGTCTCTTTCAACCTTCTTCAGAGATTATGTATATATTCCTCTCGGCGGAAACCGCAAGGGCACTCCCCGTCAGATACTGAATCTCTTTGTTGTCTGGGGGCTTACGGGTCTGTGGCACGGCGCTTCCTGGAACTTTGTTTTATGGGGTCTTTATTTCTTCGTGCTTCTTGTTCTCGAGAAATTCATATTCAAAAAGTTCCTTGAAAAGCATAAGGTCATCGGCAGATTCTATCTTCTTGCAACAGTTTATTTCGGATGGGTCTTCTTCAAATTCACGGAATTCCCCATTCTCGGTTCAGTTCTCAAGGGTATGTTCTGCCTTAACTCAAATCCCTTCAGCACCTATGAATCAACAAGCTTCATTACAGGCTATATCTTCTTCTTTATCATCTGCTGTATTGCATGTACTCCCGTTGTCAAATTCGTCAAAAAGCTGCTTCTTAAGGCTTCAAAAACAAGTCTGCCCGCAAATATCATTTACAGAGGCATTGACA
Source organism: Oscillospiraceae bacterium (assembly GCA_015066205.1). GTDB lineage: Bacteria > Bacillota > Clostridia > Oscillospirales > Acutalibacteraceae > RUG806. Next base: position 10,946 of record SVOV01000003.1, read on the forward strand.
TTGCCGCTCCCGTTCTTCTCATTCTCCTTGCGGCAATCACACTTGTAGGCGACTCCTATAATCCATTCCTTTATTTCCAGTTTTAACAGGAGGCTGAAAGAAAATGAAAAAATTACCTTCAGCAAAAACACACCGTATGATAAAGCTCGGTGTTTCATTTGCAACAGTCCTTATAATAACGACTATCTGCTTTATCATTCCTTTAAGACCGACGGTTTCAGAAACCGAAAAGAGAGAGCTTGCAAAATTCCCCGAGTTCAGCTTTGAAGCTCTTATGAACGGAGAATACTTCTCCGACATTTCAACATGGTTCTCAGATACGGTTCCTTTCAGAGATACTATTATGAGCATAAATTCGGGTATTCAGAATTTCCTCGGTACATCAGGCACAAGAGTAGGCTTCAACGAGGGTGTAGAGGGTGATGATATTCCCGATCCCGTTGATCCCGGAAATATAGAAACTCTTCCCTTTGAGGAAGAACCCTCATCAGAAGAGGGAACGAAGCCTCCCGAGGAAATAACCTATCCCGAGGATGAAAAGGAAGCGCAGAATGTTGAACAGCTTGGCAGTATTCTCATCTGCGACAATGCAGGCTTCGAGTACTATAATTTCGTTCAGTCCACAGCCGACAACTATGCGAGAGCACTCAACACCGCAGCATCCCGTTTTTCAGGCAATTATGATATTTATGCTACGATAGCTCCCAACAGCACTGACATCACACTTAACGAAAAGGTAAGAGCAAAGCTCTCGGTTTCCGATCAGAAGGAAGCCATAAACTATATGCTCGGCTCCACTTCGTCAGATGTCAAGAAATTCAACTGCTATGACAATATCAAACAGCACAGAAACGAATATGTATATTTCCGTACCGACCATCATTGGACTGCACTTGCCGCATACTATGCATATGAGGTCTTCTGTCATACAAAGGGAATAACTCCCCTGCCTCAGAGCGCTTATGAAATATGGAGCTTTGACGGCTTCCTCGGAACCTTCTATAACGATTCGGGCTCAAATCCCGCGCTCGGAGCAACACCCGACAGAGTTGATGCCTATAAGCCTCCCTGTGAATATTCAACAACCGTGACAGACAAATACGGTTCAACAAGCGACTGGTTCCTGTTCTACGATGAAACAAATGCTCCTGCTTCTCTTAAGTACGGCACCTTCATCGGCGGTGACAATCCTCTTACAACCATAACAAACAACACTCTCACCGACGGCGAATCCTGTGTTGTTATCAAGGAAAGCTACGGCAACGCCTTTGTTCCATTCCTTGTTTACCATTACAAGACAGTTTATGTTATTGACTACAGACACTATCAGAACACCCTCAGCGGATTCCTTTCAACTCATCAGGTTGACGATATAATCTTTGTGAACAACATATCAATGACAAGAAATGCAAGTCTTGTAAAAACACTCGGAAATTTCGTTGCAGGTTAAAAAGCTTGTCCCCTGCTCTTCACTCAGGAAGAGCAGGGGATTTTTTTATATTATCAGGATTTACTTTTTTATCTTTGCCCAATATTCCTTTGCAGCCTGTTCGGTTTTGTTGTCACCGTACACATAGTATTTTCTGTCCTTTACGCTGTCAGGCAGATACTGCTGCTTCAGCCAATGATTCGGCGCATCGTGGGGATATTTATAATGCTGTCCCTTGACTGCTGCATCCTCTCCGTCAAAGTGCTTATTCTGAAGATGCCTCGGAACAGGCCCTGCAAGGCCGGCTCTGACATCGGCGAGAGCCGCGTCTATTGCCGCCTCACCCGAATTCGATTTCGGGGAATTACATACAAGAATAACAGCATCGGCAAGAGGAATTCGCGCCTCCGGAAGGCCTACCTGCATTGCAATGTCACAGGCGGATTTCACAATGGGAATTATCATAGGATAAGCCAGCCCCACATCCTCACAGGCACATACCATAAGCCTTCTCGTAGCGGAAATAAGATCGCCCGCCTCAAGAATTCTTGCAAGATAATGAAGTGCCGCATCGGCATCGGAGCCTCTCATTGATTTCTGATAAGCGGAAAGCATATCATAATATTCGTCGCCCTGTCTGTCATAATGCATTGCTGTTTTCTGACAGACCTGCTTTACCGTATCAACGGTTATTCTTTTCTTTTCGCCGTCAGACGGTCTCGGAGAGCCGAGAGCGCTCAGCTCCACGATATTTGCCGCCTTTCGCATATCACCGCCGCAGGCTGATGCAATATATTCGGTAACACCGTCTTCAATATCATATTCTTCGCCGTTTTCCTCACTCATTATGGAAAAGGCTCTTTTTATTCCGGGAACTGCATCCTCTGCAGAAATGCTTTTGAATTCAAAAACAGTTGAACGGCTGAGCACCGCAGAATAAATATAGAAATACGGATTTTCCGTAGTTGATGCAATAAGAGTAATATCACCGTTTTCTATATACTGCAGAAGTGACTGCTGCTGTTTTTTATTGAAATACTGGATCTCATCAAGATACAAAAGAAGTCCGTTGGGAGCGGCTATGGTATTTATTTCCGAAATAACATCCTTTACATCAGAAAGAGAGGCACTTGTTCCGTTAAGGATATGAAGCTTTTTATTTGTGGCGGAGGCAATGATTCTTGCCACCGTTGTTTTTCCCGTACCCGAGGGGCCGTAGAAAATAAGATTCGGGATATTTCCCGATTCTATAATATTGCGAAGAACAGCACCCTCTGAAAACAAATGGCGCTGTCCCGATATTTCACCGATGTTTCTCGGTCTTATTCTGTCTGCAAGAGGTGTTGACATATTTACCTCCGAAAAAATTATCAGGTTATAAGAGATAAGGCTTCTGCTCTTGTTCTCGCATCTGAACGCATACTGCCTCGGAGAGCAGATGTGGTGGTCGAAGCACCTGCGGCACGGGCACCTCTCATTGTCATACAAAGATGCTCCGCTTCAATAACAACGGCGACCCCCTGAGGCTCAAGGTTTTCCATAAGAAAATCTGCGATCTGCGATGTCAGTCGTTCCTGTATCTGCGGTCTTCTTGCAAAATTATCAACTATTCTTGCAAGCTTTGAAAGCCCTATGACCCTGCCGTTTCCGGGAATATATACGATATGTGCTTTTCCCACAAAGGGAAGAAGATGGTGCTCACACATTGAATAAAGAGGAATATCGCGGACGACCACCATTTCTTCATTCTTTTCCTCATTAAAAATTTTAAGATGCTGTTCGGGAGAGTTTTCAAGTCCGAGAAAAACCTCTTCATACATATTGGCAACTCTTCGGGGAGTTTCGAGAAGTCCCTCTCTGTCGGGATCTTCGCCTATAGCAATAAGGATCTCCCTTACGGCTCTTTCAATCCGTTCTTTATCCATAATATTTGCCTTTCTGATAGTCTTATGCGGTATAATGCACCGTAAAGCAGGAGGAAATAAACTTATTTCCCATCAGGTTGAACTGAAACTGATTATACCCTGAAAGAATCTTATCTCCCACCCTGATTTTTGTAACATATCCCCTGTCCTCATCCATTGAGGCCGTGTGCTCAAGTATTTCGAGCCATTGGGCAGGGTCATCCGAAAGAATAATCGTATCATCATATGATAATATCAGTTCTTTCATTTCCTCGGAGCTGTATGTAAACTGCTTTATGAATATGGGGTTATTCATATCAAAGTGACTGGGAACCGAGGTCAGATAAGAATGGGGATATCCCCACACGCTTTCTGCAGATGCGGTCATTCCTGCGGCAAGACCGCTGTAAACAGCCATGATCGGTTCATCCTTGCCCTTAACGGTAATATACTGTCCTATTACCTCTTCAACAAGTATTTTCAGATTCTCGGGGATGCTTTCATAGTCCCCCTCATATGCCACGCCCACATCCCAGCGGCTTTTGACATTAAAATCATAATATGCAAGATTTGTAAAAATGCATAATGTCATAGCCTTAAGAGCTTCTTTATACTTTCCGTATTTTGTAACGCCGTATATCTCCTGATATACCATTCTCGTCAGGATCTCCTTGGTATCGCGTTCCTTCTGAACCCACATCTCCTTTTCGGCTTCTTCCGAATACTCATAAGTGGGATAAACAACAAACGCGGGGAATTCTTCAATGAATCGCACCTCAGTACCGCTGTAATAATGGTACAGGATATCCTTATATTTATAGCCGTTTTCCTCAAGTGACAGTGCACCGTACTGAGAAAGCCCCACGCCGTGGCCGTAGCCGTACACATTGAAGGTGAAGGTATCAGACTCCTCTGATATTTCGGGAGCCTCGGGAGGAGCAACATCAAAAATACCGCTGTTATCGGGCTTATTTATATATTCCTCATAATCACTGTCCTTAATATCAACCGTGTTTTTTTCAGGCTTATCAAGGTCTACGGAATAACGCAGTATATTTCTTGCGTCAGCCGCTTCAAGCTTTCCGCTTCCGTCTGTATCACCGATAAGAAGCTTTGCACGGCTGTAATAATCGAGGTCAACGGAAAAACGAAGCACAAGACGGGCATCAGCCGCCTCAATTCTGCCGTTTTCGTCCGCATCCCCGAAAAGAACAGTGCGGGAAGCTTCCGCAAAAATAACAGAGCCTGAAAAAACCAGAAACGCTGATATTACCGAAAGAATTCTCTTAAACATAGTGTACACCCTGAATCAAGCTTCCGCGGAGGCTTCATTTACAGCGTCGGAAGAAGAAGCTTCACCGCTTACATCTTCCCCGTCGGCGGTGTTTTCAAGATTCTCTTTCATTTCATCTTCACCGGGAGCAGTTCTGTCAAACATTCCCTCAAAGGGATTTCCCGCGGGGAACACCCATTCCATAAAATTCTCTGCCCAGGTTGAAATTGAATAATTATGAGCATAAAAATATGAAAATGCAAATACTGCAACGGCAACAATGGCGGCGGCAACGACCGAAATTGCAGCCTTATATCTTTTTGCTGCCGCTTTTTCGCGGACGGAATAATCTGCCTGTGCAGCCTCATCATCTGCAATTACATCTCCGATAAAAACACAAAGATCGGCACAGCAGCGTGACAGGAAGGAGGGAATATCCTCACCCTTGAAGGAATGGATCTCACGGACAGCAGTTTCTCTTTCGTTGCTCACCGCAAGATATACTATTTTTTCGCTTTCCGGGCTGTCGCCTGTGTAATATGCATTGGAAACGGCAATACCGTAACGACAATTCATAAATTCACTTGCAACAACAGAAAGGTTGACAATATAATCAACGGGTGCCATATCGCCTCTCTTTTCCGAGATGGGAGAAAAGCTCACACATTCGGAAAGCTTTTCTTCGGCACTGATATATTCCTTGAAAAAGCTTGCTGTGCTTGTATTGGCAACAGCGATCTTTTCATTTTTTTCCTCAAGAACTTCAAAAAGTTTTCCCGAGTAATATTTTTTTACATTAGCAGAATCGATCTCCGTATGATAAGAAGCATTAAGATACGGTATCACCTGCGAGCTGAGAAGAACTGAGGTACGCTCCCTTTCATAAGGCAGAAGAATTATTGTCTGATTGCCGTTGGCAACCGAAAAGCCTGCATAAAGCCCGTCATCAAGCACAAACACTCTTGAATTGGGGGCAATAAAAGCGTGGGTGACGGAGAAATCATAATCCTCCTCATCCCGGTTCTTCTGCATCTCCTCACAGGCTCTTTCAAGAAGAGTGGAATCACAGGTAAGCTCAAACCCGAAGGCTTTTGAAAGCATCTGCTTTACGGAGCCGAACTGACTGCACTCTGCGATAAAAACAAGAGTATGGGCCTCTTCAACTGCCTTTGCGATATCTGTTGTGGCATCCTTCATTGAAGAATACGAGGCCACATCGCCGTTATCGGAAAGATTATCAGAGAATACTTCTTTCAGCTCTGCAGTAAATCTTTCGGAAGAGCTGTGCTTCTCCGTGCCCAATAAAAAAAATCTTATCTTCATAATTAGTCCTTTTCTTAAAATTTCACAAATCCGACATCCTGCATAAAAAAGCGTTTAAGCAGCGGCAGTCCCCTGCTCGCTGACAGGAGCTTCTTCTGCAGAAGGCTCATCCGAGACTCCCTCGGCAGTGCTGTGCTGAGGCTCTCCGGTAGCAGCCTCGTTCTGTCCGTCATCCAAAGAGGGCTTCGAATTAACGGCTGTTGTTTTTTCTTCTGCCGAAGGCTTCACGGTAGTTTTTTCTTCAGTTGTTGTTTCCTCAATATCTGTTGTTTCGACAGCAATAAGCGAGCCGTGCTCATCCTCTACAAAATATATGGGCTTTGTAAGGTCTTCATAGGGATTCTTAAGGCCGAGCTGATCGTAATATGCCTGAGGATATCTTGCCTGATGATTGAACGAAGCCTTTGAAACATCAACATGCTCGCTTTCGCCTTCTCTCAGAAGACGGGCAAAAACAACAAGTCTTCCTCCGTCAAATATATCCTGATAGCAGGTGTAGAGAGTAAGTATCTTATCATCAGCTTTGACATCAATACCAGTTTTTATCATAGAACGCTGATTTATTCCATCTATCATCGTCATAAAATCCTTGCTTGATGCAAAATCGGCTATAAGATATCTGAAAAGATGGCCTCTGTCTGCGGCGGCTGTTGAATTGGTCAGCATAACAGCAAAAATCTTCCACTGTGTCTTTCCGTAAAGAGTTTCGAGGGTTATAACGGGGGCTTTTTTATAGCCGTCCAGCTTCATATAGTCGGTAAGCTTATTGAAGCCCAGCTTATCGTGGGTATTATGGCCGTAGATAATAGTATTTTTACTGAGTCCGTCCTTACCCATATCGCATCTGTAATCAACATAAGGGTTTCCGTACCGGCTGTACTGTCCGTACAGATCCCTCCACAGATAATATGTGGGAGCTGATTTATTCTGCATCAGCGGGAAAAACAGATTCTTTTCGGCAATTCGGAGAGCACCTACAGTATCCTGATTCACAGCATAAAGATCTGCAAATTTCAGGTTCATTCCCTCGGGGAAATCAACATCGGGATATTTTTCCCTGATGTTTTTCCACAGCTGCTTTATTTCAAAATCAAAGAGCTCATCCTCATTTATACTGTCAATGGTTACCTCCCATTGTCCGAGATCCGATATTCTTTCACGGTAGCTGAAATAATAAAAAACAATATATGAAAGACCGAGCATAAGAAGAACGAAAGAAACATCCATAACTGTCTTTCTTATTTTTTCTCTTGTGCTGTCTTCTTTATTCGGAAAAGAATCCTTTATAAAGCGCCTGAAATTCTCTTTTGAGAATCGGCTTTTAAAATAGTTTATAAAGGCTTCCTTAAATGTCAGGGCATAGAGCGTTCTCTCGGGAGCGTCTTCCCTTTTTATGACTCTTGCGGGTTCATCAAAATTATGTTTTGAGCTGTTCACTTAGGAGTTATCCTTTCAAAAAAAATTATCTCTTTCTCTTCTTTTTCTTCTTCTCCGTTTTATTCTCATACACTTCGGCTTTGCTTTCTGCAGCATCGGGAAGCATTTCGGTCATTCCACCGTCTTCTTCCGCCTTTTCGTCCGAATCAAGCTTTTCAATATATTCATTCCCGCCGAAGGCCGAAGGATCAAAAACAACTCCGAATTTCTTTGAGGGTGAGCTCTCCTTCTTTTCTGCAGGCTCTGTTGAAAAATCATCATAGGAATCAAATCCGTCATCCTCTTCCTCAACAGCCTCGCAAAGCTCGGGGCTCATCTGCTCCTTAAGGGCTCTTATTTCCTCAAGTCTTCTGCGTTCGCGAAGCTCTTCTCCGCGTCTTATTTCTTCAAGCCTTGAGAGCTCTTCAAGCTTTTTCTTTTCTTCTTCCTCGGTGCGCTTATTGTATTTATCTACAATTTCAGCAACGGTTGAACGAAGTCCTGCCGTTTCTTCACGGACAGCATCAAGCTGTTCGCCGTTTACGGCGGGAGCATATGTTTTTTCGGGCGCTTCTTCCTTTTCGGGAGCTTTTTCTTCAGAGAGCCCTTTTTCTATGGCATCGTCAACGGAGAAATATGACCTTTCGACATGCTCTTTCTTTTTCTTTTTGCCGAAAAGGCCCTTTTTCTTTTTTTCAGGCTTTTCTTCAACCTGAAGCCAGCTTCTGTCTGAAGATACATAACCGTTGTCATAATAACGGCTGCCGCTTCCCGATCTTTCGGTTTTTCCGCTCGAAGAGGCATTATTTCTTTGAACTACGGAAAAACCCTCCGGAAAAAAAGGCTTTTTTGTACTGCTGAAAAATTCTGAATTCACATCAGGTCTTTCAAGATCCGAATCAACAGACAGCGGATCTATGTAAGGAGAAGCAGATGGCTGCTGAATATAGGGAGAAGGAGTATTTATATATGCTTCTCTTGTAACAAAGCCTCTCGCATAGGCACTGTCACCGCGCAGCATTCTGTCCTGACGGACTCTTTCTCGCCTTGCAGCTTCTCTTTTTGCGCTCTCTTCCCAATCGGCATCATAAACTACACGCTGTTCCGATGCTCCCACACCTATCGTGGGATAACGGACATCGCCCGAAGCTGTAAATTCAGGGCGCTGAGCATTCTTTGCTGCCTCTGAAAACGCAGTTTTAATTGATTCGGGAAGCTTCTCCTCAATACGGTCATCCGCTGTTTTCTCCTGACGGACGGCAGCCTCCTCGGCCTCATATTCTATTTTTTCGCCTGTGCTTATTTCATCAAGGCGGTCGGAAATATCAACCTTGCCGACGGAATACGGCTCCTGCGAGGAACCTACATATTTTGCAAAAAGTCCGTTAAATTCTTCATTGAAGCTTCCGTCGGGATTAAGTATACCTGCAAGTATATCATCAACGCTTTCTTCTCCCGCAACGGAATTTTTCTTTTCTGTTTCTGACATAACCTAATCTCCTTCCTTTATTATGCGAATGCATCCCAAATTGCATAGTGAGCATAGGGATTTACAAGTCCGTTTTTATCATACCAATACTGGGGCATGCGTCTTTCAGGATTCAGATAAGCGGCTGAAACATCAACCTCTTCACTCTCACCCTCTCTTACAAGCCTTGCAACAACAACAAATCTTGCATTTACCTTACCGTCAATATCCATAACATGGGAGCAGGTAGAAAGAGTAAGGAACTTATCCGTGGGCTTTACATCTACCGACGGGTTTATGACAAAGCTTCTGAAAGCCACCTCATTAGCAAAGCCGAGAGTATTTTCATCAGTGAAATTATCATACCAGTAATAAAACAGCGAATTATCGAATTTTGCTTCTGCGGCAGCTATAAAGCCGCCGATTATCTTCCACTTGAAATTACCGTATATGGTGCTCATTTCGATTACAGGGTGCTCTCTGTAATAATCTACACTTTCGTAGAGATTCAGGTCAGAAAACATACCTCTCTGATTCTGAAGATAATGTCCGTAAAGAATTGTATTTTTTGAAAGACCGTCGGCACCGTTTTTTCCGAGCTTGTTACGGTAGTCCATATATATGCTTCCGCCCACATAATAATCACCGTGAAAGGTGGTGCGGTCATAATCCGAATGGTTATCGGTCTGAAGAATTACATGATCGATATTTGTGCCTTCGATCCTTATCCATCCGACAGTATCCTTATTTTCGGAATAAAGGGGCTTGAGACCGTTCAGTATTCCTTTGGGAAAATCCGTTTCCGAATAATTCGGTGCAAGCTCTTCCGAAAAAACGGAAGCCGCATCAAAAAATTCGGCAGGGCCTTCCTCGGTTTCATAGCGAGCCTCTTCCCTGATTGATGAATACTCATCGGCACCGCCGGAAAGATGGAGGAACACACCGATAAAAACAACAACAGCCGCATTGAGAAGCCACAGAAGAGTAATAACCCTCTTATCGGCAGGAGTCATCACGCGCTTTTTTGCCTCTTCAATATCCGCCTTGTCCTGTTCTGTATTATATATTTTATCAAGATAGACATCCTTCGGGGAGGCTATGACCTCTTTCCCGTCAGACATGGATATTCCCTGCGGTATAACACCCTCGGCAGGAACACCCTTATTTTCCGTAATATCCATAGTCATCACCTGCACAAAAAATTGTTGTACGGAATTATAATAACACAAAAAACCCAATAATACAAGTATTATTATAAATTAATAAAAATAAAATTAATACTTTACTATTTTAGTATAAACTGTTATAATGTTAAATTGAAGAAATAACGAAAGGTCGGACCAAAGAATGCATTTCCCCCGCAATTTCACAAAAATAACAGCACTCTTTCTCGTTCTTGTTACGGCAGTATTATGCCTTTCGGGGTGCTCCGATAAATATACGGTAAATACCTCCTTTGCTATGGGTAGCGTTCTCACGGCAAAAATTTTTACCGACGAAGAAGAAAAATCCGCTGAGCTTTTCACAAGACTCAACAGTGCCGTTCAGCTTGCGGAAAATGCTCTTTCGAATACAAAGGAAGATGCCGAAATCTATAATCTCAACAAGGATAAATATATTTACGGCTCGGATTATCTCCGAAATGTTCTTATGGACACGGTAATGCTTTGTAATATCCTCAACAGAAAGGTTGATATCACAATAGGCAAGGTCACCTCTCTTTGGGGCTTCAATACGGAAACACCCTCTCTTCCGTCGGAAGAAGAGATTGAAAAACACATAAAAAATGTCAGCGTTGAAAAAATTCTTATCGGCACAGAAAATGCAAAGGTCACAATAGAGGACGATGTCGAGCTTGATATGGGAGCCGTCGGAAAGGGTGCGGCCTGCGATGCGGTCTATGATGAACTCGCTTATTCCTATACTCCTTATATAATCACTCTCGGCGGAACCGTTGCCGCATATATGGAGGGCCCCGACAAGGGCAGATGGACAGTAGGTATAAGAGATCCCTTCGGAACCGAGAATGACCTTTTCGGCACCCTGAGTCTCTCCCCGCTTACACCTAAAAATGCAGTTTTTGTTTCCACCTCGGGAAGCTATGAAAAATCCTTTACCGAAGACGGAAAAACATACCACCATATACTTGACACAAAAACAGGCTATCCCGTCGAATCCGAGCTTGTAAGCGTTACTGTTGTTGCCCATTCGGGACTTAATGCGGACGCTCTTTCAACAGCCTGCTTCGCCGAGGGGCTGAATGAAAATTCCCTCACATGGCTTTCAAGCTTTTTCGCAGAGGCGGTATTCATTTTCTCTGATAAAACTTATTATGCCACAGACGGCTTAAAGGATTCTTTGAAAATCACAGCCGACGGCTTTACTCTTAACGCATATACAAATGAGAATTAAACAGCTTATAAAAAAGGCCGATATTATCATTGTTGCCGTGATCCTTCTTATAGCGGTGATATTTATTATTCCAGTTAATAATACGGGGAATATCACGGCAGAGATAACCGTTGACGGCATCCCCGTTCAAAGCATCAAGCTAAATGAGATAAAAGAGGCATATACGCTTGACCTCGGCAACGGAATGATGATCTCTGCAGAAAAAAACGGTATATCCGTCATCTCCTCCGACTGCTACGGAAAAAACTGTATAAGCTGCGGAAGACTTTCCGAGGCAGGAGATACGGCGGTATGCATACCCAATAAAACTGTTATAAGGCTTACGGGAGAAAAAAAGAATGCTCCCGATGCCGTAACCTACTGATATGAAAAACAAAAAGATATTCAGAATCGCAATAACGGGAATTCTTGCCGCTCTTGCACTGGCTTTTTCCTTTTTTGAAAAACTGCTTCTTTCCGCCGTACCTCTTCCTATGGGCATAAAGCCGGGACTGTCAAACATAATAGTTATGTTCACCTGCTCCTCTCTGGGACTTATTCCTGCCCTCGGAATAGCCGCGGTAAAAGCCGTTTTCAGCGCTCTTATCTCGGGCGGTGCATCGGGATTTATCTCCCTTGCGGGCGGAATAATCAGCGTTTTCACAATGTATCTTCTCGGGAAGCTGCCGAAAGAAAAGCTTTCTTATACGGGAATATCGGTCCTCAGTGCCGTAAGCCATAATATCGGACAGACTCTTGCGGCATCTCTTATTGCGGGAAGCGGTCTGTTTTTAAGCTATCTCCCTGTGCTTCTCATTTCGGGAGCCGTTTTCGGACTTATAACGGGAACAGTTCTTAATATTGTTTTCCCGTATCTTACAAGGCTCAATATTTTTGACCACAAGAAATAACATATAAAAATTTTACGGAGGTTTTATTTATGGCTAATTTACGCCCCGATGCCATTCTCAAGGCTATCGGAAAGGGAAAAGGCGGCGTAAGCGTCGCTCACAACAAAATTACGGCTGAAAAAGAAACCGTAAGAATGCCTGTCCCCGAAATTGTAACTCTGCCTATGCTTCAGCATATCGGAGCTCCCTGTACGCCCACGGTAAAAAAGGGCGACAAGGTCTGTGTCGGACAGATCATAGGTGACAGCGACAAATATGTCAGTGCTCCTATTCACGCATCAGTTTCGGGTAAAGTCACAGCCGTTCAGGATGTAAAGCTTGCAAACGGAAAAATGGCTCCTGCCGTTACTATAGAATCAGACGGAGAAATGACGCTTTTTGAAGGTCTCGAGCCTCCGAAGGTTACAAACAAAAGCGAGCTCGTTGCCGCAGTAAGAGCATCGGGGCTTGTAGGTCTCGGCGGTGCGGGCTTCCCTACCCATGTAAAGCTCAATACTCCCGAGGATAAGAATATTGATACTCTTATTATCAATGCCGCGGAATGTGAGCCTTACATTACGGTTGACTACCGTGAATGTCTTGAAAATTCATGGAACATTATGAACGGCGTTTATCTTCTTCAGGAGCTCCTCGGCTTCGAAAAGGTCATCATTGCTGTTGAGGATAATAAGCCCGAGGCTATAAAAATCCTTAAAAATATTGCAGACAGCGACCTTGACCACGGAAATAAAGTCCGTCTTATGACCCTCAAATCCCGTTATCCGCAGGGAGCAGAAAAAATGATGGTGCTTTCCGCAACAGGCAGAAAAGTACCCGCAGGCGGGCTTCCCTCGGATGTGGGCTGTGTTGTTATGAATGTTGCAAGTACTGCATTTATTTCGAGATATGTAAGAACAGGTAAGCCTCTTACAAGCCGCTCCGTTACAGTCAGCGGTAACTGCATAAAGAATCCCATGAATGTCAGAGTTCCCGTCGGAACAGAGCTTCAGAAAATAATAGATTTCTGCGGCGGCTTTGTAAGCGAGCCTTATAAGATCCTCTCGGGCGGTCCTATGATGGGTACTGCGGTTACGGGCACGGATGTGCCTCTCCTCAAGAGTAATAACGCCATACTTGCTTTCTCAAAGGATGAAGCAAGAGTAAAGCCCGAAAGGGACTGCATACGCTGCGGCAGATGCCACAACGCCTGTCCTATGAGCCTTATTCCCACCCAGATAGAAAAATATGCCGCTCTCGGCGATGCCGAAATGCTCAAAAAGCTGGGAACATCAGTTTGTATGGAATGCGGCTCCTGTGCATATTCCTGTCCTGCGGGCAAGCCCCTTGTTCAGCATATGCGCCTTGCAAAAGATGTTATGAGAAAGGCAGGTATAAAATAATGAGTGACAAAAGAATTCTCACCGTCAGTGCATCTCCCCACACAAAGAGCTCATCTACCGTAACGGGAATCATGCTTGATGTTATAATCGCTCTTGTCCCTGCTGCATTTGCAGGCATTGCAGTTTTCGGCTTCCGTGCCGCTCTCGTTATGGCAGTATGTGTAGTAAGCTGTGTGGCTTTTGAATATGCTTCAAGAACACTTCTGCACCGCTCCAATACAATAGGTGACCTCAGTGCTGTGGTAACAGGACTTCTCCTCGCCTTTAACCTTCCCGTAAATATTCCGATATGGATGTGCATTATCGGTTCTCTTGTAGCAATAGTTGTAGTAAAGCAGATGTTCGGCGGAATCGGACATAACTTTGCAAACCCTGCAATTACCGCAAGAATCGTTCTTCTTGTTTCCTTTGCCTCCGCTATGACCGGCTTTACCGCACCCGGAAGAGCCTCTGTCGATGCGGTAACTACAGCTACTCCCCTTTCCTACCTCTCCTCTGTTGATCTGTCGGGAGATATCACCGCTCAGCTGGAAGCATTTATTTCAGACGGTGATCTTCCGGGAGTATTCAATATGTGCTTCGGTGTAAGAGCGGGCTGTATAGGTGAAGTCTGCTCCGTGGCTCTTATTCTCGGTGCCGTATATCTTATGTTAAGAGGCGTTATCAGCTTCCATATTCCCGTGGCATACATACTCACAACCGCTGTATTTATGCTTATCGTTTCCGATTTCAATATTCTTTTCACGGTATATGAAATACTCGGCGGCGGACTTCTTCTCGGTGCCTTCTTTATGGCAACAGACTATTCCACAAGTCCCATAAATAAAGCGGGAAAGATCGTTTTCGGTATCGGCTGCGGAATTCTTACTGCAGTTATCCGTCTTTACGGCTCGCTTCCCGAGGGTGTTTCGTATTCAATACTTCTTATGAATATTGCAACTCCTCTAATTGAAAAAGCAACTGCTCCGAAATATTTCGGCTTTATAAAACCTAAAAAAGAAAAGAAAGAGGAGGGTGCTGCATAATGGAAAAGAAGGATATAAAGGTCATTGCAAGAACCGCCCTTTCTCTGTTTCTCATCTGCGCTGTTGCTACAGGCATTCTCGCATTTGTAAATTCAGTAACAGACCCCATAATCACGGCAAATAACGAAAAAGCCGCTGATGAAGCAAGACTTCAGGTGCTCCCGGGAGCCGATTCCTTTGAAGAAAAAGAAAAAGACGGCACCGTTTATTTCATCGGCTCGGACGAAAACGGAACCGTCGGCTATGTTTTCACCACAAGTGCCTCCGGCTACGGCGGAAATATTGAAGTTATGACAGGTATCGGCAAGGACGGAACAGTTACCGGTATCAGTATTCTCACGATCAATGAAACTCCCGGTCTTGGTATGAATGCAAAGAAAAACAGCTTTCTTTCACAGTTTATCGGAGATACAGGAAGCTTCTCCGTTATTAAGAATTCCGAGCCCGGAGAAAATGAAATTCTCGCAATAACAAGCGCAACGATCACAACAAAAGCGGTTACAAATGCCGTGAACAGCGCTCTTGAGATTTATAAAACTGTAAAGGAGGGGTAAGAGATGGCTGAAAAACAGAAAAAAAGTTATGTAAAAGAGCTTACCAAGGGCTTTCTTAAAGAAAATCCCGTTTTAAGGCTCGTTCTCGGTACCTGTCCCACTCTTGCAACCTCAACCTCTGTTGTAAACGGTATCGGTATGGGTATTGCCGCAACAATAGTTCTTATTTGTTCAAATGTGGCAATTTCCGCACTGAGAAAGGTTATCCCCGAAAAAGCGAGAATTCCCGCTTATATCGTTATAATCGCATCCTTTGTTACCATGGTTCAGATGTTAGTCAAGGCATTTGTTCCCGCTCTGGATGCTTCTCTCGGTGTTTTCCTGCCTCTTATAGTTGTTAACTGCATCATCCTCGGCAGAGCTGAGGCATATGCAAGCAAGAATCCCGTTCTCCTCTCTGCTATCGACGGCCTCGGAATGGGCATCGGCTTTACAGCCGCTCTCTTCGTAATGGGTACTGTAAGAGAGATCATCGGCGGCGGTACATTCCTTACCGGAATTGATACTATGCTCGGCGCATATATTGATTTAGGCACCTTCACAGGCTTTGATTTCACGGAAGAGCTTGCAGAGATCGGTCTTGCTCCCATGACTCTCTTCATCCTACCTGCAGGCGGCTTCTTTGTCTTCGGAATGCTTATGGCTCTTGCCAATAAGCTTGCCGAAAGAAAGGGACTTAAGAGTGCAACTCTCAACGGCTGCAGCGGCTGTCCTCACGCTTCATTCTGCAAGCAGTTTTCCGAAAACGGCGAATGCAGCTCTAAGGAAGCTGAAGCGGAAATAAAAAAGGAAGAAAAAACCGAAGAAGGATCCGAAGGAAAGCCCGCAGAAAAGACTGAAGAAAAGACTGAAGTAAAAACTGAGGTCAAGGCTGAAGAAAAAACCGAAACAAAACCTGAAGAAAAGCCTGAAGAAAAAACCGAAGAAAAGGCTGAAGAAAAAGCTGAAGAAAAAGCTGAAGAAAAGGCTGAAGAAAAGGTTGAAGAAAAGGTTGAAGAAAAAGCTGAAATTACAGCTGAAGCTCCCGCAAAAGCTCCTGCCGTAAATAATCAGCCGCAGAATTCAAGAAAGAAAAACAGAAAGAAAAAGAAAAAGACGGCACCTCAGCCCGATTTCAGTCCTTTGCCTGAGGTTATCCCCGAGTTTATAAAAAAGGATATAGAAAAGAAAAAGGAACAGGAGGGAAATGAAGAATGAAATTTTATATAGCTCTTCTCGTAATGGGAATTCTTACACAGAACTTTGTTCTTTCAAAATTCCTCGGAATCTGTCCCTTCCTCGGTGTTTCAAAAAAGCTCAACACAGCAGTTGGTATGAGCGCCGCAGTTATTTTCGTTATGCTTCTTTCAACAGCAGTTACATATCCTCTTAATATGCTTCTTGAGAAAAACGGAATGGAATATCTCCAGACAATAGTTTTCATTCTCGTTATTGCAGCTCTCGTTCAGATGGTCGAGATCGTACTCAAGAAATATATGAAGCCCCTTTATAATGCTCTCGGCATTTATCTTCCTCTTATTACAACAAACTGTGCCGTTCTCGGTGTCGTTATTCTCAATATCGATAACATCGGAATCTACAGCGCACAGAATTACGGCTTTTTGCACTCAATGGTGAACTCCTTTGCTGCAGGCGCGGGCTTTATGCTTGCAATGGTGCTTTTTGCAGGAGTACGCTCCCGTCTTGAAACTGCAGATGTGCCTAAGGGCTTACAGGGACTCCCCATCACTCTTGTTTCCGCTTCAATAGTATCCTTAAGCTTCCTCGGCTTCGGCGGTATTGTTGAAGGCATGGGACTTATGTAAGGAGGTGCCGTAATGACTGAAATTTTATTTCCCGTTCTCATTGTTGCGGGTATAGGTCTTCTTGCAGGACTTCTTCTTGCAGTGCTTTCAAAAATTATGGCAGTTCCCGTTGATGAAAAGGAAGAAGCCATTACAGAGGTTCTTCCCGGTGCCAACTGCGGTGCCTGCGGCTTTTCAGGCTGTTCAGGCTATGCGTCAGCTCTTTCTAAGGGCGAAACAAAGGATACAGGACTTTGCGCCCCCGGCGGCAGTGAGGTTTCAGCTCAGATCGCTGAAATTATGGGACTTGCCGCAACCTCTATAACCCCTATGGCTGCAGTTGTACGCTGTATGGGTAATGATGACTGCGCAAACAAAAAAATGGAATATTCAGGTGTTTCGAGCTGTAAAATGGCTTCTCAGCTTTTCGGCGGAGATAAGACCTGTATATACGGCTGTCTCGGTCTTGGTGACTGTCAGAGAGAATGTCCCTATGATGCTATAAATATCTGTAACGGCATTGCAATCGTTTCAACCGAGCTTTGCAGAGCCTGTAAGAAATGCGTTGCCGCCTGTCCCAAGGGACTTATCGAGCTTATGCCCAAGGAGGACATCAAAGCGGCTGTCCTTTGCAGAAACCACGATAAGGCCGCTATGGTCAAAAAAGAATGCTCGGCAGGCTGTCTTGGCTGTACAAAGTGCGTAAAGACCTGTCCCGAAGAAGCAATTACAATGGATAACGCAGTTGCAGTTGTTGACTATAACAAATGTACCGGCTGCGGTGCCTGTGTAGCCTCCTGTCCCAACAATACAATAAAGCTGTTAAACAAGTAACCCTGCCGGAAAGCAGGCTCTGAAAAAGGAGTTCCCGTTATGAAAAGATTTATGGATAAAGATTTTCTTCTGTCAACCGATACTGCAAAAAAGCTTTTTGCAGCCGCAAATGAAGAGCCGATCTTCGACTGGCACTGCCATCTTCCTCCCAAGGATATTTATGAAAATAAAACGCCCCGCGATATAGCCGAGCTCTGGCTTGCCGCTGACCATTACAAATGGAGAGGTATGAGAGGCGTAGGCATTGACGAGGAATTCATAACGGGCAGTAAAACTCCTTATGAAAAATTCAAGGCTTGGGCATCCGCTATGCCCAATTTCATAGGAAATCCCCTTTATCACTGGACTCATCTTGAGCTTCAGAGGTATTTCGGGATCTACGAGACTCTCAATGAAAAAACTGCCGATATGATATGGGAAAAGGCAAACAAAATGATTTCAGAGGGCGGCTTTACTCCGAGAGAGCTCATTGAAAAGTCGAATGTTTACTGCGTATGCACAACCGATGACCCCGCAGACACACTCGAATATCACAAGCTTCTGAAAGAAGATAATAGCTTTTCATGTAAGGTGCTTCCCGCTTTCCGTCCCGATAAGGCACTCGCCGTTGAAGCTCCCGCATTTCTTCCCTGGCTGCATACTCTGGAGGAGGCTTGCGGAAAAAAGATAGAAACTTATGCCGCACTTAAAAGTGCTCTTCTTGAAAGAATCGAATTATTCGCAGAGATGGGTTGCCGCGCAACCGACCACGCCTTTACCCCCGTACCCTATGTCAGAATGGATGACAGCGAAATTGAAAATGTATTCTCTAAAGCACTGAACGGGGAGAAGCTTTCGGAATATGAAGCCGAGGGCTACAGAACAGAGCTTTTCCGCTTCCTTGCAAAGGAATATTACAAAAAGGGCTGGGGAATGGAGATTCACATCGGGCCTATGAGAAACAACAACACAAGAATGTTCAAAAAGCTCGGTCCCGATGCAGGCTTTGACTCTATTTCAGACAATGAGGTAGCTTATAAGCTCTCCCGTCTTCTTGACTCGCTTGATGAAGAGGGCTGTCTTCCCAAAACAGTTCTTTTCACATTAAACCCGAAGGACAATTATGTTCTCGGAACTATGCTCGGAAACTTCCAGTCCTCTGAAGCCGCATCAAAGATACAGTTCGGCACAGCCTGGTGGTTCAATGACAACATTGACGGTATGAGAGAGCAGATAAAGGCACTCGGAAACCTCGGTGTCCTTTCAAAGTTCATCGGAATGGTTACTGACTCCCGTTCCTTCCTTTCATACCCCAGACACGAATATTTCAGAAGAATCGTCTGTGAATTCATAGGAAACCTTGTTGAAAACGGCGAATATCCCGTTGACCTTGATTTCCTTTCAGATGCTGTAAGAGATATAGCGTTCAGAAATGCCAAAACCTATTTTTCTCTTGACTGATTTAAGTTAACATTCAGTTTCATAGCTTTTAATATAACCGAAAACTGAAATAGGAGAATAACAAATGAACATACTTCGATTTTTGACCCCTAAAATAGAAGTTGAATATATTAATTATTCCAGCACGGTAAGACAGGGATTGGAAAAAATGAAATATCACGGATATTCCGCTATCCCCGTTATTGATGATGAGGGACATTATAAGGGTACCGTAACAGAGGGTGACTTTCTCTGGTCGCTCTATAATGAAAGCAATCCCGATCTTAAAAAGCTGGAAAAAACAGAGCTGAAAACCATAATCAGACACGATTATCAGCCCGTAAAGGCATCCGCCTCCATAGACGAGATCCTTACCCGCGCATATAATCAGAATTTTGTTCCCGTAGTGGATGACAGAGGTGTATTTATAGGTATTATAAAAAGAAAAGATATAATAAGATACCTTGCAGGAATCAGAATAGACCTCCCCGATCAGTCACAGATCCCCGTTCTTACATAACAAAAAAACACTCAGACGACGAAGCTTCAGGCTCCGTCGTTTTTTAATATATAGGAAATTGCTCGCATTGTGAGCAATTTAGCTTATAATTCGCCTGCGGCGTATTGAATGACGCAAGCTTATTAAACAAGAAACACCTACAGCCCCCAAGATTGGGGGAGTTGACAAATCGTAAGATTTTTTCTTATTAAGAGAAAACATAAGAGAGTTATAAAATATGTAAAAGCGGTGATCACAGCAACAAAAACCGCAACAAAAATGTGCGGTTTTTTGTTGCATTATCAGTTGTGAGATGATAAACTTGAGATATAAACCCTTTACTAAAGGAGCATATCTATGAATAAATACTTATATAACAACATAAGGCTCTGCGCTACCATTGTTTCGGATACTCATATTGATGAGAAAAACCCGACAAAATGGTATCCTATGGTTCTTCTTATGAGAGCTCTGAAATTCGCTGAAAGCAATAATTCGGATGTTTTTCTGACCGTTGGAGATACCACTTCAAGAGGAAGCCGTAACAACTGGGAGCTGACAAGAACCTGCTTCAGAAAAGTCCCCGATGCCGCAAAAAAGATCATGCTTACAATAGGCAATCACGACGGCTGGTGTGACGGTGAATTTGACGAAGCTATGAATGAATACTATTCTGCATATAATGACATCTGTAAGAGAAAAATTGACACGCCCTATTTTTCCGAAATTATAAACGGATATTATTTCATCTGTATCGGAACAGATTCTGACAGCGGCTGTGAGGCTTCCATAAGCGACAGACAGATGGATTGGTTCAGACAAGAAATGAAAAAAGCAGGAGAAACAAATAAACCCATTTTTGTTTTCTGCCATCAGTCCCTGAATCAGCGCCACGGACTTCCCCGCACCTGGGACCGTCACGAGGATCCCAACCGTCCTCTTACTGACGGCGGAATCGGTGACAGAAGCGACGAGGTCGCAGAGATCCTAAAGTCATATAAGAATGTTTATTATTTCAGCGGACACTCCCATATGGGGCTTTGCGGTGAGGATATGAAAGCGGCAGAGGGCTATTCCAGCTTTGAAGAGGAGGACGGAGTTACTCTCGTCAATCTCCCCTCTCTTTCCTGCGGCAACCATCACGGCGAGATGCAGGGCACAGGAATAGGTCTTCAGCTTGAAATATATGAAGACAGAGTAATACTTCGTCCCGTAAACATCATCACACGCAGATTTATAACAAAGCTCAACATAAAAAACAAAAAGCCCTATCACGAAAACATAATAAAATAATTACAAAAATATTTGCTGTTTTTTTACTCATAAGCAGTAAAGTCTGTCGGCATTGTCATCATAGGCACAATAAACTCATCCCAATAAATTCATTTTTATTCTGCATTAAAAAAAGCTCAGGATCTCTCCTGAGCATTTTTTTAATATATAGGAAATTGCTCGCGTTGTGAGCAATTTAGCTTATAATTCGGCTGCGGCGTATTGAATGACGCAAGCTTATTAAACAAGAAACACCTACAGCCCCCAAGACCCAGGGTAGGGGGTTGACAAATCGTAAGATTTTTTCTTATTTGATAAGACTTTCGCCTGTCATTTCCTTGGGCTGAGGAAGTCCCATGACCTTAAGCATTGTGGGACAGATATCAGCAAGTCTGCCGCCCTCCTTAAGCTCGCAGGGATAACCTACAACGCAGAAAGGAACGGGATTTGTTGTATGAGGAGTAAAGGGGTTGCCGTCGTCACCGATCATTCTGTCGGCATTGCCGTGGTCTGCAGTAATGAAGCAGACACCGCCCATTTCAAGAGTAGCATTGACTACATCGCCTACGCACTCGTCAACTGCTTCAACTGCCTTTACAGCTGCTTCCCATACACCTGTATGACCTACCATATCGCAGTTTGCGAAATTAAGAATAACAGCATCATATTCACCGCTTCTGATCTTTTCGCATACAGCATCTCTTACGGGGTATGCGCTCATTTCGGGCTGAAGATCAAAAGTGGGAACATCGGGTGACTGAATAAGGATTCTGTCTTCACCCTTGAAGGTCTTTTCCTCACCGCCGTTAAAGAAGAAGGTTACATGAGCATACTTCTGTGTTTCAGCAATTCTCAGCTGTGTTTTATCCATATCCTGAAGATATTCACCGAAGGTCTTTGTAAGCTCCTCGGGAGGGAATGCAACGGATACATTGGGCATTGTTTCGTCATACTGTGTCATACAAACGAAATTAAGGGGGAAGAAGCCGTTCTTTCTCTCGAAGCCGTCAAAAGCGGGATCAACAAAGGTACGGGTGATCTGTCTTGCTCTGTCAGGACGGAAATTGAAGAAAACAACGCTGTCATTCTCTTTGATCGTGCCTTCCTTATTTACAACAGTGGGAACGATGAATTCATCGGTTACTTCCCTTTCATAGGATCTCTGCATTGAGCCTACAGCATCACTGTCCTGGAGTCCCTCACCGTAAACAAATGCGGCATAAGCCTTTTCAACTCTGTCCCATGCAAAGTCACGGTCCATAGCGAAAAATCTGCCTGTAATGGTTGCGATCTTGCCCACGCCGAGCTCCTTACACTTATTCTCAACATCAGCAATAAAGCCCTTACCTGATGTAACGGAAACATCTCTTCCGTCCATTATACAATGAACATAGACCTTATCAAGACCGTAATTCTTTGCCATTTCAAGAAGACCGAAAAGGTGCTCGATGTGGCTATGTACACCGCCGTCGGAAAGAAGACCCATAAGATGAAGAGCCGTGCCGTTCTTCTTACAGCTTTCCATAGCGGAAATAAGAGCGGGGATATTGAAGAAATCGCCGTCCTTGATGGACTTTGAGATCTTGACAAGCATCTGATAAACAACTCTGCCCGCACCGATATTGGTATGTCCTACCTCGGAGTTACCCATCTGACCGTCGGGAAGACCTACATCAAGACCGGAAGCTCCGATTGTTGTAAAGGGATTTTCAGAGAAGAACTTGTCAAGATTGGGAGTTTTTGCAAATTTTATGGCGTTACCTTCGTCACAGTTTCTGATACCGAAGCCGTCCATAATACATAAAACAACAGGTTTTTTCATTATTTTTACCTCTTATAAAATGTAAGGGACGTGTTTTTACCGTCCCGTACAAAAAATCAATTAAACAACCGTTTTTGTGTTTTCTGATGCCGATTATTTGGAAGCTGCCTTTACGATAACGGAGAAATCTTCAGCCTTAAGAGAAGCACCGCCGATAAGTCCGCCGTCAACATTGATCTTTGAAACAAGTTCATCAGCATTCTTTGCATTCATTGAACCGCCGTACTGAATTGTTACTGTTTCAGCCACATCAGCGCCGTAAGCTTCAGCAATAGCAGCTCTGCAGAAGCCGTTTCCTTCGTCAGCCTGCTCGGGAGTTGCAACAACACCTGTGCCGATAGCCCATACGGGCTCGTAAGCTACGATAACATTCTTAAGCTGTTCAGCAGTTACATTTGTAAGAGCCATCTTTGTCTGGAACTTAAGAAGAGTTTCTGTATAGCCAAGCTCTCTCTGTTCAAGTGTTTCACCTACACATACGATGGGCTTAAGACCTGCTTCAAGAGCAGCAAGAGTACGAAGGTTTACAGTCTGATCTGTTTCACCGAAATACTGTCTTCTTTCGCTGTGTCCGATAACAACATATTCAACACCGAGTTCGGTGAGCATATTTGCAGCAATTTCGCCTGTATATGCGCCTGAAGCCTTGAAATGTACATTTTCTGCACCGATCTTTATGTTTGAGCCCTTTGCAGCTTCAACAGCAGCAGGAATGTCAACAAAAGGAACGCAAAGAACGACCTCACAGTCCGCATCCTTTACAAGGGGCTTCATTTCTTCGATAAGAGCCTTTGCCTCTGCGGGAGTTTTATTCATTTTCCAGTTACCTGCGATAACTGCTTTTCTGAGTTCTTTTTTCATTTTATTATCCTCCGAAAAATCGGTTTACCGCAAAAAACGGTAAACCGTCATTTTATTTTAATTATTTCTCGTCAATGCAAGCAATACCGGGAAGAACCTTACCCTCGAGGTATTCAAGAGATGCACCGCCGCCTGTGGAGATGTGGCTCATCTTGTCAGAGAAGCCGAGCTTCTTAACAGCTGCTGCGGAATCACCGCCGCCGATGATGGAGATAGAGCCTGATTCTGCAACTGCCTTAGCAACTGCAATTGTACCTGAAGCGAAGTTTTCCCATTCGGAAACACCCATAGGTCCGTTCCAGATAACTGTGCCGGCGCCCTTAACTGCGTCAGAGAAAAGCTTTTCTGTTGCGGGACCGATGTCAAGACCCATCCAGCCGTCGGGGATCTCATCGGAATTTACAAGCATATGCTCAGTATCGGGAGCATATTCCTTACCTACACGGTTATCCTGAGGAATAAGGAACTTAACGCCCTTTTCCTGTGCCTTAGCCATAAGGCTCTTTGCAAGCTCAACCTTATCTTCTTCGCAGATAGAAGTACCTACATGATGACCGAGAGCGCGCATAAATGTATATGCCATACCGCCGCCGATGATAAGAGTGTCGCACTTGTCGATAAGGTTTTCAATAACACCGATCTTATCGGAAACCTTTGCACCGCCGAGGATAGCTACAAGAGGTCTCTTGGGATTCTCAAGAGCGCCGCCGATGAACTGAATCTCCTTCTGGATAAGATAGCCTACTGCAGAGGGAAGATAATCAGCAACACCTGCAGTTGAGGAGTGAGCTCTGTGTGCAGAGCCGAAAGCATCGTTTACAAAAATATCAGCAAGAGCTGCAAACTTCTTTGAGAGCTCTTCATCATTCTTTGTTTCGCCCTTTTCAAAACGGACATTTTCAAGAAGGATAGCTTCGCCTTCCTTAACTTCAGCGGCAAGTGCCTGTGCACTTTCGCCTACTACATCGGAAGCAAGCTTAACCTCAAAGCCGAGAAGCTCGGAAAGACGGGCAGCAACGGGAGCCATTGAGAATTCGGGATTGAATTCGCCCTTGGGACGGCCGAGGTGAGAGCAAAGGATAACCTTTGCACCGTTATCAAGAAGATACTTGATGGTAGGAAGAGAAGCTACGATTCTCTTGTCACTGGTGATAACACCGTTTTCCATCTTAACATTAAAATCGCAACGGACAAGAACCTTTTTGCCTTTGACAGCGATATCTTCAACTGTCTTTTTGTTGAGTGCACTCATTGAAATTTCTCCTTTTATTTTAGGTTTAATTTTTAACTGATTTATTTACCTTGCATATTTTACAACAATGTTAAAAAATTATCAATTATTAAAATATACAAAGATATATCCTGACAATAAAATAATTTGTAAAAACCTTTGTATTCGGTCTCAGTTACTCCAGAAAAGATAGCCGTCAAGAAGCACCGCTCTTACGGGAGATGCCTCAACGCCCTGAATCTTAAGAGGCAGTGCCGCAAGGAAATATTTTCCCGGCTTTACAGAGGATAAGTCAAGGTTTTCAAGAACTGCAATGCCTTCTCCGAGAATGGCACGGTGGGGATTTTTCTGATCGGCAGGGCTTCCTATGGAATTTGAATCAATTCCGATAAGCTCATATCCGAGATATGCCGCCGCTTCGGCACCTGTTTTTTCAAAAAAAGCCTTTTCACCGCTTTTTATAAGAACTCTCTTTTCATATTTAGGAAAGCATCTGTCAACGACAGAGCCTGTGATCATCGGCTCATCGACCTCTATGACACAGCACTCTCCGATGAATTTTTCCAACGGAACATTGTTTATGGTGCTGCCGTTATTTATAAAATGAAGCGGTGCATCGGCATGGGTGCCGGCGTGAAGAGTTGCGGAAAGCTTTGCCATATTACAGCTGTCCCCCGCTGATATACTGGAAAAAACAGAAAGCTCAGGCTGAGGGTCCCCCGGATAGGGCTCGGTTGTGATCATATCCTTTGTAATATCAATTATCTTAAGCTCCGTAAAAATCACCGCCTGTCAAAAATTTCCGTCTGAAAGAAGAGAGGAGAATTACGAAACATTCACGTGTCTGTCTACGAGAACGGTTGTAATAAGGAATACGAAAACTGCAGCTATTGCAGTGCAATAAAGATTTGTTATGGAATAAGCACCGAAGCCGAGATCCCAGGCTGCAGCGACCTCTGCCTCGGAAAGAGTGAAGGTATATGCAGTTTCGGAAACGATAATATATATCTTGATAAGCTTTGTGATCATACCCGCAAAGGTATTTACAACAAAGAAGCTTCCGAAGAAATAAAGGATCTTGCCGAATTTTCCTGTCTTATGGAAGGGTCTGCAGTTAGAAAGTGTAATTGCGAAGAATATAAGAAGAACAAATACGATTATTCTTACTGCACCGTCAAAGGCATAAATAGAAGCAAGACTCAGAAGAACTGCTATTGAGGGAGTTGCAATGCCTGCGGAAACGCAAAGCTGCTCAACCATTTCAATTACCAGCTCATATACGGAATAATACATATCGTTGCCCTGAACTATGTTAACTGAATGGTTCACAACATAAATGAATGAACCGAATGCACATAAGCAAAGCAGGAAATAATTGAGAATTACCCAGAATGAGCCTGCTATCCATTTTGAAAGAAGAAGAGTACTGCTTCTTACGGGGAGAGTCATTGTAAGATGGCCCTCTGCACCGAACATATTTCTCTGATATTCGCCTACTATGCCCGTAACCGTCATTATCATACCGATGGCAGCGGTAAGACAAAGAGCGCCTGAGGCTACGATTTTAATAACAAGACCGAGACCGATTCCCGTATCTCCCCATTTTGTCCAGTCCACAAGAATAAGGACAAGCATTACAATACCGATGATTCCCATTGCAAGATAAACATTTGCAACGGAGCTCATATTGGCCTTTAATGAATTTTTAGTCAACTTCCCAAGCATCGCCGATAACCTCCTTGAATATTTCTTCAACCGACTTACCTGTTGAACGCAGGGTTTCAATGCCGGTATTAACGAGAATTGAGCCGTGGCCCAGCATAAGAATGTGGTCAAAGCTGTGCTCAAGGTCATTAACAAGATGAGTTGAAAGAACTACTGTAGCATTTTCCTTGTAGTTATTCATAATAATGTCCAGAATAACGCTTCTTGCAGCGGGGTCAACACCGCCGAGAGGCTCGTCAAGAAGATATATATCGGCACTTCTTGACATAACAACGAGAAGCTGAAGCTTTTCCTTCATACCCTTTGACATGGTCTTTACCTTCTGGTTAAGATCAAGTCCGAAGCGGGCGGCAAATTCTATTGCCTTTACCTTATCAAAATCCTGAAAGAAATCTCCGTAATAGTTTATGCAGTCTATTGTGCGGAATCTTTCGGGGAAGAAGGTACAGTCGGGAAGATAAGCAACATGAGCCTTTGAGCCGATGCCTATGGGTCTTCCGTCAACCTTTACCATACCCGTATAGTCATGGATAAGACCTGACAGGATCTTCATAAGAGTGGTCTTGCCGCAGCCGTTGGGGCCTAAAAGACCTACGATCTTTCCCGAGGGAATGTCAAAGGAAATATTATTAAGAACTATATTACCGTCATAATCCTTTGTAAGATTTCTTACCTTGAAAGCATATTCACTTCTCACAGCGGGCTGATTCAGTTTTTCTTCATACTGAACTTCTGTATCAGAGGAAAAAGCATCCTGCTCAAAGGGCGGAGGTGAATATTTCTTTTTGCCGAAATTTAAAGCCATTTTCTGTTCTCCTTACTTTCTGTTATCTTGAGCGACACCGAACTGAGGAAATTCCGTGTCGGAATATATATCCTTGAAATCATCATCCGAAAGAACACGGGCAGCAATACCGAGAGCCTTATCATTATAGGCGGTAGCATCGTGTCCCTGAGATGCAAAATACCAAGTTCTTTCAGGCCAGAGACCGTACGCCGCATCAACGGTTCCGTCGGGTGACAGATGATTATGGGAGCCGTCACGGCAATGTCTTCCCTCTTCGGGGAAGAAGCTGAGCTTTTCACCGAGAGGAGCACTCAAAGCTCCGAGAGTAGTCGATGAAACATTGATTATGCCGTCAGATGACATTCTGTCCGATTTTGCAAGAGCCATCAGAGGAAGTCCGTAACCGCAGACTGCGAAAAATTCAATCCCCTTATTTTCAAGCTCTCTTACCGTTTCGGGGAAACGGCGGCGGTATTCACAGAAGCGGTCTGCCTTTTCTTTCAGAGCCTTATGCGATTCATCAGAGAGATACCTTGCGGCAAGGCTGTCATATCTTTCGGGAGGAATTATGCCCCACATTGACAGGGAATTTGCAAGAACCGCTGTGATTATTGAATCAAGAGCCTTACTGACAGTAGTTTCAAAAACTCCTTCGGGCATCATTTTAAGAAGTCCGCCGAGAGTTTCGGCAGTTTTTGCATTGGCGAGCATCTCAACCATTGCGATTCCGTTTTCTGTCTTTACATCTTTTGCCATAATGTCTGCAATAAGATGGCTTCCGCCGAGAGCGGCAACAAAATACATAACTCTCTTTATATCATTTTTATGAGCGAAAAGCTCAAAATAAGCAGTTGAAAGAGCTCCGCCGAGGCTTACGGGCACAAGATTTACCTTATCGCTTCCCGTTTCCTCCTTGACCATATCGATAAAATCACTGAGCTGCTTTGCGGTTTCATATGTATCACCGAAAGAATTATATGAGAAGAAATAAAGATTCTCCTCGCCTATTCTTTCGCTGAGCATCTGAAGAGGCACCATTTTATAGATATATCTTTTTTCATCCGGTGTACATTCCTTAAGGCTTCTCGGATAGGAAACCACCTTAAGAGAATTCTTCATAGTGCCGTCGGGATTTGATGCGATGGGATCTGCAATCTCCTTCAGAAGAGAAGCAACCTTATCCGAAAAGCCTGCATCCTTTCTGAAAAGCATCATCTTCATAAGCGGACCCTTGAGCTCTCCCATAAGAGCTTCCCCGTCAACATCAAGAGGCCACGCCATTTTAATTTTATTTCCTGCATTGTCAACAAGCTCTACCTTGGACTGTCCGATACCGGGCAGAATAATACAAGGAGTAAATCTGTTGTCTGACATAAACTATTCCTCGATTCGACAATTATTTAATTTATATTATCATAGAGAAAATTAAAATGCAATAGATAAAATATTTATATTATATATTTTTTGAAAATAAAACCCGTTCACTTATTCTCGGGACAATACTCAGCCGATATTTTTCTCTTCGAGAAGGCTTTTTGCCGAGTTCATATAAATGTCGTGCATAAATCTCTTCACAAAAATATCATCCTTAAGAGTGTTTACGGCGGCTATCATACTCATTCCCACATGGTGGGACATAAAGCTTCTCACAACAGATGCCTTATCCTCCGTTTCCTCCCCTGAAAAATCTATAGCCTCATAAAACCCGTATATTCCCGCAGTATGAAAGTAAGAAAGACGGGATAAGTTATCAAATGCACCCTCAGGATCAAGAGGCATTCCGAGAAAAACGCTGTAGGGAGAAATAACGCTTTCAGTGCGTGCATTTCTGTTTGAAGCAAGCTCCTTTACCCCGTGAGCCTTGTACCTGTAATTCTTCATTTCGTCAAAATCATAAAATGCACTTTCCGACATTCCGTAAGGAATTTTTCTTCTGCGGGCAGCTTTTCTTTGCATATAAAGACAGCTTAAAAGCCCCTCCTTATGAAAAGAGCCCTCATATGACGGCATAAAAAGACGGGGCATAAAATATTCAAACATAGTGCCCGTCCACGAAAGAGGAGCTTCAAGACAGCCGTATCTTTTCACCGCTCTCGAAAGTGTGCTCCAATGGGAGGCGGGCACCTGTCTTCTCGCCGCAGCAAAAAATGAGCCCATTCTCGATTCGCTCATATAATGCTCATAAAAGGATTCGTGAAGCTGACCGGAGGACGAATCAATTCCTATACTGAAAAGCTCTCTTGTTTTATCATAAAAAACTGAAAGATTACTTGAAAAAAGGATCCTTTCTATCCTGCGGGCAGTTTTATTGAATTCCTCCGTCCCCGCTTCATAAATCCCCTCCTTAAGTGCAGTAAGACAGACAAGGAAATTTCCGCAGTCAACAGACGAAACAAACTCGGGCGGAGCCGCACAAGCACTTACGACATTATACCAGTTATATAAATGCCCCTTATATTTCGGAAGTCTTTCTACGGTATCAAGAGTTTTGTTTATCCTCTCATTCATTTCCGAAAGTGTGATAAGTGACATATCAGCCGCCGCAAGAATACATACAAGATAAAGTCCGATATTAGTGGGAGAGGTATATCCGGCAACCCGTTTTCCGCAACAAAACGATATATTGTCGGGAGGAAGAAAATTCTCATTTTCCGTTACATTTTCCGAGAAAAAATTCCACATTGAAGAAATCAAGGCTTCAAGGACCTTCTTGTTTTCTCCCGAGGTCTCTTTCTTTTTTTTCTTGATCTTTATACCGTCAAAAACAGAAAAAGGTATGAAAGAAAGAATAAAAGCTGCGGTTATCATATGAATAATATTTCCCGAAGCAAAAAACAAAAGAGAAATCAAAACAGGAAATACTATCTCCTTGAAAATGCAGATATTTCTCATCCTTTCCGTATCTCCCGCCGTACGCCAGGAAAGAAGCTTTTTCTTTGAAACAAGGCTTCTGTAAGCGCTTCTTATCACAGCATCAAGGCTGTAAAGAAAGAACAAAGGATAAGCGCCGAGGGTTAAAAGCAGACGGATAAATTCTCTTTGAAACGAAGTAAAAAGAGATGCTCTTCTGAAAACAAAAAGAACAGGCAAGCCCTTTTTTACAAAGATACAAATGAGAGAAAACAAACAGTCTGAAATAAGTGAAAAAACGGCAACAACAGCCGATACAGCCGACAGACGGGCAGAGAAAAAGACAGAAGCTGTAAGAAGTAAAAAGCCCGTTACGGGAGTCAGAGCTCTTCGGAAATTTTCAAGAAGCTGATATTTCCCGACAGCAGTAAGTGAAGGGGACTGCTTTCCCTTCCCGAGAGGAAAGAAAACATATTTCAGATTCTGCACATCCCCTCTTATCCATCTGTGAAGCCTTAAAAACCAGCTTTTCGGAGAAGAGGGAAAAGAATCGGTGATTCCGGCATCCGGACAAAAGCAGGTGCGAAGCACGCTGCCCTCAAGAATATCGTGGCTGAGAATTCTTCCCTTATCGAATCTGTCCCCGCAGACCTTATCAAACATCTCGGTATCAATAAGCCCCTTGCCCGAAAATATCCCTTCCCCGAAAAAATCCTGATTCCGTTCTGATACAAAGGAGATATAATGATTTGTTCCGCTTTCCGTAAATACCGACGAAAAAAGCGTTTTCATCCCCGAAAAAAGTGAAACCGATACCGTTGGGGAAAAGATTCCGTAGCCCGAAACAACTCTCCCCTTGCGGCTGTCATAATACGGCTTGTTCAATGGGTGTGATGCTGTCGCAAGCAGTCCGCGAAGAGAGTCAAAATCCATATTTGTATCACTGTCAAGCGCCATTACATATTTCATTTCGGGAAAGCCCTCGGTATCACCGTAAACGATACCGAATGCCTCTTTGTTGCCGTCACGGATAAACCGCATAAGAGCTGAAAGTGCACCTCTTTTTCTTTCGTAGCCCGTGAACTCATTTTCCGTAGGGCTGAAAACACGCTCTCTCACAATAAGAGAAAAACCACCCGAATATTTTTCATTGAGCCTGTCTATAACCGACTTTACGGCACTTATATTCTCTTCATCCGTGTCCCTTTCGGGGGTCTGACTGCTTTTAAGATCAGCCAGAAACAAAAGCTTCATTCCCTTTATAAAAACAGAAGAATAAATATCGGACAGATGAGAAAACAGCTTCTCCGTATCCTCTTTTTCGGGTAGAATACTTGTTACGGTAACCAATACATCAGCCGAGGAAATACTGCCTTTATCCATTGAAAAAACATGGCGCGGGGAAAATATTTTTGTTGAAAGAAAATCGGAAAAAGGGCGGATTACCGCATAGACGGGGAGAATAAAAACAGGAAAAACAAATATACTCACATCAGAAATAACACAGACAGCTATACTGCCCAAAAGGCTCATAAACCATTCTGCAGCAACATAAAAGAAGCCCGCCCCCCTGCTGTTTTTTACAAGGGGCATAAAAAAACCGATATGCTTATTCTTATCCTCTGCCTTTTTCAGAATTCTTCTCACATATACCTCTTCGGAAAGCCCCTCCTTTTTTGCCTGTTTTATAACCGTTTTCCTGTAAAACCCTTTTGTTTTTTCAGACATTTTTTCATAAACCGAGGCGGGATCCTCATAAAGACAGCGTTCTGCCGGATTGAGAGAATAAAACATTTCATCAAAGGGAACCGTGCGAAGATAAAAAAGATTTCTTACACAAGAGGAAACCGACTCACTTTTTTCGGGATAGCTTTCACATATAACCGCTCCCGCCGCCGCATATAAAAGAAACGGCAGTGCTTCACACTGAAAAAGGGACAGCTTTTCATCCGAAAAGAAGTTTTCAAGCCTCATACGGGTGACCCTTTCATTCTTATAAAAGAAATCCTTACAAAGCAAAAAAAGCGGCATAAGATCTTTCTCACCGTGAGCTGAGATAAATCCTGCTGCCGCTTTTAATGCAGATGACGCTGATTCGTAAAAATCAGCCACCGACACGGCATCCTCATATTTTTCGGGGTGCCGCCGTTCATCATTATATAATTTTTTTAATTTTTTGTCATACCTTCCGAGAAGCTTTCTCAGAGTCATAAACCGACCTCCGCACAAATGCTTTTACGGAAAGGATTGACAATATTTTCTGATTTATTCGTAATTTCTTTTAACGCTGAAGAAAAAATTCTCCACACTGCCCTCGGATACCACGGCGGTGATAACGGTTTTACCCGTTTTAAGCGCTCCCGTCACATCAAAAACCGTATTTTCTCCGTCCGATAAGGGAGAAAGTCTTTCTTTCCCCGCATAGACCTCAAGGGACTTATAAGCTCCCTTGAAAAATACGGTAACGGTATCGTTAACCTGCTTGGGGCAGACAAATTTTCTTTTCAGAGTAAAAACGGAGGAGCCGCTTTGAGGGAGTAAAACCCTCTTATGCAGTCTTACACCGCTTTTTCCGGGCTTCTTGCTTCCGCTGAAGAAATACCAGCTGTCACAAAGAGAAACTGTTCTGTCCATATCTTCTCCTTATTCAAAGGAAAGTATATCTTCATTGGCGTTACTTGCCATAAACTGAGGATACTGAGGGAATGTACTGATGGTGGGCTGAGCTTCGCTTTCAAGAAGAGCCATAAGGAAATACATGGCATCAGAGCCGTAAAGACCGACCACATGTCCGGCACTCTTTAAAAACCAGGTATATTCGGGATAAATACAGGTTGATGCATTAATGCACTTATCGGGAGAAACATATCTGCTGTCACCGACTGCAAGCTGTTCTTCCGTAAGAACACCGCCGAGAACGCTTGTAAGAGCACCGCCTGACATAGGAGCAGTTTCAACCATTCCGTCACCGTGATATTTTGCACTTTCATATGCGGGAACAAGAGGAGAATTATAGCTTGCTATAACAATAAGATTTACTCCGTTTGCAAGTGCACCGTCAGTAATTTCCTGTCTTCTTGAGGATACATTATTATAGAATCCGTCAAGACGGCTGAGAAGTCCCGCATACTTATCCTCCTTACCCGAGAAAATGAATTCTCTTGCGGCAGGATAGCTTTCACCCTTCATCATAGACCAGAAGCCGGGAAGGGTTGCAAAGGTGGGAACAAGAGATTCTTCAAAGATCTGCTTCTCGTGCTTCTGAGCAAAATTGTTTAAGAGCTTGCAAAGAATATCAAGTGCACCCGTTTTATTCATAAAGCTGATAAGTCCGCCGATGGAAGGAACCATTGCATTCACATATCTGTCAACGGCATCCGCATCAAAGCATACCTTACCCTGAAAAAGATCTGTTATAACATCCGCACCGAACATTACAGAGGTATTGGAAATAACCGTACCGAGCTTGTCATAGCCGTATTCAGCCATATATGCCATAGCAACGCTTCCGCCCATACTGCAGCAGATTATATCAGCCTTCTCACAGCCTGTCTCGGAAAGAGCCTTATCGACGGTTGAAGCCAGAAGATCTGCATTGTCCTGAGGGTCAAGACGCCAGTCATAAACAAAATAATATACCATATCTCCGCCGTAACGGTCCCAGAGGGAAGCTACGATACTGACCTCATCAGTAGATGTCTTATTATAAAGCTCGGGATAATTTGACACAGCCTCGGGATACCAGGCGGCTGAAATATTCTCATAGAGAGAATCACCGTTTTCATCGCAGGGATATGCAGAGAAAAGCTCTGTGACATATTCGCAGACAACGGAAATACCCGCTTCAATGCTGAAAGAGGTGAGCACCGCCAAAAGAGTTTTGCCGAGATATTTTATAAGCTGACCCGCATCAAACTGTACATTTACGGGCTTTGCATTTTCGGTGCCTCTGTCAAACTGAAGACCGTCAGTAAACTGCATACCGCGGACAACAATTACGGGTGAATCTGTTTCAACCCTTTCAATAGCAGTAAGCTCACTTTCAGCTTCCGGAGTCTCACCTGATGCGAAGGCAACGGTCACGGATGAAAGAAGAAGCATCACACTAAGAATAAAACAAAGTATTTTTTTCATAAATTTTCCCCCTTAGCGGAATTTTAACAGAAATATTTTAGCACAGCCGTAAAAAAAAGTAAATCATTTTTCTGAAAGAACAGGCTTTAATGACAGTTTATTCCGTTTTTTTGCGTTAAAAAGCGGCTTTACGGGAAGAAACAGAGCCAAAACCGCAGAGGCAAGATTGAAAAATATATTAAGAACGGCAGTCTGCATACTGATGTTTTCGGGAGAAACACTTTGTATAAGCTCCGGAACAGGAATAATTTCTGCAATTATCACAAATATAACGGCACCCGCAAAATTATAAAAAATATGCATAAGCGACACCTTTTTTGCGCTGTCGCGAAGCCCTATTGATGCCGCCGCACAGGTAGCACAGGTGCCGATATTCGAGCCTAAAAGAATGTAATATACCTGTCTGATTCCTATGATCCCCCGTGAGGACAGTACCTGAAGAAGTGCCGTAACAGCAGATGATGACTGAATTACAGCGGTAAAAAATGCGCCCGTGAGCACACCTGTCAAAGGAGAATCGGACACGGCAAGAATATCGCTTACAAAAGTGAAGCTGCTGATCTCTCCGGAAGCTTCTCCCATAATATGCATTCCTGTAAACATAAGTCCGAAGCCCGAAACGGCAATTCCTGCATCCGTCATTTTAAGCCTTTCGGGAAGCATAAGCAATATAATACCTATTACCGTAAATACGGGCAGAGCCTTAAAAAAGGGGAATGCCGTAAAAAGCCCCGTAAATGTTGTGCCGAGGTTTGCTCCGACTATAATAAAAAATGCCTGATACAGGGTCAACACCCCGCTGTCGGCAAATGCCGCGGTAAGCACGCTTGAAGCGGAGGAGGACTGAAGACAAAAGGTTACGGCAGCACCCGTAATACAGGCGGAAAGTCTGTTTTTTGTAAACCTTACAAGAAAAGTCTTTATCCTGTCCGAAAAGGATCTTCTGAGAGTATGCTTTATCATAAGCATCCCCAGAATAAAAACCGATACTCCCGCCGAAAGAAAAATAAATGGCATTATGATCATAAAAACATCCCTTTTGCAAAATAATGTTAAAATGACAAAAAAATATAATAAAAGGTCAAAAAAACATATTGACACAGTGTTACCGCTGTTGTATAATGTCAAAGAATTAATGCTAATGACCCACGCAGAACGCGGAGGGAGGGAATTATAAATGAGTCAGGTTAAAGTAAAAGAAAACGAATCTCTTGACAGCGCACTCAGAAGATTTAAGCGTCAGACTTCTCGTGACGGTGTTATCCAGGAAGTACGCAAAAGAGAGCATTACGAGAAACCCTCTGTA
Source organism: Oscillospiraceae bacterium (assembly GCA_015066205.1). Classification (GTDB taxonomy): domain Bacteria; phylum Bacillota; class Clostridia; order Oscillospirales; family Acutalibacteraceae; genus RUG806. The sequence goes on from SVOV01000003.1 coordinate 46,543, forward strand.
AAGAGAAAGAAGAAATCCGAAGCTGCTCGTAAGCGCAAGTACAAATAATTTGGATTAAACAGGCGGGCCTTTTTAAAGGTCCGTCATTGTTTTTATAAGGGAAGAAAAATATGAAGAAAAACACAAGTCTTGATTCAAATTCCGTACCGCAGTATTTTTTTGACAGCATAACGGACATAAAGCCTTCGGATATTTCGGGAGTGGGCGGAAAGGCTGTCGGGATCGACCTTGACAATACCACGGTTTATGACAGCACCCTAAAGCTTTTTCCCGGTGTGAAAAGCTGGCTTAAGGAAATTAAGGAAGCAGGCTTTCCCGTTGTTATAGTCACAAATACATATAATATTCGAGCTAAAATCCTTGCAAAAAAGATGGGAAACCTCCCCTTTATTGCTAATGCCGACAAGCCCGATACGGAATGCTTCAGAACGGCCTGTAAGCTCACAGGCGTTGAGATGAATGAGTTTGTTATGATAGGAGATCAGCTTTTCACCGATATTCAGGGTGCAAATGAAGCGGGAGCGGTTTCCGTCAGAGTCAGATATAAAACAAGAGAGCTTCTTGCTCTGTTTCATTTTCTGGCTATCAGAAAAAAGGAAAAAATCTATCTTGAAAATAAAGGCTTAGGTGACAGAATATGATGTTCCATACTGATTTACTTTCAAAGAAAATAAACGGCTTCTGCGATGCCGCGCTTATTTTCTCCGAAGAGAACAGACTGTATTTTACACAGTTCCCCTCCTCCGACGGTGCACTTGTTGTATTTTCCGACAATGCATTATTCTTTACGGACAGCCGTTATACAGAGGCTGCCGCAAAATGCATCGGTGACGATCTTGTTCTTGATTCTTCTAATTTATATGAAAAACTTTCAGGATTATTCGAGGAAAAGGGCGTAAAAAAGGTGGCTCTCGAAAACGACAAGATCACACTCTCTCAGTTTGAGGAGCTTAAAGAAAAGCTCCCCTCGGTCGAATTCGTGACAACAGGTGAGCTTTCATCCGCCGTTGAAGAAATAAGAATTGTAAAAGAAGAAAGTGAAATTGAAAAGATCAAGGCAGCACAGAAAATTGCCGAGGATGCTTTTTCACACATAATCACTTTTATAAAAGAGGGAATGACCGAAAAGGAGATCTCTCTTGAGCTCGATTTTTATATGCTTTCTCACGGTGCCGAGGCACTTTCCTTTGAAACCATCGCCGTTGCGGGAAAAAATTCCTCTATGCCTCACGGTGTTCCCGGTGACTACAAGGTTCAGAAGGGGGACTTCATCACCATGGACTACGGCGCTGTTGTTGACGGCTACCATTCCGATATGACAAGAACAGTATGCCTCGGTGAACCCACAGAAAAAATGAGAGAGGTCTATAATACCGTTCTTGAGGCACAGAAAAAAGGACTTGAGGCTCTTCACGACGGCATTTCGGGAGTGGATGCGGATAAAGCCGCAAGAGAGGTAATTGAAAACGCAGGCTACGGAAAGAATTTCGGACACGGTCTCGGACACGGTGTCGGCGTCGAGATCCACGAAGCTCCCAGACTCTCCCCCAAGGCTCCCCATACTCTTAAAAGCGGTCATGTTGTAACGGTCGAGCCCGGAATTTATCTCCCCGGCGAATTCGGTGTCAGAATTGAGGATATGGCAATTATCACGGATGACGGCTGTATAAACCTCACATCCTGTCCGAAAGAGCTCATAATTCTGTAAAATAAGCAGAAAAATTGCACTATTTTCAAATATAAGCAGAAAATATTAGTCAAGGTACTTGAAAAAACAAAAAAAATATTATATTATATTCAGGTAATAAATTATTGGTTACCGAGAAAGGATTGATATTTATGGTATCAGCCGGCGATTTCAGAAACGGCGTTACATTTGAAATGGAAGGCGGAGTTTGGCAGATAGTTGAATTCCAGCATGTAAAACCCGGTAAGGGTGCTGCTTTTGTTCGTACAAAGATCAGAAATGTTATTCAGGGCAGCGTTGTTGAAAAGACCTTCTCCCCCACAGATAAGTTCCCCACAGCTTTCGTTGAGAGAAAAGAATGTGAATATTCCTACAACGACGGAGATCTTTACTACTTTATGGATCCTGAAACATATGATATGATTCCCGTAGGTGCAACAGAGCTTGACGATAACTTCAAATTCGTTAAAGAAAATATGGTTTGCCGTGTTCTTTCCTACAAGGGCAAGGTATTCGGCGTTGAACCCCCCAACTTTGTTAACCTTCAGGTTACAGAAACAGAGCCCGGCTTCAAGGGTGATACAGCAACAAATACTCTTAAGCCCGCAACTGTTGAAACAGGTGCAATGGTTAAGGTTCCCCTCTTCATCGAAGAAGGCGAAATGATTCAGATTGATACACGCACAGGTGAATACCTCGGCCGTGCATAAACAATGAATTTTTGCGGCTGCAGATTCTGCGGCCGCTTTTATTAAATACTATAATAAAGGAGTGTTCTGTTATGACAATTACAGAAAAGGTAGCATATCTCAAGGGTCTTATGGACGGACTTGAAATTGATAAGTCAACAAAAGAAGGAAAGGTTCTCGCTGCTATGGCTGATGTTCTTGAAGACATCGCTCTTACAGTGGCTGACAACTGCGATCAGATAGACGCTATTGACGAAGACCTTGAAAATCTTGAAGAATTCGTATATGAAGGCGACATCTTCGACGACGAAGACGATTATGACGATTTCGATGATTACTGTGACGGTGACTGCGAAGGCTGTGACGGCTGTGACGATTTCGATTATGACGAATATGAATATGAGATCGAATGCTCAAACTGCCACGAAACAATCTTCATCGACGAATCCGCTTTTGAAGAAGGAAAAACCTTCGAATGTCCCAACTGCGGAACTCTTCTCGAAGCTTACACAGAGCTCGACGACGAAGAATAATCATTAAACACACAAAAAATCCCGACATTTGTCGGGATTTTTTTTATATATAGGAAATTGCTCGCATTGTGAGAAATTTCCCTTATATCAAAAAACACCTTTTCGCCCCCAAGACCCGGGGCCGGGGGGTTGAAGCATAATGCTTTTTTATTTTTCTTCTGCTGTTCTTTCCGCAAGCTCCACAAGATCGATTTCCGCAGCAATATTTGCAGGATAAGGCTCATTTTTCAAACAACGGGCGAATCGCTCCCGAAATTCAGACGCTTTTTTTATATCCTTATAGTATAAAAGCGCAAGTGCAAATTCAAGACGAATCACCGTAATGAAATCTCTGTTCTGCGACATAAACATACGGATATCATCATTCAGCAAAGCTTCTGCTTCAGAAGAATTGACGGTTTTATTAATCAGCGTTATATAAATCTTTTCAAGAACCGCGGATTTTTTCTTAAAATCTGAAATCGCACATTTGTCACTTATCATAAAATCGATAAGCCTGTCTGCTTCTTCAAAGCTTCCCTCATCAAGAAGACGGTTCATTCTGAGCCAGGCAATTTCAGCAGCAACAGGATTACTCATATATCCTTCCGCAGGAAGAGAAAACAGTTCATCCGGCTGCTCGCGGAGTCTGGTTCCTTTCAGCAGTCCGGCATAAGCCATACTTGATTGCCAATAGGCCCGGCGAAGCTCAATACTGTTTTTAAGAGTGCTGATTCTTTTAAGCACGCCGATGCTTTTTTTGTCAACAGGAAGCAGGTACAGCACGACGTGACTGAAAAACCATATAAAAACACAAAACCAATATAATGCCGGCAAAGGTATGTCTGATAAAAAGTAAAACAGAACAAAAAAGAAAGTAATTAATGACACTATACTGAAAGCAATAACTGCACCCGCATTATACAGCGCAAAAGGAAATTTTCCGTCAGAAAACTCAGGCGGACTCATATTGACAAAAATTCCGTGTCTGCCTTTATATTTGCGGATTGAAAATTTTCCGTTTTTACACCTAAAAACGAAGCCGTGCACTTCAACCGAAATAAGCTCATATCCGCTTATTTTCCCGCAGATAAAATAACCTGCGAAATGCGCAAAATATGTGCCGAGCATAGACAAAAAAAGAATTGCGGCGCAAATCAATAATTGATACTCCATATCTGAAAACAGATAATAATCGTATACACCGTACTCTTTATAAAAACATATATGAGCAAAAACTACTATTGATGCCGCCATCAGCATTGTGGCAGTTATCCGGCGTGTTTGCATACAAACAAACCTCCTTCTTCTGTTTTTATGTTATCACACCCCTCATTAAGCAGTCAACTGTTTATTACTGTTGCTTTTTGTCTGTTTTTCTTAATACTTGCAGCAACAATGCCCCCTATGGGAGCCATAGCGGCAATTATCATATATAAAATATAGAAAAAATCTAAAGATCTGTTATTTACATCAAGCACCGCAAAAGCAATATCAGCACCATAAACAACAGCACCCATAAACGGCACGGACAATATACCGCTTGCAGCAGCAAGGGTATCAAAGCTCTCAATGCCGGTAGAATTCTCAAGACTGCTTAAAATCACCGAAAAAATCAAAGCCAGAATCGGAATCAGAAGCACCGCCGTATACGAACTGAAAAAAACCTTTTTCCCGTTTTTTGCCGTCTTAATACCTGTAAACACACAAGAAAGCCACATAACAGCAGGGAAAAATATGGAAAGAGCAGAAACATATCCGAATTCAATGCCGTCTCCAAAGGTAGGTAAAAATCCCGACATCAGAATTCCTGTTCCCCACAGCAGAATGCCAAAGAACGAGCCTGAAAAAAACTGACCGGTTTTAGTAGCACCCATAAAAAACACCTCCCTATTTTTCAGGGTTAAGTCCCAGCTCCTTATAATCATAAGTCATATCCTTACCAAAGCCTGTAATCTCGGAAAACATCAGCTTTCCGTCAGTAAAGCAAAGGCTCGTATAAATATCAGCATTTATTGAATAATCACTCCTGCTTTCATATGACGAAGCAAAATTCAACACTTCCGTATCACTTTCAAAATCAAAATAAGCTGTCTCAAGGAAAGCTACACGCGACGGGAATTTCTTCAGAACATCCGCTCTTACATCTCCGTTTTTAAGAGAGATATAGTTTTCATAGCATTCAGCCGTATCCTCATTTCTCCAGATACCGAGAGCCAGAGTTCTGTTATTATACAGATAAACCTGTTTGAAGCTCAGCTTGTTATCCGAAAAAGCAACAATAATAACTGTATCATTATACAGGTCTCTGAAGGCATAAGAAGTATCTTCAAGCACATAGACCTTTGAAGCTTCCTTTGAATATCCCGGTTCAAGTTCGGGAAGATAATATGCACCGTCAGGCTTCGGGTACTCCTTAAAGCCGTATTTTCTCAAAACTACCCATGTGTCGGTTACACTCATCCCGCCTTCAAGCTCTTCATATGCATCTCTTCCTTTTTTACCGTCGATTATTCTTGTAATACTTCCGATCATCATATTGTTATTCATAAATGAGTATTCCCGTGAGGTAAAATAAAAAAGAACGGAAGAAGAAATAACGAGGGAAAATATCAGTACAAAATACATTATCAAAGGCTTTTTTCTTCTTATTTTTTTCGAATTCTTTTTTCTTTTGGATTCCGTAAAAACCCTTACAGTCACAACAAGCCCCCAAATAAACAGTGACAGCATTATTATAACGGTCAGATAAAATCCGCCTATATCAACAGCAGATTCGGCGTCGGAAATTATACGCTCCGAGTAAGGTGCATTCTCGGGAATTTTCAGAAGCGCACAGACCATCACAATTATACCTATGGATACGCTCTGAAAGATTCCGCTGGTAAAAATCAAGGTTATAAGATTCAGAGCCATATAAACAGTTACCGACAAAAGAAGATATGCATTTTTCCGTCTGTATCCGTATATATACATAAGAATTATACTGCCCGTAAATGCAGCACTTATAAAATAATGGTAAACCGTGGGGTAATCTGATGTATTATCCGCAGAAAAAAGAATGAATCCTGTAAAAAATGCAAAAACGCATACAGCCGATAACAATAAAAAAGCGATTATGCCGGGAAGCCTTTCAAATCTGTATATTTTTCCGAAAGACTGTCTGATAGCATAAGGCTCACCCATGCTTTTTACAGCTTCAGAGATACTCTCTTCCTCACTCATTCCAGAAGCAACAAAAAAGTCTGTTTTTTCATATATGTGCGAAAGCAATTCCTTTTTTAAGTCCTCCCGTCTGTAACGCGGAAGTCCTTTCGGGAAACATTTTTTAATAAAGCTATCAATCTCTTCATGTAGCTGCATTCAAAGCACCCCCCATGAGAACTGCATTAACAGCCCCAACATATTCCTCCCATTCTTTTTTTGATTCACTCAAAAGCTTAATCCCTTTATCTGTGATATGATAATATTTTCTCATACGGGAAGCTTCAATAGCATTCCAATAAGAGGTTACCATACCGTCCTTTTCAAGAGCATGAAGTATGGGATACAGTGTCCCTTCGTTAAATTTGAATACACCTGAAGACAGCCCTTCCAGATAGCTCATCATCTGATACCCGTATAGGTCCTGTTTTTCAAGCACCGACAAAACCATAAGTGAAACACTGCCCTTACTGACATCTTTCTTTAATTTCATAATAAATCATCCCTTCAAAATAATTTTATATAACAAGCAATATGCCTGTAATAAACAAAAACAAAACACCGCGTCCACAAACCCTCGATTACCGAGGTATCTTTATCAAAAAGCTACCATCTCAAGTCAATCATCTGATAATATCATCAGCATAACAGATACAGATACAAACCCTCGATTATCGAGGTATCTTTGTCAAAAAGCTGCCATCTCAAATCAATCATCTGATAATATCATCAGCATAACAGATACAGATACAAACCCTCGATTATCGAGGTATCTTTGTCAAAAAGCTGCCATCTCAAATCAATCATCTGATAATATCGTCAGTATAACAGATGCAGATACAAGACCTCGATTACCGAGGTATCTAAAAAATACAGCAACGGAAAAACTTACTTTTAAATATAATTTGCATAACTGAAACGATTACAAATCCTCGGTTAGCAATGTTTTATTGCTACGGTGCAAAAAGAAAATTGCGATATGCAATTATTTCATTTATGCGTTATTGTCCGGGCTTTGTTATCGCAGGGATTTGTTATCGACGGGGCTTTGTTATCGACGGGTCTTTGTTATCGGTGGGGCCTTGCTATCACTGGGGCTTTGTTATCGGCGGGGCTTTGCTATCACCAGGTCTTTGCTATCACCGGGGCTTTGTTATCGGCGGGGCTTTGCTATCACCAGGTCTTTGCTATCACCGGGGCTTTGTTATCACCGGGGCTGCTAAAACTCTTTACTTTTTGATATACCTTGTATCTCTATGTATATATTAACTCAAGAAACTGCACTGTTTCAAGATGCAAAGTTAACAAAAAGAATCGGCTGTTTTGTCGCTTTTTCACAAGCAATAATATGTGTTTTCTTTCCTACGCAAAACTGTATATAGTTTTTTTACCGGTCCATTAATTCTTTCCGACCATATTGTATAGTCTATTATCAACACCGATTCAACGGTAAACGGAAGTATTAGTTATGTCTATTAAAGCAAAAAAGAGCTATGGCAACATAGCCGCCAACGGACAGGAGTAATCATAGGGAACAGACATTACATATCGGTCAGACGGCAGATTCGATTATAATATTACATCACTTGCTGCAAGCTTTTCCCTTTGCTCTTTTTGCAAATTCAAGGAAGCCTGCCTTCGCTTTATGAGATTTTGAAAAAACGGATATAATCTGAACGGGAGCTGACTATATAAAATCTGTGCGTTACCGTTTCCGGCACACCTGTGTGATGTAAAAAGGTAAAGAAAACATAATAAGAAAAGTGAATGGGGCATTTCGGTATTAGTTACAAAAGTTCCCCACTTAAAACAAAAAACAACTTAAAGCATAAGAGTCATACTCTAAAGGACAGTAAAAGCGCTGTGCAGAAGATTTCTACACAGCTCGTAATTTTGTCTTATACCGTAACAAGCAGGACATTTTGGTGCCCAAATGTCACTTGTAAGAGAAAGCTGAAACCGTTCGATAAATCAGAATCTATAAAACTGAAATTGTCATAAAAATGCATATTATCGATTATGGAAATACTGTTCAATTTCCGCCATTCTGCTTTCTTGCTTTACACCGAAGGGGCAGCGGCTTTCACAATGCCCGCACTTGAGGCAGGCATCAGCTTTTACTGATAACTTTGTATAATGGTTTGCGGCAATACTGTCACCTGCAAGAGCAAGATCATAATACTTATTTACAAGACCGATGTCTATTCCTGCAGGGCAAGGCTGACAATGGTTGCAATAAACGCAAGTGCCTGAAATAGTATCCACTGTAAATGTGCCGATAGCAGAATAATCCTTTTCTTCATCGCGTGCCGTAAGAAATTTAAGTAATGTATCAAGATGTTCCATCGTCTGCACACCGGGAACAACAGTCAGAACCCCCGGACTGTCAATGGCATACTGCAGACATTGTGTATGAGTAAGTGCCACACCGAAGGGGGACTGTTCATCAGACAGAAGCTGCCCTGCGAAAAACGGCTTCATAACGCTGATGCCGATTCCTTCACATTCACAGCGTTTGAACAAATCGAAGCGTTCCTTTACACTTCCGATACCGTAATCATCACCCTTCTCAAGGTCATAAGCAGGGTTTATTGAAAACATCATCATATCAACAAGTCCCGTATCAATGATTCTGTTTGAAACACTCGGCGTATGTGAAGAAAATCCGATATGTCGGACAACACCTTGCTCTTTTAATTCTTTCAGGTAATCGCGAACACCAATTTCACACAGTGTGTTAAAATCTTCATCTTCATCAACACAGTGTAAAAAACCAAAATCAACATAATCAGTACCGAGAGCCTCAAGCTCCCACAAAAAAGTCTTTTTTATTGTTTCAAAATCACGGCACCAACCGTATTCTCCGTTTTCATCATATACCGCACCGAAATGTACCTGTAAAAACACTTTGTCACGACAATTACGAATGGCTCTGCCGATAGGAGCATATGATGCACCTGCCGTGCAAAGATCGAAAAAATTAATTCCGTTGTCTATGGCTTTGCGGATGATTGCTTCAATCTCATCAGGCGGTGTCTTTCCTATACCGCCCATACCAAGACCAAGTACGCTGTATTTTTCGTTTTCATTTCCGTGAGGAAGCTGTCTGTATTCCATATTGCACCTCTGCAATTTCTTATTTATCGGTTAGTTGTATTATATTACAACTTGACTAACAAAGAAACAAAATATTAAAATCACCCACAGTTTAAAAACTACGGATATTTTCGTATCTTGTTATACTGTTCTTAAGTGTACATCTCGTATTAAAACAGAGCTTTTTGTTTTATTATCCCCCTCAAGCCCTCGGAGCACCCTTTTTCCTTGTCAGGTGCACAGAAATAAGAATAAAAACTCATTTTGTCAAATCTGCGTATTTTTTTACAGCCAAAAACTTTTCCGTAATTCTTTCTGTTTTTCCACTGCAATAAAGGGGACTGTCATTTCCTCTTCGGTGAGTCCCGCGTGAATTCCCTTGAAAATACGCTCTTCTCTTTTTAAGAACAAGGACTTATTACCCGTTGCGACAGCAAAAAAGCTTCCTATAAATTCATCGGTCTTTTTATTCATAACACCTTTTCCGAAAAGGCCCTCGGAGAATGCCTCTTCTTTTGTAAACAGACGGAAGCTGTCACCTGCAATACGGGTAAATTCTTTTCTGAATTCATTTTCCTTCCCGTCCTTTACAAAAAGGCTGAGAGCTCTCGGCTCGACCGACGGAGTTCTTTCAAGCATTGAAGAAAGCTCGGGATAATCCTCGAGATACAGATTCTCACCGTCTGTTTGTCCGTGGTCGGCTGTTATTATCACAAGTGTGTTTTTAAGCTTTTTGCAAAGCCTTTCGACTTCCCTGCTAATTTCAAGGATCTGTTCGTGCACCTGCTCACTTTTCACTCCGAAATCGTGCATAGCCGTATCAGGCTGATGCCAGTAGGTATAAATATACTTTTCCTTACGCTTTTCGGAAAGGCGTTTTACAGTCCTACATATATGCTTTACGCTTTTTGAATGAAACTGTGAAAAAGGGGAAACACAGTAGGCACTCCCCTTGCCGTTAATTTCTTCAATTCTCGTAAATATGCTTTTCACGGGAATAAAACGATCTGCGACATTGTAGTCTGCGGCTTTTTCCCTGCTTACCTGCTCGGTGTTTCTGAAAACAGCAACGGTCTTATCAATTTCCTTGAAATACAGATCCCAGCCAAGCCACGCAGATTCAAGGGGAGAAAGTCCGCTTGTGATACTTGTTGTAGCGGCAACTGTGGTCGAGGGGAAAACGGAAGAAACGGGGCAAATGAGATTTTTTCTCAGGAAATCATTTTCCCCGAGATGCTCTTCAAGAGCTGAAACGCCAAGTCCGTCAAAGAGCATAACCACTACATTTTTATAATTTTTTTCAAGAAGCTTATCAAATTCGGGAAGCGTTTCGTGAGGGCAGTCGGACACTCCGAAATGCTTTAACACAGATGACGCCACTGACAGAATACTTCTTTCATATTCGGGATATTTTATCATTACATTTACTCCTTTCTAAATATATCAAGCATATGTATTGAAAGACCTGTTACATCTTCTCTTTCACAAAGTGATTCAATAAATTTCATATATTCCGAGAATTCTCTGTCACTCAGCTTATCAAGCCTGTCATCATAGAGATATGACAGCATATCAACACCCACGAAATGTAGCCTCGTAACATTGAACTGCTTCATAAACCCGTCAATCTCAGGCTTGCGGTATAATTCAAAAACAAGCTCGGGCTTCGACAGCCCCTTATAGCTTTCATCAATAAGCCCCTTATCAACAAATTCCAGTATTCTTCCCGTATAAAACAGCTTATAAACAGATGTATCGCTGTTACAGTATGAAACGAATATAACGGCTCCCTTTTTTGCGATTCTTATAGCTTCACTCATTGCCTTTATCTTATCTTCATCAGAAAACAGATGATACATCGGACCGAGAAGCAAAACTACATCAAAGCTTTCATCCGAAAATGCCGACATATCACAGGCGTTTCCCTGATTTATACTGATTTTGTAATCAGGCTTCACCTTTTTCTTCATAATTTCAATATTATGAGGCACAAGCTCAACAGCCGTTACATCATACCCCTTTTCACAAAGGGAAATGCTGTATCTTCCCGTAGCAGCTCCTATCTCTATTATCTTTGAATCCTCATTAAGATATTTTTCAATATATTTCATAGTGATAAGATATTCGGGACTGCGGCTTCTTTTAAGAAGTCTTCCGTCCTCATCATATCTGTTATAAAAACCTACTATGGGATTTTCTGCGGCATCAGCCTTTGGTTTTCTTCTGAAAAGATCAGATAATTTCATAAAAATCTCTCCTTTAAAAATAAATTCGGTGCAGACCTTATAAAAAAAGCCTGCACCGATATTTTCTTTCCTAAAAAATATACTATTTCAAAAAAGAGAATAACAGCACAGACCTGCAAGCGGGCTGATAATCAGCCTGTGCAAGCCACATCATATCATTATTATGCATATTAAAACGATACGAAGCCATAGTATTACCTCTCTTTATTTTCGTAAATATAGCATATCGGTTTTTCTTTGTCAAGACATAAAAATCTTGATCTGTATAAAAAAATGCATAACAGAATCCCATCAATGGTACTGCATAGGTAATATAATAATAAAAAAACACTCTCGGGAGGATATTATGATTTTTCTCAAAGCATTCAGCTTACCTACAGAGGACATGGAAATAGACTATTTATCAGTATGCGGTAAATTCAGAAGGACCTGTTATGATACAAAATACCCTTTCGGAATGTTTTCGGGAAGAGAATTTCCCGAAAGCTTTGAATTCAGCGATATTACGGTTTTCTGCGGCAACAACGGAAGCGGAAAAAGCACCGTCCTGAACCTTATTGCCGAAAAACTGAAGCTTAAAAGGGATACCCCCTATAACCGCAGTGAATTCTTTGATGATTATGCTTCTCTTTGCAGATACAGTCTTCTTGATGACATCTCTCCCGACAGCCGTGTGCTTACAAGCGACGATGTTTTTGAAAGAGTTCTTGACATCAGAAGAATAAACAACGGCATTGATTCAAAAAGGGAATCAATAATCAATGACTGGGTTGAAAAAAGAAGCGAAAATGCAGACACCCGTCTTCACGGAATCGACGATTATGAGCGTTGGAAGGGTATAAGAGATGCGAGGAATAAAAACATAAGTCAGTCGCAATATATCCGTTCACGCCTTATGAGAAATGTAACGGAACGATCAAACGGTGAAAGTGCCTTATCGCTTTTTGTTGATGCCATTCACGATAATGCTCTTTATATTCTCGATGAGCCCGAAAACAGCCTCTCACCGGGAAATCAGCTCGAATTGAAATATTTTCTTGAGGACTCTGTAAGGCATCACGGCTGTCAGTTCATAATCTCCACCCACTCCCCTTTTATACTGTCACTTAAGGGAGCAAAAATATATGACATAGACTCCGTCCCCGTAAAAACACTCCCCTGGAAAGAGCTGCCTTGCGTAAAAGTATATAAGGAATTTTTCGATAATAATACATTCTGATTACAGATAAAGCCACCCTTTTTGTTTTTGAATATTTACAGGCACAGAAGACTCTTTATAAACTCAATCTTCTGATTATCCTGCTTTTCTTTTACATTCATTCTGTAACCGTCTTCTGAAGATTTTATATAGACCTTAAGATACTGCTCCAAGGATAAAAGCATATATTCTGTCCCCGATGAATTGCGGATATTGATGTCACGGATATCAATATCCGCAAAATCTTTCAGCCCCTCAACAGAAGCATAGGAATAATCAACACCGTCTTTTCTGAATGTATGCTCGTGTTCATCGGTCAATTCATAACCGTTATTCTCCAGAAACGACCTGAATTCCGTCCACCGCTCCCCCGTCACAAACACCTGAGGCACAAGAATATCAATATCATCCGCATTAAATGTTATGTTTGTTAAAACCTCTAATCCTAACGAGCCATAAAGCAACGGAACGATATTAAATTTATCATTAAGCATTTCTGCATTTTGTAAAAAACAATTAAACTTCGTCATATTGCACCCTGTTATAAATCAAATCTTTCTTTTATCATTTTAGCAACAACATCCGGTGCCAAGTTTGAGTTATCAATTTTTATATAACTCGGGAATGTTATTTCACCATCATAACTTTCTGTACGATATTTTTCATCAGTATCAAGCAAATCCTTCCTTGCAAAATCAAGGTCACGCTTTGATGGTTTATTGTTAAGTCGGTTTTCGGTTGAGTTTCGCTCTAACCTGATTTCCTGAGTAGCAACAAGTTCAACATAATAAACTTCTGCACCTTGCTCTTTGAACAAATCAGAAACATATTTTATGTAATCCCAATCCCCTTTATGGTCAAGCGCCCATACATAAGTAAATATCATTCCGTAATTGTTGCTCTTTGAAAACTCTTCAAAGAAAACCTGTCGTAATCTATTGACTGTTTTTCCCTCGTAATATCCGAATATTTCTATTACTGGTTCTATAGTCATATGATTATGGAATAATTTAAGGTCGGTAATTTTTGCAAGTTCTTGTCCGACAGTCATTTTCCCAACTGCCAAATTACCGAATATTACAACTAATTTCATAGTATCAAATCCTTTAAATCAAATTTTTCTTGCTAACTGTAAATCTATAGTATCATAAATTGTAATCTCTCCGCCGTGTCGGTTAATTGCATCCTCTATCTTTGAAAAGAATTTGTTTCTGATAGTTTCTTCAATAGCGATGTGGTCTGAATATGTACCGAGAAGCATTATATATTCCTTAGCAGAGAATGTTCGTGTTCGGTGAAACAATTTATACTGAACATCCGTAAAACCATATTTTTCCGCAATTAAAGCTCTGTCGTATGCTTGTTGTTCTGTGTATTCAATAAGCGGTTTGGGTTCTTTATTGTGATATTTACAATAATATTCTGCATAGATTCTGTCCATTTCTGCCGTAAGCTTTGGCTTTCCTTTATCACGGAACGGATGATTTGCAAATCGGGCAAACACTCCGCCGTCTTTCAGCATATCATAAACCTTTTTATAGCCGATCTCTTCGGTTATCCAATGAAAGGCAGAGGCAGAATAAATTAAGTCATATTCATTGCCCATATCAATATCTTCAAACTTTCCCGATATGGCAGAAAAACTCGGATATTCTTTGAATTTTTCACGGCAGATTTCACAGAAATTCTCGCCGTAATCAATTGATGTAAGCTTGCAACCTGTTTTTAAGAAAGGTAATGTTGCCTGACCGCCGCCGATACCGATTTCAACAACACGGCTTGTATCATCAATTGGTTTATATTCAAAAATAGTCTGATACAATTCATCAACATATCCGGGACGTAGTTTTTCATAAGCAACAGCCACTGTATCAAATGTCCAATTCAAGCTACTCATTTTATACCTTTCTTGCTTTTACAATTAAAAAGTTGGGTTTTATGTATTCCTTAACTATTGTAGGAAGCTTTTCAACTGCCCATTCTTCGGGAACTGGCTCACAAATTTCATCAATCACAAATCCTGCTTTTGCAAGGGCGTTTATAACATTACTGAATGTTCGATGATATTTTATAACACCGTCAACATACCAATGAACTTTTCTTTCTCCGGGCTCATTGTAATTTGAGAATGTATAAGAAACTCTTTTGCCTTTTAAATTCTTATTAAAATGACCGTTGCCGTCAATAGTAGCAGTTATAATGGGATGTTCCTGTGAAAATAACAGTTGTCCACCATTATTCAAAACTGAATACATTTCTTTTGCAAAAGCATCAAAATCTTTGACATAATGAAAAGCAAGTGAGCTGTAAATAAAATCGAACTTTTTACCGAGCATCGCTATATCTGTCATACTCATATTTACATATTCAATTTTCTCATCAGCTGATTCAGTCTTTGCGACAGCAAGCATTTTTTCGGATATATCAACACCGACAACACTTTTTGCACCGCGACGGACAAAATCAATACAGTTGTGTCCGTAGCCGCAACCGAGGTCGAGAACATCTTTTTCCGTTAAATCGGGCAGCATCTTTGCCATAGCAGGCTGTTCAAGCAGATCATTATAATTTGTTTCACCTGCCCGCAGTGCTTTGTAACCCTCAAAAAATGTTTCATTATCATAGATATTCTGGTTGCTCACATAACCCAACTCCTCAAAAAATTCAGGCACCTCCGAAAAATGCGGAGATGCCTGTAAGTTCAGAAAGATACTATATCAATCGCAAACGGACAAAACGGCTCTCCTGTTTCGGATGTTGAGATACTTCTTCATTTTGTCCACCTGCCTTTCAATTTTTTTACTTAATTTTAATACTATTTCTGATGCTTGTCAATATTCTGAAAACATAAGTGCAAAAGTGTTGAGTTTAAGTGCAGAAATTAACAAAAAAAGGAAGACCGGTTTTTACAGTCTTCCTTTATATTTCGGTCATCCGATTATTTTTTCTTTTTACCGAAAAGTCCCTTGCCCTTGTCTTCGTTAAGGGTCTTCATATTTGCGGGGTTAAGGTCAGCTTCAAATTCTCTTAAGATATCCTTCTGCTTTTCGGAGAGCTTTCTCGGAACTACGACCTCAACACGGACAAGCTGATCGCCTCTTCCTCCGCCGTTGAGATTCTGAATACCTCTGTCCTTGAGCTTGAATACATCACCGGGCTGTGTGCCTGCGGGAACCGTGTATTTAACATCACCGTCAAGAGTGGGAACAACAAGCTCACATCCGAGAGCGGCCTGTACAAAGCTGATATTTGCCTGATACCATACATTATAGCCGTCTCTTTCAAAATGGGGATGGCTTCTTACATTGATACCGACACGAAGATCGCCTGCGGGACCGCCGTTTACACCCTTGTTACCCTGTGAACGGACAGTTATTGCCTGTCTGTCATCGATACCTGCGGGAATATTTATATCGACCTTTGAAGCGCGTCTTACTCTGCCCTGACCGCGGCATTTGCTGCAGGGATTGGGAATAATTGTACCCTTACCGCCGCAGGTGGGACAGGGCTTCTGCGTCTGCATAACACCCAAAATAGTTCTCTGCTGACTTGTTACCTGACCTGAGCCGCCGCACTGGGAACAGGTCTGTGTTGTAGTACCGGGAGCGGCACCTGAGCCTGAACAGCCGTCGCAGACCTCAATTCTGTTGACCTCAACCGTCTTTCTGCATCCCTTTGCCGCTTCTTCAAAGGAAATAGTGATATTTGTCTGAAGGTCGGAGCCTCTCTGTGGGGCATTGGGATTATTTCTCTGACCGCCGCCGAAGCCGCCGCCAAAGCCTCCCCCGAAGCCGCCGCCGAAGATAGATGAGAAAATGTCACCCATATCAAAATCCATACCGCCGAAGCCGCCGCCTGCACCCGCACCGTAGTTAGGGTCAACGCCCGCGTGGCCGAAACGGTCATACTTTGCCTTTTTATCGGCATCGGAAAGCACCTCATAGGCTTCATTGCATTCCTTGAATTTTGCTTCTGCTTCAGCATTACCGGGGTTTAAGTCAGGGTGGTACTGCTTCGCCATTTTTCTGTAGGCTTTTTTTATTTCATCGTCCGAGGCGCCTTTTGAAACACCGAGGACTTCATAATAATCTCGTTTATCTGCCATAACATTTTTCCTTTATGTTTTGAGATTCAAACACCGAAAGCCGCGGAAAACGGAGAGTCTTCCGCAGCCTGATTCAAGTCGGTTTTATCAGACATCTGTATAGGATGCGTCATAGTAGCCGTCTTCACCTGAAGCACCGTTATCAGCAGCACCGCCATTAAAGCCTGCGCCTGCGCCGAAATCGGGAGCACCCTGTGCTCCTTCGGGAGCGGCAGCCTTATAGAGCTTTTCAGATATTTCATAGAATACCTTTGTAAGCTCCTCCTGACGGGACTTGATGAGATTATAATCCTCACCCTTGAGAGCTTCCTTAAGAGCATCTACTGCAGTATTGATGTTTGCTTTATCGCCGTCTTCGAGCTTATCTCCGCTTTCGGAAAGAAGCTTTTCACACTGATAAACCATCTGGTCTGCATTGTTCTTGATGTCAAGCTCTTCCTTGCGCTTCTTATCCTCTTCAGCAAACTGCTCTGCTTCTCTTACAGCCTTATCTATATCTTCCTTGCTCATATTTGAGGAAGCTGTGATGGAGATAGCCTGCTCCTTGCCTGTTCCGAGATCCTTTGCGGAAACATGAACGATACCGTTTGCATCTATATCAAAGGTAACCTCGATCTGAGGAACGCCTCTTCTTGCGGGAAGAATACCGTCAAGCATAAACATACCGAGGGTCTTGTTGTCCTTTGCAAATTCTCTTTCACCCTGAAGAACATGAACCTGAACAGAGGACTGATTATCTGCTGCAGTTGAGAATATCTGGCTCTTCTTTGTGGGGATGGTTGTATTTCTTTCGATGATCTTTGTGCAGACACCGCCGAGAGTTTCAATACCGAGAGAAAGAGGAGTAACATCAAGGAGAAGAAGTCCCTGAACATCGCCGCCGAGAACACCTGCCTGAATTGCAGCGCCTACAGCAACACATTCATCGGGGTTGATGCCCTTGAAGGGTTCCTTGCCGGTGAAAGCCTTGATAGCTTCCTGAACAGCGGGAATTCTTGATGAACCGCCGACCATAAGAACCTTGTCGATCTCTGCGATCTTAAGACCTGAATCGCTGATAGCCTGACGGACGGGACCCATTGTAGCTTCAACGAGGTCAGATGTGAGCTCATTGAACTTTGCACGGGTAAGAGTAAGCTCAAGATGCTTGGGGCCTGTTGCATCTGCTGTGATGAAGGGAAGGCTTATTGCAGATGTGGTAACACCTGAAAGCTCAATTTTTGCCTTTTCTGCAGCTTCCTTAAGTCTCTGCATAGCCATTTTGTCGCCGCGGAGATCAATTCCGTCGCTCTTTAAGAATTCGGAAACGATCCAGTCAATAATTCTCTGGTCAAAGTCATCACCGCCGAGACGGTTATTACCGGCTGTTGCAAGAACCTCCTGAACACCGTCACCCATTTCGATGATGGAAATGTCGAAGGTACCGCCGCCAAGGTCATAAACCATAACCTTCTGGTCATTTTCCTTATCGATACCGTAAGCAAGTGCAGCCGCTGTGGGCTCGTTGATAATTCTCTTTACTTCAAGACCTGCAATTTTACCTGCATCCTTGGTTGCCTGACGCTGTGCGTCTGTGAAATATGCGGGAACAGTGATAACAGCTTCTGTTACTGTCTGTCCGAGATAGCTTTCTGCATCACTCTTTAATTTCTGAAGGATCATTGCGGAAATTTCCTGAGGAGTGTATGCCTTATCATCAATTTTTGCACGGTACTCGGTGCCCATCTGTCTTTTGATGGAAGCAACAGTCTTATCGGGGTTAGTGATAGCCTGACGCTTTGCTACCTGACCTACCATTCTTTCACCTGTTTTGCCGAAAGCAACAACAGAGGGAGTTGTTCTTGCGCCTTCTGCGTTAGCGATAACTACGGGCTCGCCGCCTTCGATAACTGCTACGCAGGAGTTTGTTGTACCTAAGTCAATACCTATAATTTTTGCCATTTGTTTTTTCCTCCAAATATATATTGAATAATATCAGTTTGCAACTATTACAGTGGCGTGGCGGATAACTCTGTCACCCATTTTATAGCCTTTCATATAGACCTCTGAGATCTCGTTTTCACCGAGCTCCTCATTATCTATATGCATTATTCCGTTATGAATATTAGGGTCGAACTGCTCACCCTTTTCGCCGAAGGCTTCAACTCCGAAGGAGGAGAAGACCTCAAGCAGCTGACCGACTGTCATTTCGATACCTTTTTTATAGCTTTCAAGGTCGCTCGCAGCGGCTGAAGCTCTTTCAAAATTATCAATAACAGGTAAAAGCTTTGCTATTATATCTGTTTTGGAATCGGAATATATTGCTTCCTTTTCCTTATGGCTTCTTTTACGGAAATTATCATATTCCGCAACCGTGCGAAGAAGCTTGTCATTTGCCTCAAGAAGCTTGGCATTAAGCTGTTCTATAAGTGCATCCTTTTCATCGGGAGCATCCTTTTCAGCTTCTTTTTCTGCAGCTTCTTCTGCCGGTGTTTCTTTTATTTCTTCTTCGGCATTCTTTTTCTTTTCCTTAGCCATTAAAAACAATCCTTTCTCAGTTATCAATGGTTTCAGCGAGAATAAGTCCTGTTATTTCGCTGATATATTTTACAAGAGGGATAACTCTTGAATAATCCGTTTTTGTAGGCCCGATAACACCTATTGAGCCGTAAGAATTTCCGCCTGACTTATAAGGAGCTTTAATTACAGCCGCCTGACGAAGACAGGAAAATTCATTCTCAGCTCCGATACGAAGCTCAATATTGCTGTCCTTATCGGTGTCCATAAGTGAGACCGCAGTGCTTTTATTTCTCAGAAGCTCTGCTATGTGAGGAGCATAGGGGGAAAGCTCTTCATCCGCCATAAGCGCATACTGTCCTTTGACTATTGCATCTGCCCCCGAGGCTTCAAGAGCCGCTTCAAAGAATGATACAATAAGAGGCATCATTTCAAGTGCCTTTTCTCCGAGGGAGGCCGCAACGCTCTGAAGTCTTGCCGTGGTAAATTCAGCAGTATCGACACCGATGAAGTTTGCCGCCGTTACATTATAATAAAGCTCGGCAGTTTCAAAGCCCGGCTCTTCAGAAAGCTTTGCAATACGGCTTTTTGTGACACCGTCAGAGGTCTTTACAACCACCATTGCCGTTTTATGGCTCAGGGGGATAAGCTGTGTTCCCGTGATCTCAGTCCTTTCGCTGTGGGGCGTTACAGCTACAGCGGTAAGACCCGTTATAGACGAGAGCACCTCAAGAATATTTGAAAGAATTCCCGTTACATCGCCCTCGGAGCGGTCAATGCTTGAAAGGATTCTGAACATTTCCGCATCGGACGGGGAATAATTCATCAGAAGCTTTTCTATATAATATCTGTAGCCCTTATCAGAGGGAACTCTGCCGGCAGAAGTATGGGGCTGAGAGAGATATCCCATATCCGAAAGATATGCCATTTCGTTTCTGACCGTTGCAGAGGAAACAGGAAAAGACAGGACCTCAACAAGAAACTTTGAGCCTACAGGTTCACCTGTGGTTATGAATCTTTCAATTATCGCGGAAAGAATTTTTTCTTTTCTTTCGGAAAGCTCCACGGTAAAACCTCCTGTTTTTCATTTAGCACTCTCATAGTGCGAGTGCTAACTACATTTATAATATATATCCCTGAATGCTGTTTGTCAAGTGATTTTTAAATATTTTTTGCATTTTTCCGAAAAATATAGCAAACACGGCATCACTTTGCTAATCCGTAAAAAAATCCGCAAGAACAACAAATATATAATGATTTTTAAATTAATACTTGTAAAGAAGTTTATATTATGTTAAACTTTAGTGTGATATATTATTTAATATTTTAAAACGGAGATGAAATAAATATAATGACTGACATTTCTAACCTTTGTATGGTATGTCTTAACAAAAAAGACGAAAACGGCAGCTGTCCCGTTTGCAAGCAGTCTGAAGATATTATTCAGGAATCCCCGCTTCTTCCCTTAAAAAGTATACTTGCTCAAAGATATATAATTGCAAAAGCCCATAAAAGAAACTGCGAGGGTATTACATATTCCGCATATGATATGAAGCTTGAAAAAAGCGTTTCAATAAGAGAATTTTTTCCGGAGGAGTTCTGCAAAAGAGATCCCGACCTTATTACTGTCATTCCGAAGCTGAACAAAGAAACCGTATACGACCAGTATCTCAATTCCTTTATTTCACTCTGGAATAAGCTTCAGCGCCTCAAGGGCATAACGGCTCTCATAACCGTGACGGAGGTATTTAAGGTAAATGCCACCGCATATGCTGTTTATGACGAATCGGAAAGAGTTACACTCAGAGATTATCTTCTCAGCACCAAGGAGGGCTTTATTCCCTGGGAAAAAGCAAGAATGCTGTTTATGCCCGTGCTTTCTACCATCGGAACTCTTCACACCTCGGGAGTTTTTCACAGAGGTATAAATCCCGATGCATTCATTTTTTCAAAGGACGGAAAATTAAAGCTTACGGATTTTTGCATTGAGCCCGCACGCTCTCCTTCCGCTGCCTTTGATGCACAGATATTTGACGGCTTTGCTCCCCTTGAGCAGTACAATCCCTCCATGAGAACGAATGCCGCTTCGGATATTTATTCTTTCTGTGCAGTGCTTTACCGTTCACTTATCGGCTCTACCCCCATCGATGCAAAAACAAGAGCCGAAAATGACAGAATGATGATCCCCGCAAAATTTGCGGAACAGCTCCCTGCTTATGTGATAAATGCTCTTATCAACGGAATGGCAGTTGAGCCTGAAGACAGAACAAACAATATAGAGCAGCTTCGAAGCGACCTTTCCGCCTCTCCGAGAGCTGTCGGTGCCTCCGCTCCGAAATACTCTCCCGCAGAAAAGAAGAATACGACCGTTATTCAGAAGCCCTCATATGTTGAGCCTTTATCCGAGGAGAAAAACACTCCTCAGCAAAAAAGGCCTGCGGCAGTCAGAACCGATCCCGCTCCCGTAAAAAAAGATTCGGGCAAAAAGAATGCTCTTATTGCATTTTTATGTGTGATCCTTGCAATTCTTCTCTTGAGCATCGGTTTTCTTGCCTATAAGCTGATCGACCTTACAGGACTTCCCTCTTCTGAGGAAAAGACTACCGTTCAGGAATCCGCAATAGTACAGGTTCCGAGCTTCATCGGCGGTAATATATCCGCTATAATCACAAATCCGCAGTACACGGATTATTTCACATTCAAAACCGAACAGCAGAGCAGTCCCACCGTTATGGCGGGAATCGTAATAAATCAGAGCATCCCCGCCAATGCCCAGGCAACAAAGGGCGATACTATCATCCTTTATGTAAGCTCGGGTCCCCGCTCCTTCCAGCTTCAGGATGTTACGGGATGGACATATGAGCAGGCTTCGGAAACTCTTCGTTCACAGGGACTCGTATGTCAGCAGTCGCAGATACATAACGACGGAACTCATGTCGGCGGTGTTATTGCAGAAACTATCCCTGCGGCAGGAAGCATTGTAAGAGAAGGCGACACGATTACGA
The DNA here is from genome assembly GCA_015066205.1 of Oscillospiraceae bacterium. Lineage (GTDB taxonomy): Bacteria > Bacillota > Clostridia > Oscillospirales > Acutalibacteraceae > RUG806. The sequence goes on from SVOV01000003.1 coordinate 68,781, forward strand.
TCGTTACCTATACCTCTCTCGAAGAGGATGAGGGCCAGACAGGTGAAAATATGGGCGGAAACTCAGTTGAAGAGTTTTTACAGGGTATGGAAACAACAGCTCCCGCTCCTGAGAATCTCAGTCCCGTACAATAAAACCAAAAGCAAAGGCGGTGTCAAAGGATGAACTATTTCAGACTTCTTGAAGAGGATATAAAATGTGTCAAGGACCGTGACCCTGCGGCTTCATCAATGCTTGAGATCCTTCTTCTGTATCCGGGACTTAAGGCTGTCCGTTCACACCGCAAGGCACATTGGTTCTATAAACACAATATGCCCTTCGTTGCAAGATTCATTTCACAGCGGAGCGCAAAAAAGACAAACATTGAAATACATCCCGGAGCTACAATAGGAAGACGCTTTTTCATTGACCACGGAACCGGTGTTGTAATCGGTGAAACAGCTGAGATCGGCGATGATGTGACGATATATCAGGGCGTGACACTCGGAGGCACCGGCAAGGATATCGGAAAAAGACATCCTACAGTCGGCAACGGTGTTATGATAGGTGCAGGCTCAAAGGTACTCGGCCCCTTCCGTATCGGTAATAATTCAAATATCGCGGCAGGCTCTGTTGTCCTGCACGAGATTCCCGATAACTGTACTGCTGTCGGCGCCCCCGCAAGGGTTGTAAAGCGTGACGGAAAAAGAGTTGATAACCTAGACCAGATACATATGCCCGACCCTGTAGCTCAGGAATTTGATAAACTGTATAAACGCATCGAGCAGCTCGAAAATGAGCTGTCCGTTCTTAAAGGAGATTGATAAATATGAAAGTGTATAACACACTGACAAGACAAAAGGAAGAGCTTCGTCCCATAAAAGAGGGCGAGTTCAGGATATACGCATGCGGACCTACCGTCTATAACTATATCCACATCGGCAATGCCCGTCCCATCTGTGTATTTGATGTTCTCAGACGCTACCTTGAATACAAGGGAAACAATGTCATCTTTGTTCAGAATTTCACGGATATTGATGATAAGATCATCAACCGCGCTAATGAAGAGGGCGTTACATTCTCCGAAATTTCGGAAAAATATATTGCCGAATATAAAACCGATGCATCGGGACTTAATGTAAGAGAAGCAACCATTCATCCCAAGGCCACGGAAAATATTGATGAAATTATTTCCATCATTGAGACCCTCGTTGAAAAGGGCTTTGCTTATCAGGCAGAAAACGATGTATATTTCAGTCCTCTTAAATTCAAGGAATACGGAAAGCTTTCGCACCAGCCTCTTGATGACCTTATGGCAGGTGCAAGAATCAACATCGGCGAAAAGAAAAAGGAAAGCATGGACTTTGCCTTATGGAAGGGCTCAAAGCCCGGCGAGCCTTACTGGGAATCTCCCTGGGGTCAGGGCCGTCCCGGCTGGCACATTGAATGCTCGGCTATGAGCCGCCGTTATCTCGGAAAGACCATCGATATCCATTGCGGCGGTCAGGACCTTGTATTCCCTCACCACGAAAATGAAATCGCACAGAGCGAATGCTGCAACGGTACCACCTTTGCAAATTATTGGATGCATAACGGCTTTATTACCGTTGATAATGAAAAAATGTCCAAGTCAAAGGGCAATTTCTTTACAGTCCGCGATGTCGCAAAGCAGTTCGGCTATGAGCCCATAAGACTTCTTATGATATCCTGCCATTACAGAAGTCCCATCAACTATTCTTACGATTCTCTTATGCAGTGCAAAGCATCTCTTACCCGTCTTCACACCTGCAGAGATTCTCTTGATTTTGCTCTCTCCTCCGCATCGGCCGAGGGCGGCGTTTCAGAAGAGCTCGCAAAAGAGCTTCAGGCTTTCACAGTTAAATTCTGCGAAGCTATGGAGGACGATCTCAACACTGCCGATGCAATAGGCACAGTATTTGACCTTGTAAGATACATAAACAAAACCGTACTTGTTCCCGATACGAATAAGGCATCTCTTGAAGCCGCAATAAAGGTTTTCGATGAGCTCACAGGCATCCTCGGTATCGTTTACAACGAAAAGAGCGAAGAGGAAGACGGCGACAGTGCAGAAATCGAAGCACTTATTGCTGAAAGAACAGCTGCCCGTAAGGAAAAGAACTGGGCAAAGGCCGATGAGATAAGAAACCGTCTTACAGAAATGGGAATCGTGCTTGAGGATACCCCTCAGGGCGTAAAATGGCATAAGGCATAAAGACAAAAAAGCTTTCTGCTTCAACTCTAAGCCTCCTTTTCTTTGGGGCGAAAAGGTGTTTTTTGATATAAGCAAAACTGCTCACAATACGAGCAATTTTCTATAAAATAAAAAATTTTAAGCATAGGTTTAACTGAAAAGTAAACCTATGCTTTTCTTTTTTCAGCTTATCTTAAAGACCACCGTGCTTCCCATATCGGCGTTAAAAAAGGACAGCCTGAATCTTCCCGCCTCGGCAAAATATGTATTCTCGGAGAAAAACTTGTTTTCATCATATATTCCGAGAGTTGTGAGAAGCCCCTCTGTATCCTTTCCGAAAACAAATGCCTTATGCACCGCCTCGCAGATTTTTACGGCAACGGGAATTATTCCCTCCTCCTTTGTGTTAAGTATACTGACTCCCACCTCCTCGGCATATTTATATTCATCCTCCTTTACCGTCAGAAGAATTTCAGCCTCCATACCCGTTTTTACGAACAAAAACCATTGTCCGTCAGAAAAGAAGGCATCCTGAGTTTCAAAGGAGTATTCGGGAAGAAGCTTTGCCGTCCTTTTAAGAAGCTCCGAAAAATCCACTCTTTCGGGAGCAGTACAGGAGGTACCGGCAAGTAACATCAAAAAAATAACCAAAAGCGACAAAAGTTTTTTTGGCATAATAAATAGAATCTCCTTTATTAAGATGTTTTTTATATTTTTCTATTCCATATTTATTCTTTTTGTATTATAATTAAACTAATAATAACCTGAAAATGAAAAATTCAGATTTATACACAATAATCTTATGCATAGTTTCTGAAAAGGATGAAAAAAAATGGCAGATAAAAACAATAAAAATGAATATCCCGATCTCACGGGTCTTTTTGATATAGATTCCGATTCTCTCCCCGAGGAGCTTATTCCTAAAGACCCCGAGTCAAAGGCAGTAAAAACTCCGTTTCTGACAGCAACTGAGCCTGAAAATCTTTCAAAAGCTGAGAAAAAAGCTGAAGAGAAGCAAAAAAAAGCAGAGATAAGAAAAAAGAAGATAAACAAATTCCGCACAGGCCTTATAATCGCGCTTGCCTCAATACTTGTAATTTTTACGGCATTTGAGATCATAAGCTACTTTGTAGAGGATGCCAAAAAGCCTGTTATAGCAGAGGAAAAGCCCGTTGAACAGACTTTAAGCCGATACCACGATGCAAAGGCAGTGTCCGTAACCCTCAATAACAGAATGAATGTGGTTTTTATAGATAACGACTATGATGTCCATTACATCGAAAAGGGACAGGCTGTTGAAATTACCGACGATAAGGGCAACAGCATAAAGGGGACAGTATCAGACATCAAGGAGCAAGCCCCCGATGCGGCATATATAAAGGAATATCATTCCTTACTTACCGACACCGAGCCATCAACCGCTGTTTATGCCGTGTTTGTCACTCCCGAAAACACAGACATCATTAAAAAAGACGGAATGCCCCTTTCAGTTAAGGTAATAACAAAAACCGCCGAAAATGCTCTTACTATAAACGCATCGGCAGTTCAGTACAGCGGAAATCAATCCTTCGTATGGATATATTCCCCTCTTAAGAAAACGATTCACCGTCAGGATGTCAAGGTAGGAATAACCGTTGACGGAATTACGGAGATTTCGGGCGGTATCGAAAAAAATGACCGTGTAGTTACCTCATTTTCCTGTGCACCTGAGGCTCTTTATGACGGAATCAAGGTAAAGAACGGGAAATAACAAGAAAAATTAAGGTAGGATCAGATGAAAAACATATATCTCGTACAGGCAAACGCTGTTTACGGAAATGAAATAAAAAGCACCTATATTCCTTATGCAATAGGCTGTCTTGCCGCCTATGCATTTTCTGACGAAGAAATAAAAAGCGAATATACTCTCGGGAAATTCATTTATACAAGAAAGCCCTTGAAAGAAGCACTTCAGGAGCTCAGAGAGCCTTTTCTTGTAGGCTTTTCATCAAGCATATGGAATAACGAATACAATAAAGCTCTGGCAAAAGAGATAAAAAAAGCATACCCCGAATGCATAACCGTCTTCGGCGGACATCAGATATCTCCCGACACAAAAAAGGCGTTCTGTGAATATCAGGATGCTGATATTCTTATTCACGGCGGAGGCGAGGAAGCCTTCAGAGAAATTCTTCTTTCTCTTAAAAACGGAAAAAGCCTTTCGGAGATAAGCAATATTTCCTACAGAACCGAAGACGGCTTCAGAGTGACAAAAAGAGAGAATCCCTCAACTCCCGATTATCCGTCGCCTTATCTTACGGGAATTTTCGATCCTATTCTTTCCGACGGATACGATTTTTCAGCAATCATCGAAACCAACCGCGGCTGCCCAAATCACTGTGCATTCTGCGACTGGGGAATCCTCCGCTCAAAGGTAAGACAATTCAATATAACAAAGGTCTATGAAGAGCTTTGCTGGCTTTCGGAGAAAAAAATTGAGTATGTATATTGCGCCGATGCCAATTTCGGTCTTTTTGACAGAGATATGGACATCACCGATAAATTTATTGAGCTGAAAAAAGAAACGGGCTATCCGAAAAAGCTCAAGGTCAATTTCACAAAGAACCGCTGTGATTTTGTCGGAGAAATAAGCCGTAAGCTCAGTGAAAACGGAATGGGAAAATCCCAGACTCTCTCCTTCCAGAGCGTTGACAGTAAGGTGCTTGAGGCTATCGGCAGAAAAAATATCGCACTCCCCTATTTCAGAGAGCTTCTTTCGATGTACGAAAATGCGGGAATCCCCACATATTCGGAGCTGATATTAGGTCTTCCCGAGGAAACCTATGAAAGCTTTTCTGACGGAATATGTACTCTTCTTGAAAACGGTCAGCATAAATCCATAAATGTTTACCCCTGTGAGCTTCTTCCCAATTCTCAGTTAGGCTCACCCGATTATGTTGAAAAATATAATATCAGAACGACCGTTCTCCCCTTCCGTCAGTTCCATTGTGAGGATGAAAATTCAGAGGTCACGGAATTTTCGCACCTTATAACATCGACCTCGTCAATGACAAAGGACGAATGGGTGGACTCCTACTTTTTTGCAACCGTCATACAAAGCTTCCACTGTCTCGACATTATAAGAGAAGCGGCAATATATATCCATAACACGAAAAACATCAGCTATAAGGATTTCTATAAAAAGCTTCTGGACTTTGCCTTTGGCAATAAGGATACATATCTTTACAGCGTTTTCACGGAGAAAAAGGTCCACCTCAAGGCTGTAAGCGATGCAACGGCATCCCTCGGAATCTATGACAGCCGTTTCGGAAAAATTTCATACGAGCCCGATGAAAATATGTTCCTCAGCTGTATTTATGACAGCGAAAGACTCTTTTCCGAGCTTCTCATTTTCTTAAAAACACTTACCGACGAAAAGACAGCCGAAATGCTCATCCTCTATCAGAAAGCGATTCTGAATCTCCCCGGCAAAGAAGCTGTTACACTTACCTTCCCCGAAAATCTCCCCGCTTATTTCTCCTCTTATCTTAAGGGAGAAAACACAGCTCCCGAAGAAAAGGAAACAAAAATACATTTCATTTCTCCCTATAAAGCCTCCTCCTGGGAGGAATATGCGAGAGAATGTGTATGGTACGGCAGAAGAAACGAAGGAATGCATATGCGTTCCGAACTGATCTGATAAAAAAATACAAGGAGATGTTTTTATGAGCTCTGTTCTTATTGCGGGCGCAGGCCACGGAGGACTCAGCGCCGCCGCCATCCTTGCAAAAAACGGCTACAAGGTAACCGTACTTGAAAAGCACACGAAGGACAGCATAGGCCACGACTGGCACGATGCTATGGATATTCCTGCCTTCCGTTTTGCGGATATTCCCGTTCCTGATGAGAAGGATTTCAGAAGAGGCCTTCATATGTGTTATATGAATCCTCAGAAGACCGTCAGGCTCGTAATGGACGGCGGTCCCGGAGTGGCACAGTCAAACTGCATTACAATAGACCGCAAATTCCTTATAAACTACCTTATAAAGCACTGCGAGGACTGCGGAGTGAATTTCATTTTCGGTGCAGACATAAAAGAGGCTGTCACCGAGGGCTCAAAAGTTCTCGGCGTCAGAGCCGAAATTCAGGGCGAAGAAAAGGAGTTTCTCGCCGATATGACTGTTGACGCGGCGGGAATGTACTCTCCCGTAAGGCGTTCTCTTCCCGAAGAAATGGGAATTCAGAATGAAATTCCGGAGGAAGATACCTTTGAAATTTACAGAGCTTATTATGAAAATACGGAAAACTATATAACTGATCCCAATTATACGGTTATTTTCTTCAACTGCGGAAAGCCCGGTCTTGACTGGGTTATCACGGAAGAGGATTACATTGATGTTCTTATCGGGAAATTCGGTCGTCTTACGGAAGAGGAAATTGAAGCTTCCCTTGAGGATATCCGAAAAAACTACCCGGGAATGGGAGAAAAGCCCATACGGGGCGGCTCAACGGCAAGAATTCCCCTCACCAAGACTCTTCCTCTTATAGTAGCCGATTCCTTTGCCCTTGTGGGTGACAGTGCGGGAATGACCGTGCCTCTTAACGGCTCGGGAATCGACCTTTCGCTTCAGGCAGGAAAGCTTCTTGCTTCAGCTGTTATGGCTTCAAAAAAGAACGGCTTCAGGAAAGAAGACCTCTGGCAGTATCAGTACAGATATTTCACTCTTTTCGGTCTTGATCTTGTACCTGTCAGCATAATGAGGCGTTTCTTCGGATATCTGACAGCAGAGGATCTGGATTTCTTCCTTGAAAAAGGAATTCTTACTCAAAAGGAAATAGGGATGGCGGGAGGAATCTCGGGAATAACCCCGTCTTATGTTATAGAAAAGATCACTGCCGCTCTTCCGAAGGCAAGGCTTCTGCCCGACCTTGCAAGAAGCCTTAAGCAGCTGCCCTTATACCCTGTCATAAAAAGCACAATGCCGTCGGAGTGGGACAGTAAAAAGGTAAATGAATGGATAAAAAAATACAAAATTTTATAAATTGATTTAATTTTGTCATTTTTTATTTATATTTATTATATTGCATTTGACTTATGGTTATGCTACAATAACTATGTATATTTATACTTCCCAAGGGAGGAAAGAAAAAAATGAAAAACAAACTCGTTTATCTGTTTTTCGCGGTAACAGCTCTTCTTTGCTGCTTTACCGTCTGTGCTTTTGCAGGCTTTGATCTCAGCAAAGATGAAATTCTTGAGCTTGAGCCTGTTGAAAATCTTGAAGAATGCTATGCATCGGGCGATGTTGACGGCAACGGCGCCATCAAGGCAGATGATGCAAGAACAATTCTCAGAGTATCTGTAAATCTCGAGAATATCGACACCTCGTCCTTTATGAAGGCTGATGTTGACGGTGACGGTAAGATCACTGCAAAGGACGCAAGAACTGCTCTTCGTTATGCTGTCGGTCTTGATAAGCTCCCCCAGCACGATGTTGAGGAAATTGTTATCATCCCCGCAACCTGCGAAACAGAGGGACTTACCGTAAAGATCTGCAAGACTTGCTTAAAGATCTATGCTAAAATAACTGTTCCCGCAAAGGAAGACGGCCATGTTACAACAGGACGCTGGGTAACAGTTAAGGCTCCCAATTGCTCCGAAGAGGGTCTCGGACAGCTCAAGTGCGTTTTCTGCTCTGCAGTTGTCAAGGAAGAGGTTCTTCCCAAATTAAAGACTCACAGCGGTGACTGGCTCTATCCCGACGGCAAGAGCTGTACTGATGTTCATGTAAGAAAAAGAAGCTGCTCAGTATGCGGTATTGAAGAAACAGAAGAAATCAATCCCCGCGGCGGCTGTCAGTATAAGTGGATAATCATTAAGGACAAGACCTGTACCGAAAACGGCTACCGTATTGAAAAATGCGATTACTGCGGCAAGGAAAGAGATCTCAATAATGCTGACAATATCATAAAGGCAACGGGTCACCTCTATGAAAGAGAGCTTCTTATCAAGGAAGCAACCTGCACAGAACCCGGCATAATTGCAGACCAGTGTGTAAACTGTCAGGAAACAATAAACACAAGAGAGCTTGTTCCCACAGGACATAATTTTGATAACATTCATTATAAGGTTACAAAGGAGCCCACCTGTTCAGCTGAAGGCAGTGCCGATGTATTCTGTATTGAATGTTCAACAAGTGCAACCCTTACTCTTCCTAAGAAAGAACATACTCTCACAGAAGAATGGACCGTAACAAAAGAACCCACCTGCACCGAAGCCGGTGAAAAAACAGGTGTATGCAAGTACTGCGAAGAGGTTACTGAGGAAATCGCACCCACAGGTCATACAGTTACAAAGTGGGAAAACACAAAGCCCGCCACCTGTGCTGAAGCAGGACTTAGAACCGGCTATTGCGAGGCCTGCGGAGAAAGCACTGTTACAGAGGAGATAGCTCCCCTGCCTCACACCTTTGACAAGAGATATATCTATGTTGCAAGCGGTGTAGCCTGCAAGGGTGTATGGGAAGGCTATTACAAATGTACAGTATGCGGCGCTCACTCTGCCACATTTGAGAATGACCAGAAGGAATGCTCTTCAAGCTATTACAAAAATACAGCTGTAGTAACAGAAGCAACCTGTACAACAAAAAAGACAATTGTTGACATCTGTGACTACTGTAAGGAAAACATTGAAGGAACCGAAAGAGTATCAGGAACCGCTCTCGGACATTCATACTCAAACGATTGGAATGTTCTTGTTGCGGCAACCTGTACAGAGAACGGCAAAGCCGAGGTCAAGTGTGTAAGATGCGATGCTACAACCGTTAAGGTTATTGAAAAGCTCGGTCATACTCCCGGTGAATGGAACACAGTAACAGCTCCCACCTGCACAGAAGACGGCAGTGCAAAAGCAAAATGTATCAGATGCGATGTTGAAGCCACAAAGACTCTCGAAAAGCTGGGTCACAAGCTCGGTGAAAAGGAAGTATTTGTTGCTCCTACCTGTACTGAAGACGGAACAGGCGGAAAAACTTGCGTAAGATGCGATTATAAGGAAACAGAAATTCTTGAAAAGCTCGGCCACGAGCTGGGCGAATGGACCGAAACCAAGGCTCCTACCTGTACTGAAGACGGTGCTCTTACAGCAAAGTGCACAAGATGCGACCTTACAGAAACCAAGACTGTTGAAAAGCTCGGTCACGAGCCCGGTGAATGGATCGAAACAAAGGCTCCCACCTGTACCGAAGACGGTATTCTTACTTCAAAATGCTCAAGATGCGATGACTTTGATACAAAGACTGTAGCAAAGCTCGGCCACGAACTCGGTGAATGGACCGAAACAAAAGCTCCCTCTTGCTCCGAGGAAGGTGAGCTTACAGCAGAGTGTTCAAGATGCGGAGGAACTGAAACAAAGCCTGTTGAAAAGCTTCCCCATACCCCCGGCGAATGGGTGGTTATTTCCGAAGCAACCTGTCTTACAGGTGAAATCAGCGCAAAGATCTGCACAGTATGTAACGAAACAGTCGAAACAAAGACAGGCGCAACCGCTGCTCATACAGAAAAGAAGGCAGTTATTGCCGGCTCAGAATATACCGATGAAAACGGTAACCTCTGCATCAGATATAATGTGATCTGCTCCGTATGTCAGAGCGTCATTACAGAAAATCTCTCAACAGAAAAGGTTATTGTTGAAGGCAACGGCATCACTGTTACATTTGCTGACGGCTGTAGCACAGCAGCAGGCGGTGAAGTGACATTCACTATCAACAGCGACAGCTCACACTTCGTTATGATAACCTACGGTAATGAAGGTGCAACCGATATCCTTACAGAAAACGGCGGCAGCTACTCATTCACTATCCCCGAAGATCTCACTGATTCAGAAACCGTAACAATTATCATCCTGTAAGCCTGAATTATTGATTCCTCCCTGCCGATTACAGGCAGGGAGGAATTTTTCGCAACCGACAAAAAAAGGACTGAAGCACCAATACGGCTTCAGTCCTTTTAATTATTCAACCTTTTTTATTTCTCAGCTTTCTGAAAAACTCCGATAAAACAGCGGCACATTCTTCTTCTAAAATACCGCCCGTGACCTCGGGAATATGATTATAGGGCAAATCAAAAAGCCGCACAAGACTTCTTACACTGCCCGCTTTTTTATCGTAAGCACCGAAATAAACCTTTTCTATACGGGAGTTGATTATCGCCCCCGCACACATAGGACAGGGTTCAAGAGTGACATACATTTCGCATCCGGGAAGACGCCATCCGCCGAGTTTTTCACAGGCATTGTTTATCGCCTCAATTTCAGCGTGGCACAGGGCATTTTTGCATATTTCTCTGCGGTTTATACCCGTAGCTATGATCTCACCGTTTCTCACGATAACAGCACCTACGGGCACCTCGCCCATATCAGAGGCTGTTTTTGCAAGGCGCAGAGCCTCTCTCATAAAATCCTCGTTATATGAGCTCATCTGCTTTTTTCAGGCTGTTAAGACCGCATTTAACACCGGTCTCAGCATTCTCCATACCTTCAAATTCAACGGTGACATAGCCGTTATAGCCTGCATTTTTGAGGATTCTCAGGCACTGAACAACAGGAACAACACCGTGGCCGATAATAGCGCCTCTGAGGAAATTTCCGCCCCTTGTCATAAAGAAGCCGTCGGGAGCAACAAATTCATTTCCTGTCTTTTTATGAAAATCCTTTGCGTGCACATGAACAGCATAGGGAGCTACATTTCCCACTGCAACAGCCGGGTCTTCATCTGCACAAAGGAAATTTCCGATATCAACAAGAGCACCGAAATTTTCGTCATTCACTCCGTTTATTATTGCTTCAACTCGGGATGAATCCTGTGCGAAAAATCCGTGGTTTTCAATACAGGTCTTAATGCCCTTTGTTTTTGCATATTCGGTAACTGCCTTGTATCCCTTTATAATTGTCGGGAGTGCATTATTGAAGCCGAGTCCCTTTTTCTTATCCTCTTTAGAATATCCGCCCGTGGCATCGTGGCGCATTACCTTACAGCCGAGAGCCTCGCAGACATCAATTTCACCCTTGAGTCTTTCGATCTCCTTTTCGGTATCATATATAAGGTTTGCTCCGATACAGTACGCGGCAATTTCAATTTCGTGCTTTTCGGCTTCAGCTTTAAGAGCTTTTGCATATTCCTTTTTATCCGTTCCCTCGGGAGCGTGAATTTCTGCGAATTCAATACCGTCAAAGCCCATTTCCTTTGCGAGAGCAATAAGTCCCTTTTCAGTATATTTTCCGCTTGATGTGAGCTGGCTGTAGCTGTAAGAGCTGACTGAAAATTTCATATTCATATCTCCTTCATAGTAAAGAATAAATAATAGCTGACCTGTTCATAGAAAAGTCCCGATGATACCTTTATATAATATGTTCCTGCGGGAAGTACCTTAAAGTCCGCCTGAACTCTTTCGGCATTTGCAGGGACTCCGATATCGGTAAATCCGCCTTCCCCGCCGACCTCTGCCGAAACGGGTGAAAGATCGGAATCATACACCGAGAAGCTGAATATCTCTTTATTCCCAGCCAGCACCTCGTGATCTAAAATTACGGAAACCTCCATATCCTTTTCGGTGGTAAAGGTGTAGTAATCATAATCATAGTCAGTTTCGCAATCGGAAATAATTCCCGTTACGGGAGTATCCGCTGTCAGCACATCGGCTTTTTCAAAGGAATTATTCGGCTCTGATTCAAAGTCATCTCCCGGGAAAAATGTCACGGTGAGATAATAATCGTCGGGATTAAGATAAAGATTATCGCTGTCTATTAAAACATAGTAAATACCTGTATCAAGACCTATTTCGGGAGAAGATAAAATATCATCACTCCACTTTGAGATCTCACGGTAAAGAGCTGTTCCGTTTTTATCAAGAAGAGAAATATTCCAACCGTCCTTATCCTCTTCCGTCGGTAAATGTGAAAATTCCAGCATAACAGCACCGGGAGCATCCACCGCAAAGCAGAAATAATCTCTGTCTATACCGCTCAGCATCTGCGCAACAGAGCCTGTAACGGTAGAATTAAGTGTAATCTCATTTGCCGTGGCAATAGTGTCGTTCTTTTCGTTTTCATAAGTGACATTATCAGATCTTGAAAGAGTGAGCATATATGTCATATCAGTATATACCCTGTTCCTTACAAGGACATAATAATTTCCTTTTTTAAGACCAACAGCACCGCTTCTCAGCATATTATCGGTAAAAAGAGAATTTACGGAATAAAGAACTGTCCCGTTCTCGGAGAAAAGAATTATCTGCCAACAGACCGTGGTTTTATCCTTGACCGGAGGATGCTCAAATTTAAGCTCCGCAAAGCCATCCTCATACTGACGGAACATATACCAGTCCTCATCCTGTCTGTCGGTAAAATAGGATGCACTGCCCTTTATGGGAACAGAGCTGAAAAGGGATGTGTAACGATAGATATTATCATTACACTCGATTTCATAATCGGAGCCCTCTTCGGTAAATACATCAATTCTGTAATTATCCCCCGTAAATGCAGACCCCTTTGTTACGACAAGTCTGTAATTTCCGGGAATCAGTCCCAATTTTACGGACTGATCCTTTGTAACGGAGGGCTTTGTAAGAAGAGTATTTATAAGCCTGTAGCCTGTTTCTCCGTCAATTCCGTTGAGATAGTATTCAACATAAAGAGAAACATTCCAACCCGCCGTGCCGATAATTTCCTTATGGCTTACGGTATAATAGAAGCATGTCCTGCTGTCAAGGGAGAAGGTATATACATTGGCTTCATCCGAGGATGAGAGGAAGCCCGTATTTTCGGAAAAGAAATACAATGGAAAAATATTTTCCTTTAAGGCCTTTGAGCCGTGCAGCACAGGCTCTTTTTTTTCTGAAAGAATAAGCATATCTGAAGCTTCTTCCTCTGCTTTTACGCTTTCTTCTTCTGTTTTTTCCGTTGATTCTTCTTCCGTCAAGTCTTCATCCGAGGAAAAGTCTTCCTCCTTAAATAAGCCGTCTGTAATATCCCCCTGTGTTCCTGCCGCTTCGGAATATTCTGTATCCGTGCTTTCAGACTCGCTGACAGCTTCCGTAAAAAGAGAAACGGGCATAAAAGCATCACCGAAAGGCATTAAGGCAGCAGTAAGAAGCAAGGCCACCGTAAGATAAAAGCCGATAATCCCTCTGAGCTTATACATCCGAATTTCTCCTTTCAGCATTTTTATTTATTTTATCATATATAAAAAAACTAATCAAGGACAATAACATCAAAAACTTATATAAAACATTGACAATAAACCATAAATTTGCTAAAATTAGCAATATCGAATAAATATATGCCTCCATAGTTAAATGGATATAATAAACCCCTCCTAAGGGTTAGTTGTGAGTTCGATTCTCGCTGGGGGTGCCAGAAGCGGCGAGACAAGATCGCCTAAGATAAGAGGTAATAGATAATATTGAATAGATAAAAGATGTTTTTCGGCTTATCGCCGCTTCAACTATTCGTTATTCTCTATTATCTTTTATCTATTATCTGAACAGGAGTTTTGAAAATGGCGCAAAACAGCATTTTATTAGATAAATCCTTGTTGTTTGCCGCAAGAATAGTCAATCTCAATAAATATCTTACAAAAGAGAAAAAGGAAACAGTTATTTCAAAACAGATTATCCGCAGTGCAACATCGATAGGTGCAAACGCCAACGAAGCGATTTACGGTCAGAGCAAGTCTGATTTTATAGCGAAGATTCAGATATCTCTTAAAGAAACTGCCGAAACAGAATATTGGTTAAGACTTTTAATCTTATCGGATTATATAACCGATAAGGAAGGCAATTCTTTGCTGGATGATTGCCTTGAAATTAAAAGAATACTTATTTCTACACTAAAAACTGCAAAAGAACAAAAATAAAAAGAGCCGAAAAGCCTTGATTTTACTAGGTTTTTCGGCTTTTTGTCATTTTAGGGTTTCTCGTAAAAATGTCAAAAATCCATTAGCAAGAGTTTTTTGCTAATGGAATTAACTAAAATTTCGTTAAAATAACATCCACCTTCAAGGCGGACGATTTGCAAATGAAAATTAGCTCGAAAATTGGCTTTTTGCTAATTTCCTGCTAATGGGATTTTTCACAAAATCTTGCTAATTGAAAAGGCGGTTGTTGTATCCGTATATTTGACGGCAAAAGACAACTTGTAGCTACTTGTTTTTGAGATTTTATGTATGATATAATCTAATAGCAAATAAAATAGAATTGTTTTTGAAATAGCAAAGTGAAAGTGGTGATTAAATGGATATCAATTTTTTAGAAAGCCCTCAATATTACAGAGATAAATTTACTGAAAAATTCTTAATGAGCTGGGACGAATTTCAAGTTGTGCTTAGAGAGTTTATCATTAATATGGAGAAAAACAACAAAACTATTTTTGATATCAATATGTTTAATGATTCACATATGTGGGATAAAATGCACCCGGATTATCCAAGAGTGTCTTTTGCTGAAGCTTTAGATTGCCTAAGAGGAATCAAAAGTAATGTTTTCTTTATGGGAGAGGACGAAAAGGCTCATCGTAATAGTTTCCTGAAATATAACGGAAATGAGTATAAGAACTTTGTTGCAAAAGCTGATGCAAACGAGCTTGCTGAACTGATTGAAAACGAGTGGTTCGAATCATATCGTTTAGCGGAGCAAAACATGTATAATCCGGAAGAAATTTTACCTGCTGATTTATATGTGTTTGATTCAACAATGAGTTGGTTTATTGTGTTTACTCACGAAACCACAGATTGGGAATCTGAAATCGAAGAACCTATGAAAGCTGCTGCAAGCAGATATTGTATCATTAGTAATATATAGATGTTATAAAACCGGTTTGTATGGGACAGTATGTTACTGCAATAACATGCTGTCGTTTTCCTTTTTTCAGCCCTTTGCTAATTGTTTGCTAAAATGAACAGTTAAAATCAAATGATATTTTATAGTTTTTCTTGGTAAAAGAATAACAGCATAATAAATGAAGAAGCAAGAAACAGTGGGATTTTTAGGGCTTTTATGAGCTTAAAATGCCACCCACCCCCAAACTCCTAAGACTTAGATATCGGTTCGATTCCGGTAGAGGGTGCCAATTAAAATATCGCATAATCCTTGTATTTCAAGGGTTATGCGATATTTTTTTACTATTAACAATTAAAAGGTCGGGTGCGAGATTCACGTGTTAACGATAACATCAAAATCATCATTCAAATCATAATAAAGTGTTTTATTTGCAAACAAATGTCAGCAAATAAAACTAAAAAATCAAGGCTTTTTTTCACAAAAATAGACATGATAAAAAGCGTATTCTTAATTATCTTACAAAATAATTATAAAATCAACAAATTGAGACAAATGCATACATGAAAACTTATAACAAAGAAACTTAAGAAATAACAAAACAAATTAGCTATAACATTAACAATTTCAGAGACAACAAATAAAACTATATAGAACATAAAAAAAGCAATATCACAAACATCTCAATTTGTTGTTTGTAATATTGCTCTTTTTTTACATATTACTTGTCAGGAAAGGCATCAATAATTTTTGAGATTTTTTTCTTATCTTCTTCGGATTTTTTATTAAGCTTTTCAGCAATTTCGCTTTCTATTGAGTATATGCTACCGTCTATAAGATATGAGGGATTGACATTAAGTGCAGAACATATATCAAGAAATGTAAAGAAGCTGGGGACAGCTTTTCCGTTTTCTATATTAGATAAATGATTATTAGAAATATTAATTTTCGCTGCAAGTTCTTTTTGTTTGATACCAAGGTCAGTTCTGCGGCGCCTTACTCGCTTGCCGAATTGTTTTAAACTACACACCATATACTTACATTCCTTTCCTCTTTATTTTACCAATATGCAACGATAAAGCGAACAAAGTAACAGCGAAATAGTTTTATTATAGTTTATTTTATTAATATGTTACAGATATTATTAATTATACAATTAAGTTTCTCACTTAATAGCAAATATTTCAACAAAAAAAGACCGGTTATTTAATAACCGGTCAAAAAATTGTTATGGCCTCGGAATGGCTATACTTGTTTCAAAAATCTTTGTTTCCTCGCAATAATTCCAATCATAAATTGCATCATATTTTTTTAATTCCTTCTTAACTATACTCATTCCTAACCCATGAAGAAGCTTATCTTTTTTGGATGTAATCAATTCTTTATTAATATGTTTCGGAGGAGTGTTGCAAGAATTCTTTATTATGATTCCGTCAAAGTTGCTGTTTTTTGAAAATATTTTTAATTCTATAAAACCGTTTTCAGTCATATCTGCAGCTTCAACCGCATTATCTAATAAATTGTTTAATAAAGTCGACAAGTCAACATCATCAACATAGTGTAAACTTGCAAGTTTTACTTCAGGAGTAAATCTTATATTCTTCTTTTCACAAATTGCAGAATACTTGCTGATAATCAGATTTAACATTTTGTTACTGCTGATTCTTACATAAGATATTTTTTCAACATCATTTATTATAACATCAAGATACTTGTGAATTTCTTCAACATTATCAAGATATCTGATTTGCTGTAAATGGTTTTTTGTATCATGAGAAAACTGTCTTATTGCCGTTTGTGACTGTTCAATAGCCTCAAAATATTTTTCGTCAATCTCCTGCTGGAATTTTGCGGTTTTAAGTTCATATAATTCCATTCTGTTTTTAACGGCATTTTCGTACACTAAAAATATAACTAAATCAGCAAAGAGTAAAAATATAAAAATTCCGGATATGCAAATTCTAAGCGCATCTGACATTTCAACATTATCCGCAACAAAGAAAATCAAAATACATACGGGTATGCTAATCAAAGGAAACAAAAACAACATCCAATAAAAGCTGTCTTTTTGTTTTCTGTCATTTTGGGTAACACACAGTTTCTTTATAATTAGCATTGAGGAAAAGTAAATGATTTTACTTGTTACTATGACAAAAATGTATGCATTGATATCTTTGTTCATTGCATTGAAATCATCAAATATAACAGAACAAAGATTTAGTATAACAATTTCAGAAAGCAGCATTATACTAATAAATAAAGTTGAATGAAAAAGTGCTTTTCTGAGATGAGCACCAAAAACATACCATAGCGTGAAAAAATACATAATTAACAAGGATGAGATATTAAAAACGGAATTTCCCGTTTGGTAAGTAAAGAACAGAATAATATTTACTAAAATAACCGAAATAATTTTAAATATAGTTTTCTTCTTTCCCGGAAACAAATCGTTTGCGTAATTATAGAGAAGCAAGGCTTCAAAAATATACATAAATATATCGCATATTATTTTTGCCATTTATTCACCCTCCCCGATAAAAGCTATAAATCTACGCTTAAATTCCGGTTGTTTTCTGTTTGATATTTGTATGTTAATTTCTTTTCCTTTCATATCCAATGTAATTTCTTCCCGTCTGAATTTTGAGATATAATTCATGTTTACAATAAAACTGTTATGCGGTATTGCAAAATCAGAAGAGGCGAGTAAGACTTTAATTCTTTTCAAAGGTTCTCTTACATAATACTTATCACTTGTCGTATAAACTGTGACATATTTAAGCTTTGCTTCAACATAAATTATGTCACGATTCTTTACTCTTATAATCCCATTGTCTTTTGTGGAAAAGGTGATTAAGCTTTCGTTAATTTCCTGTAAAGCTTTCTCTAATGCCGAATAAACCTTGTTTTGTGCAACGGGCTTTTTCAGAAAACGTATAACTTGTAAATCCATTGCATCATCAAGATAATCTGTGTATGAAGTTACTACAATAATAACTGAATTTGAATTTCGGTATTTTAATTGCTTTGCTACTTCTATGCCTGTAATATCTCCTAATTCTATATCAAGAAAAATTATGTCAAAGGTTTGTTCGGCTTTTAGAATACTTTCACCGTCAATAAATTCTGAAATCTCTGCATTTATTTCTTTAATGCGAAAAAACTCTTCGATATAAGGCTTTAATACTTCTATGTGTGCAATCTGATCATCGCAAATAGCAATTTTCATATTTTTTCTCCTTAATATATTTATGTTCCTATTATACAAGAATACTTTTCTTTTTTCAAATTTTACCAATACCTAAAAATTGCAATAATTTCCCAAAAATATAAAACTATCTATTTTCTTGGGTTAAAATAAAAATGCTTATTGAAAATTTTTGCTTTTATTCAAAACTTTTTCTATGTAGGATTATTTTTCTTTAATTATTACATAAATTTAGCATATTGTCAAATTTTGTTGAATAAATACGCTTTTTTTATTAATTTAAAGTCAAAAAAAGAAAGGAGAAGAAGCAAAATGTCAAAGAAATCAACTAAGGTTCTCAATAAGCTTGCAGAAAAAGTTCTCAAGACCAATATCGCAGGTACTACAAGTGGTTTTGCATATCAGCCTGCTGTTCCTGCAAATGCAAAGCAGTTCTTAGACAAGAAAGCTGACAAATGATAAGTCGGCTTGCCAATTTTCTTGTTTCTGTCGCTGTAAAAGATACTGAAAACAGTGAAGAAGCGCAATACCGGGAAGTATACCAATATGTATTATTTATAATACTCAATTATATTTTATTTTTTGGGTATTCATTGATACTCGGTTTGCTTCTCGGTATTCCTTTTCAAAGCATTGTCTTTTTTGTTTCATTAGCAATTCTCCGTAGATATGCCGGAGGATATCATGCCGATACAGAAACACGATGTCTGATTATTTCAACATCATATTTTACATTGGGAATACTCCTTATAAAGTTGTTGAACGATGGAAGATTCCAAATCAATTTATATTATGTTGTTGCAGCAATTATCTGTGCACTCATAATACTTTTTCTTTGTCCCTGCGATTCTCCCGAAAAACCGATTGAAGGAAAGCTGCGCCGGGTAATAAGAATTAAAAGCACCATATTAGTTGTAGTTTTTCTTGCGTTGATTTTGGTGCTGTGGTTCTGTAATAAGCAGATTTGGGCTTTTGCGTTTGTTGTTGGTTTGTTTATTGAAACAGGACTAATCGTTACAGGAACAATCAAATTCAGAAAAGGAAAGCTGTATTCACACATTAATAACACTAAAGAATAAGTATTCGTAAGTGCTGGATTGCGGATGCTTATTTTTTTTGCAGTTTTTTCTTCATTTATGTCGGTTTTTTCGTCACTTTTCAAAACTTATTGAAAACAATATGCAATTTTATTAAATTACTTTATATTAGTGATTTTTGTTATTCAGGTAAGGAATACTGTTGTGGAAGTAAAAGAGAAAAATCAGAGCAAATCAAAAGAGGAAATTTGCGGAATCTTAGAGGCTAACGGAATACCGTTTGATTTATCAGTGTGCAATAACTGTGACGGTTATCAAATTGTAATAAACGGGGAGCAAAGCAAATGCTGTGCTCATTCTATAATTGTTCAGTCCTGCAATAAAGATACTTTCTACCGTATATATCCTCAGGAAATTATTTATATAGCAATTGAAAACAGAAAATCTGTTTTGTATTTAAGCGATAAGGTAATTGAAACAAATTATCATATTTCTCACTGGACAGAAGTTCTTGATAAACGCGTATTTGCACAGCCGCATTATAGCTTCATAGTAAATCTGAATTATGTTTATGATGTAAGTAGAGATACTGTAATTCTGAAATGTGCAGACAAAGAGTTTTCTGTTTATGTGTCTTCCAGAAAATTCACGTCATTCAAAAAGGCATTATTTGCATTTTATGACCATAATAAAAAAGATGATGAATAAATACTAATAGCATCAAACATCACAGAAAATTATTATCATATATTTTCAAAAAGTAAGGGAGAGGCATATATGCCTCTCCCTTATTGATTATGTTTCAAATTAAAATCGGTAGCTACACCACTATGATTATAAATTTTTTCAATGAGCTGATTTATAAGCCCGCAATTCCTATTGCTGTGCTGATTAAATCACTGAATGTAATGCCTTTGATATAATCCTTAATTCGTTCACCTTTAAGCTTTCTCGCTAAGTTTACGACATCGTATTTTTCTTCACATTCGTTTGTTATAAATTCCATTAGTTCTCTGATTGTGGCAAAATTTGGATCTAAATTATCTTCTAAATCAATTTTAATTGATTCGTCAAAGTGTAATTTCCCGTCATAATAATTAACGAGAATTAGTTGTAATCTATCCTGATAAGCATTTTTGTAGATTCGGTTAAATTCTTTTTTTATACTCACAAAAGCTGATCTGTCGTAATATACATTGTTTTCGTTGCCGGCAAACTTCAGAATAATTTTATCTTCATTTTCTGCATCAGGGTGAATATATTTACCATACCCTGCCCAAAAAATATTTATAGTTTTACCGGTATTCATATGCCAATACGAATAACAGCTATTTATAATTTCTTGTGTTAAAGGCAAATCATATCTTGCAAATATAATTCCTACAATTCGTTTTTCGTCGTAATCATATTTTTGAGAAACTTTTTGTTTTAGTCTTTCAAGGGATAATGCTTCTTCCATTTTTTTATCCTTTCTGTTAAATATCAATTTAACTGTAGAGCAATAGTGTAAAACAAAGTAATCACAGAATGTTTCTTTATTCTTTACAACAACAAGTTATCGTTTATTTTTACTCGACAATTCCTATTTATAAACTTTGCAACAGTATAATTTAGAATATCACTGCGATATTTTTTGAAATCATCGTCAATTATAGATTAAATAAAAAATCAGGGGACGGTTCTGTGATCGGCAGGTTTATTAAACAAACCGCCCCCTGAGTTTTTGATTTCAAGAGGATTAGGGCCAATCATAGAACCGTCCTTCCCCTGATTGGTCTAACTTTTTCAGTGGTTTCGACCCGTCCCGTGTCTTAATGTTTTTTATGATACCGTTCCCTGATTTGTAATCTTAAACTGATTATCTGTGTTTTTTGTCAGAATCTGTTCAAAATAATACGGGTAATTATCCCAGAAGAGTCTTATTGAAATCTCGGTAATATCACTATTCTCAATAATGCTTTCGGGTAACATTTCATATACGGCATTATCATAAACAGCACCTGATATTTCAGTAATCAATTCATAATTCTGCTGTAAATCTAATTGAATAAAATCTTCTTGTGCTGACGGGGAATAGAATATTGATATTCTGTTTGGGTATTCTGTTTTTGGATTCGGATAAATGATATCTCCGGGGAAAGCATATATGCCTTTATCCGATGTTCCGAGA
Source organism: Oscillospiraceae bacterium (assembly GCA_015066205.1). Classification (GTDB taxonomy): domain Bacteria; phylum Bacillota; class Clostridia; order Oscillospirales; family Acutalibacteraceae; genus RUG806. The sequence continues at coordinate 90,194 of SVOV01000003.1, forward strand.
ATTTTAATTCCCAAGGTTTTGTCATTGTTTCTATCTAAAAAATAAGCAGTGTGATTAAACTTTACTCCTTCTCCGAAAATCAAAACTTGTTCACCTTGCGGAGTATCGGCATACCAACCGTCATTAAATTCCTTTTCGTAATAATGTGTTTCATCAAGGATAAAATCGTATCCGTCAGAATAATCAATATAGGTTGCCTGTTTTGATGTGTTGCCAATATTTACAGCTATGGGATAACGGGAAAAAATAAAAGCAGCAGCAAAAATAATCAGGCAAGCGGATAAAATAATAATTAAGTACTTTTTCATATTTTCATACTCCAATCGTCATTTTGGTAGGCATTATATTTATTCCTTTTGCCCGTACTTGTATCATAATATGGGTCATGGATTGTATTTTTATATATTTTTCTAATGCCATCATAATAAAGAAACATTAATTCTTGTTCTCGATAAGTGAATCCAAAAGGAGTTCCGTTGATGTTGAAAATAATTACATTGCTAAAGCTTTCTACGATAGGGTGAGCTTCAAGTATATTTATTGTACTACAACGACTTTCCACATCTAATGCACTTGCATCCGTTAAAGTTGTATATAAGTTTGCCATTAAATTTTTGTTTTTGACTTGTTTTATTGCCCACCAGTATGCTTCAACATGCTGTTTTATTTCGTTTTTTACACAATTATCAGAAAATAAAAACTCACGTCCGGTTGTTTCTTTGAAAGATTTTAATACAGCAGAACTTAATTCTTCATAGACGGTATTATTAACTTTTTTAAATCTATCGTACATATATTTTGAAAAAGTTTTTCCGTTAAATTTTACTGTCAGGTCTATTGTAATTTCATAAGAAAAATTCTTTTCATAATTTGTATGTTTTATAAAATTTACAATTGCATCTAATCTGTTTTCTATAATAATTAGAAAGTCATAATAGATACCTACTGTGAACAGGACAAGTTTAAATTTTTTTATTGTTTTTTGAAAAAAGGTACTAATTGAACTAAATGCTGAAGTACCATCAAGATCAATATTTATTATCGGATTGTTATTACAATATGCGAACATATTTGTTCCGACTACGCCTTGTGCTGTGTCTGCGTATACATCCGCATTCATGAATCTGCACAGTTCGGGGGCGTAGAATCTTGAGCCGAGGTAGTGGCTGACGCCGATGGCGGGGGTGAAGACATAGCCTCTGTAAGTCAGGGGGTTCAAAGTGTGAAGCATTATTGCAACTGCTGCGGCGCCCGGCGTATCATCATTCGGAATCAGCTCATAATTGCCGTAGGCATCATATGCATAGCGGAACAGATATTCCGCATTTTCGTGATTGACTACACCCGTTATATCACCCAATATATTTTTAGTGTATAAGAACGGCATTGCATCGTTCAGTAAGAAGCCTAAGGGTTCACCTTCCGAATCATAAATAATTCGCATAAAGACAGGTAAATCTTCGGAGTTATTGACAATTTGTCTTACAGCAATAAGAGTAGTACCTTCCCAGAAATACTCATAACCGCCCTCAAATGTGCCATCTGTATCATATATCTTATACATTGACAGCTGACCGTTATCATCATAGAAATAATCGATATATGAATTATCTTCCTTTGTTATACGGGAAAGCTGTCTGCCTGCAGTCCAGGTATATGTGTCACCGCCGAGAGATGTAATATTACCCATAGCATCATAGGTAACCGCCTGACCGTCGAAAGCCGTCAGCACATCTCCCCACACCGGATGGTTGTAGGAGTATGTATGAGTTTCGGTTGCCGTGAGTCCTGTTAATTCACCCTCAGTATAAGGATAACGGATTCTTGATACAATATTACCGCCCACATCATATGTATAAGCGGAGGTAAATTCACCGAGACGGTTATCTTCTCTTACTATCTGATTAGCTTCGTCATAGTAATATCTATTATAATATATCTTTTCATTTTCTTCAAGCCGGTATATGCCTGTAATATTTCCGACGCTGTCATATTCATAGTATTCCTGTTCAGAAACTTCATTTGTTCCGTTTGTAACAGAAGAGGTGAGAGAAGTGACCTTTGTTGTTGCAGTAGTGTCTGTATCAGCATATGTAAGTTCAATAGAACTGTCGAGATAAAAGTTTCCGTCATCGCTTATAATGTCAATATCAAGCGACTTTTGGGTAACTCTGCCGAACCAGTCTTTTACGGTATTTATATCGGCATTTGTATTGAAATTTGATGTTACACCGTCGCTTGTCATAGCTCCTGTTTTTTCAAATGAAACAGAATCGGTATATACTCCCGTTACGCTGTTGTAATTGCCGTCATAAACATATGTTATGGTATCTCCCGCAATATTATGTGTAACATCACCGTTATCATTGCCGGAAGAAGAGAATAAAACAGAGTTATCGGCAGTTTTTCTGATTTCTGTACCGCTTTCGGTATATACGGTTTTAAGTCCCGATAAATTATCTGTTACGGACTGTAAAATTCCCTCTTCGTCATAGACATATGAATATCGTGTTGTGCCGTTATTCAATACTGCAGTTATGTTATTGTTTTCGTCATATGTATAAGCGACTGTCTGACCGTTTGCAAAGGTGGTGCTTGAAATCCTGTCTTTGTTTTCTTCTGTCCCGTAGGTGTTTTCGGAAAGAACGGTTGAACCTATCTTTGCTTTTGTCTGATTGCCCCATACATCATATTCAAATTCATATGTAAAGCCGTTATGAGATATGGTTTTTACTTTATCGTTTTCATATGTATAGCTGTTTGTCATTGCCGTTCCGTCGGAAAGTCCCGAAACAGACTGTGAAAAAGAAATAAGATTTCCTACAGCATCATAATTTGCTGTGCCCGAAGAGGAGCCGGCTGTAACAGTTTTTAAGTTTCCTGCAGCATCATATGTATAAAAAGCAGTGTTTCCCGAGGAATCAGTAGAGGATAAAAGCTGAGTTCCGTCTGAAGAATATGAAGAAAGCTCTGATGTCAGAGTTTTTGTTCCGTCAAAAGCTTTTTCTGCAGTTATATTACCAAAGTCATCAGTTTCTGAATATACGCTTCTTTTGCACTGAATACAGGTACACTCTTCTTCGCTTTCGCAAGCACAGCTACATTCATATTCGGTGCAGTCCTCGCACGGGCAAAGACTTATGAATTCTTCCTCGGTAGTTTCTTCTTCAGCCGTTGTTTCTTCTTCGGTAGTTTCTTCTTCCTCTGTAACTGTACTGTCATAAAGAACATTACCCTCACCGTCGGTTATTGTAAGAATGTTTCCCGCACTGTCGAAGCTTTTAACCTGAACATCTCCCGTGCTTTCGGAAAATGTTCTTACCGTGTCTGAGTTTCTTGTAATTGTCAGCACACTGCCCGTGATATGGTTTTCATTCTGTGAATCATACGCTTTTTCCGTGAGCTTACTGATAAAGCCTTCGGTATATTCCATTTCAATTTTTGACAGATCTATATTTACGGCAGATGTCATATTTCCTGCGGAGTCATATGTAAAGGAAATAGTTTTTCCGTCGGGGAATGTAAAGCCTGTCAGATAATCATTTGTATATGAAAAATTAACCTCAAGTGCTCTTGCTGCCTCTCCGTCACCTGCTATTATTGCAGTTCCGTCTTCGGTATAGGCTTTGATTTTTGTAAGCTTATTATTCAAATAGGTAAATCTGAATTCGTTTCCCATACCGTCAGTAATTTCCGATATTGCTTCGGGAGAATCTACGCCCGGTACATAATCAATTGTAAGACTTGTTGTACCCACGGCTGTCTTCTTTTCTCTTAGTCTTCCGAAAGCATCATATCGGCTTATCTCACCGTCTGAGCTAATTACGGCATATTGCTCAGGGATGTTTGTTGAAACTCCGGAATAATCCATATTTGCTTCCGGGATTTTATATATAACAGTATCGGAATATCCGTATTTTGAAACCCACATCTGTCTGTCAGGGAAAGGTGAATCGGTTACTGTTTTATCTAACCAAGCCTGACTTATGACAAATATTTCACAGCTTCCGTTTCCGTCAAAAAGGTACATTTCTCTTGTATCTGTATATTCAACCTCACAAATAAGCTTTCCGTAATTGAGAAGCCAGCCGTCGCCGTAAACCTTGCTGTTTACACCATCAACGCTCTCAAGGAATCTGTGTTCGGGTGAATTAAAATTAAGTTTTATGTCTACAGGATATATATTTGAAGCAACAGATATTGCATCAAATTTCAGCTGAGGTATCAGGGTAAAATCGTTAAATGAAAATGTACCTGCTCTTCCGATACTCTTTTGATGAGAACCCGAAAAAACAGTGATTTCTCTCATATATTCTTCTTCAATAGAACTGTCCTCTTTCGGTATTTCGAGATACACCTCATTAGCTCCGAATACACCTATCTGCATAGTCTGAAAAATGATAATTAAGCTAAGACAAATTGATATAGTTTTAAAAATCTTCTTTTTCATATATAGACAATCCTTTCTGTTGATAATGAAAAAAGTGTTGCTTATTGCTTAGTGCCCATTGGTATCACCTTCTATAACAGCTCCTGTAACGCTTCAGGGAGCTGTTGATCTTAAAAATCAGGGGACGGTTCTGTGATCGATTAAAAATCAGGGTAAAAATCAGGGAACGGTTCTGTGATCGGTAGGTTTATTAAACAAACCGCCCCCTGAGTTTTTGATTTCAAGAGGATTAGGGCTCAATCATAGAACCGTCCCCTGATTGGTTACTGTAAGTTGTATATCTTGAAGTATGTTAACGGGTTAATGTTAAAATTATCCCCCTTTTTTTACTTCCTTCTATTTCACAATACAGTTAATTTATTGTTTATACAATAAATTCGGACAACTGCAGAAAATTGACGACTAAAAGAAGAATTTGTTTAAATGCTATGGATATAAAAAAGCAACGCATCAACTCTTACTTCATTCTGAATTACCTCAAAGTGACAATGCGGTCCCGTTTAATATCCGGTTGAACCACAATCTGCGATTACTTGCAAAATCAGGGGACGGTTCTGCAAAATCAGGGGACGGTTCTGTGATCGGCAGGTTTATTAAATAAACCGCCCCCTGAGTTTTTGATTTCAAGAGGATCAGGGCTCAATCACAGAACCGTCCCCTGATTGTTGTATGGGATTTTTTATATGTATGTTCTTCAAGATGAGAAATATTGTATTTGGCTAAAAATAATGCTAAACTTTATGTAAGATGAGGTATAAAAAATCGGTTTATATAAGTGAGAGGAGGTTTTCAGATGGAAGATAAACAAATAATAGAGCTTTTCTTTGCGAGAGCAGAAGAAGCAATTCAAGTTTTAAAGGAGCGTTTCGGTAACACCTTATACAGAATCGCTAAAAACATTCTCGGGAATCATCACGATGCAGAAGAAACAACAAATGATACATATCTTGCCATTTGGAATGCAATTCCGCCTAAAGAGCCTGAGCCTTTGGCTCCTTATGTATACCGAACAGGACGAAATATGGCATTGAAACGGTTAGAGTATCTTTCAGCAGAAAAACGAAACAGCAGATATGACTTGTCCTTGGATGAGCTCGGAGCTTGCCTGCCGGATGATAACAACGACCCCGAGCAGACTTTGATAGTTCAGGAAATTGCTGATTCGATAAATGAGTTTCTGGAAAAAGACACAGCTCTCAACAGATACATTTTTATTCGCAGATATTGGTATGGGGATGCTGTCGAAGATATAGCAAAATCCGTCAACATGAAAAACGGTGCCGTTTCGGTACGGTTAAACCGTATCAGAACCAAATTAAAAGAACATCTTATTAAGGAGGGTTATTACTATGAAGCGTAAGCAAGTATTGGAAGTTTTGGATAAAATAGACGAAAGCTTTATAACGGAAGCTGAAAAAGCTCCGAAGAGAATTAAAAAAAGACCGTATTGGATAGGTGTGGTTGCCGCTGTCTTAGCAGTTGTGATCTGCATAAGCTCTTTCTTCAATACACCCGTAATTACAGCAAATGCCGTTGCTCTTCCGGGAGATGCACGAATTATGGAGTATCCTCATTATGACGATTATGAGGACAGAGAAAGCTATATGGCAGACCGTGCTGTATGGGAAAATGAATCGGAAAACAGAAGAACAACAAGAAAAAATGCCGCCGTTTCTCTGTTGCCGTTTTTTACCAAGAGCTCGGCTGAATTCCTCATATCGCCGAACAATGAGAATGCCTTATGGTCACCCATAAATGCATATATCGGACTTTCTATGCTTGCAGAAATAACAGACGGTGACAGCAGAAAAGAAATTTTAGATTTATTCGGTGTAAGTGATATTGAAACACTCCGTAGTCAAGTTAGTGCTGTTTGGGAATCCGTTTATGAGGATGACAGAAATGAAATATCCACATTGGCTAATTCTCTTTGGCTTGAAGACGGACTTGAGTATAATCAGGATGCTATGAATAACCTTGCATATCACTATTATGCTTCCGTGTATCAGACTGACCTTGGCAGTAACAGTGCGAACAGATCAATCGGCGGTTGGCTTGATAAAAACACAGGCGGAATGTTAAAGGACAGTACAGACAAAATTGATCTGTCACCCGATACTGTTCTTGCTCTCTATTCAACAATTTTCTTCCAGGCAAAATGGAGCGATGAGTTTAACAGCAAAAACAATACTAACGATATTTTTCACGGAGCTGACGGCGACACCAATGTCACTTATATGAACAAAAAGCTTTGTCAGATGAATTATTATTGGCATAGAGATTTCAGTGCAGTAGCCTTAAGTCTTAAAAACGGCAGTACAATGTGGTTTATTCTTCCCGACGAAGGAAAAACACCTGCTGATGTGTTAAGTGGCGGTGCTTACGGAGAAATGATTTCTTTGGGAGATGGTGAAGACGGATGGGAAAATAAAAAATATATGAAGGTCAATTTGACCGTACCGAAGTTTGATGTTTCCTCTTCCGTAAACTTAAAAGACGGACTCGGCAAAATGGGAGTTACAAAAGTATTTGATATAGAGAACTCCGATTTTTCAGCAATCACCTCCGATACCCCCGTGTATATTTCAGCTGTTAATCAATCCGTAAGAGTTGAAATTGATGAAAAAGGCGTAAAGGCGGCAGCCTATATAGAAATTCCCGGTGCAGGTGCGGCACAGCCTCCTGAAGAGATAACAGATTTTGTTCTCGACAGACCCTTTGTGTTTATGATTTCAAAAGGTAATTTACCTCTCTTTACGGGTGTTGTAAATAATATATATGGTTAAAACAAGGGGCATTAAAAGAAAAATATATTATCCTTCAGAGATATCTTCTGAATTACATCATCTCAAGTAAACAAGCCGCATTATTATACCGGTAATGTAACATCATATCTCAAGGGGCGATACTTCATTGACCTGTTCATAATTCTATGTTATAATTATTTAAACAATAGAACATAGGAGAAGGCATATGGGTTTGTTCGATTTTCTGCAAAAAAATAAAAAACAGCAGGAGCCTGTTCCGACAATAAAGATCGGCTCCTGGGTAACACAGTACAGTGCAGGCTATTGGCAGGTTGTAAAAACCTTTCCTAAATATGCGGATGAGGACTATAGCTCTGAAGGAGCATCATGGAAAAAGGGTGACCGTCTCGGCGAATGGGTAATACTGAAAAAAGGCTTTACAAACAAAATGAAGCCCTCTAATGCCTGTGATTTTGTTGATTCACAGTGGTGTAAGCCTGTGTCAGATGATACCATAGCAGCTATTGAAGCAGAGTTCAGAAATAATCCGAAGGCAAAGCAAAAATTTGACAGCGCTCCCGATATGCCGAATCCTTCTGTTGCAAATCTATGGTTGAAGCTCTCCGATGAACAAGCACGATCCCTTTCAGAGCTTTTATCGGCTTTGCCTGAACGGTTTACCAAAAATGAATTCCTCGGCTATGTAAAAGGCTATAAGGAATGTACAGCCGACCCGTCAGAAGCCACCCATATTGTATATATTATGAGCTACTTATGGGAGATCAATGAAGCTTTTGAGCCGCTTAACTTCAAGGCGGAAATAAAGAAGCTTTAATTAAATTATTTACATACTAACTGATAAAATGACAGTATGCTTTTAAGGCAGCATACTGTCATTTTTGTTTTTCCGTACTATCAGTAAAAACAGCTGATATAAGCAATAAAAATGCAGTGTCCGTCAGTAAAAGAAGCATAAAAATATTGACTTTTTAATTTACATATGCTAATATGAACCAGAAAACAAACCACGGTTTATTTTGCTTCCCAAAAAAATATTATCAGGAGTTATACGGATGTCAAACATAAGAAGCGAAGGTGCTACAGCAGAATTGCACAGAAAGGTGCTTACAGCCGCAACCGCTATGTTTATACAAAAAGGCTTTGAGCGTACCACATTTATGGATATTGCAAAGTTTTCGGGCGTTCCGAAAAGTAAGATTCTTTATGAATTCAGCAGTAAGGAAGATATTTTAGGCATACTTGTGACAAAATTTCTTGACGGTGTAACTGCGGCATCCGATACAGTATCAAAAAAGCTCACCGATGACAAAGTGCTTATCCTTCTTTCCAATGAGGTCTTACAGCTTTATATGGCTGAAATGAATGAGGATATGAGAAATCTCTATCTTGCAGGCTATTCAATGCCGAAAACAAGTGAAGAGGTTCTTAAACGAAGAACGGAAATAATGTATGATACCTTCAGGCTCATATTTCCGGAGCAGGAATTAAAAGACTTTTATGAAACCGAAATCGCTTCAATGGGCATAATGAGAGCATATATGACAATCCCCTGCGATATGTATTTTACTATTGAGGCAAAAGCAAAAAGACTGATAACAATGCTTCTGCGGATATATAAGGCAGAAGAGGAAAAAATCACCGAAGCGCTTGAGTTTATCGAAAAAATAGACTTTGAAGCTGTGGCGGAAAAAGCTGTTAAAAGTGTATTCAATGAGCTCAGTATAAAAACGCTGAACGTTTTGCACTCGGCACACAACAAGTAAATCTTTGCAAAGTGTAAACTAAGGAAACAGAACAAAAACAATGCAGATTGTAAAAAATAAAGCAGGTCTAACGGTTAAACTCGTTCTGCATTCTGCACTCTGCACTTAATAAACCCCGAAAGGAGCAAAACAATGAACAAAACCTTAAAGAAAACTCTATCAATCATCCTCTCAATCTTAATGATTGTGACAACAATTCCCTTTGTCTTTGCGGCAGATGTCAGTCTTGTGATCAATATGGCCGACAGCTACGGTGACGGCTGGAGCGGCAATGCAATTCAGGTCGGCACTGTTTCCGGCGGTGAATTCACAAAAATTGCAGATGTGACATTTGACGAAGGCTCAACTGCCACCTATGAGGCAGCTATATCCGACGAAAATGTTTATGCTTTCAGATGGACCAAGGGTTCTTTTGCCGAAGAATGCAGCTTCAGCATCGTTATAGGCGGTGTGACTGTTTTAGAGGCATCTGATTGCAATGCTTATGTACCGGATGGTATTTTTTATGTTACTTGCAATCACAGCTTCAGCGACAGCATCTGCTCAATATGCGGACTTGAATGCGGTGTCGATTTTACACATACTATAAACAGTGACAGTGAATGTACCTCTTGCGGATATGTATGCAGCCATAGCTATACTAACCATTATTGCAAAACCTGCGGTAATGCCGAGAACGGATATTATGCCGGTGTCTGCGGTGCAGAAAACATTAACGATGCAATCTGGTCACTTGATTCACAGGGAACTCTTACTATCAGCGGTACAGGTAAGTACAATGTAGAATATCTTAACGCTCCCTGGCGGGCTTATGAAAGCAGCATTAAAGATGTTGTAATTGAGGAAGGTATAACTAATATTCGGCAGGGGTCTTTTAATGAGTTGTCCAATGCTGTTTCTCTGTCAATCCCTTCAACTGTGAATGAGATAGGTACTTATGCCAATAACTATTTTGCCGAGTTTAAGCTCGCGGAAGGAAATTCTGCCTACTCTCTTATTGACGGTGTTCTTTTCAATGCCGATAAAACTGAGCTTATTATGTATCCTGTAAGAAAGGCAGACGAAACCTATACCGTTCCGGCAGGTGTTCTGATCTTAGGCAATGATTCATTTTCGTATTCTGAAAACCTTAAAACAATAAACATTTCTGACGATGTTACTACAATTAATGAGTATTGTTTTAATGATTCTTCGGTTGAAACAGTTAATTGCGGAAAAAATGTAAATTCAATAGACTTTAACGCTTTCTGTTATTCAGACATTAAAAATATAGTTTTACCTGAAAAGCTTACTGAAATGTCCTCGTATATATTTTATGGCTGCAGTTATCTTGAAAACCTTGTAATCGGCAGTAATGTAATTTCAATTGAGAACGATATAATAACCTATTGTCATGCGCTTGAAGCAGTGCACTTCACGGGAACTGAAGCACAGTGGGAAGCAATTGCGAAACCTGAAAGCGAAACAGATAAAATTAACACCGTTCCCGTTCATTTCGGTGCATTGGAAGAAAAGCCGGGGCAGGATGCAACCTGTGCAACTGACGGACGCACAGCCGGTCTTTACTGTGCAGAATGTGATGACTATGTTACCGGTGATATAATTCCTGCAACAGGTGCATGTACAGACGAAAACAGTGACAATGTATGTGATGTTTGCAATGCTCTGATCGGTGCCCCCGAGATTTGCGTCGGCGGAATCTATGTAGACGGCAGTAATTATACAGATATTCTCGGTGATGCAGATGAGGGAGCAACGGCATATTATGTTCCGGAAACAAATACTCTTGTTCTTGACGGCTTCAATTATGAGGGTGAGGACTGCGGTATTATTTGTGACGGCTCGCTGAATATAGAAATCAAGGGCGAAAATAAAATTGTTGCTAATGACGGACTGAATTTTTATGTATCAGAAGATACTGTTATCAATATTGTCGGAACGGGCAAATTAGACATTGCAGCGGATTCTAACGGAATATATGCCGATTCTGACAATGAGGTAAGCTTCGAAATAAACATTAAAGACAGCGTAACACTGAACATAGATTCCGAAAGTGACGGTATGGATATTGACGGTAAAAAAGCGAATAAAATTACCGTAAGCGAAAACGGAACATTAAATATAGAGGCAATTTCAGAAGGTATCACTGTGTCGGAGACTTCCGAAAGCGTTGAAATACTCGTTAAGGATAACGGCACATTAACAGCAGACTGTGAAGATGAATGTATCTATATCGTCGATACTGAGAATTCATTGGTAACCTTTACCGATAATGCAAAGGTTTCGCTTGTAAACAACGACGAAGAGGGTATTTATATCTCTGCACTTGAAGGCTCAACAGTAAAAGTAAGCGGCAGTGCTGATGTTTACATTGATGTTGAGGAGCAAAGTGTTCAGGCAGAAACAGTTATTGTTGACGGCGGAAGTCTGAACGCCCACAGCAAAGAAACCTATGAGGGAATTGTTGCCGCAGATGTTACCGTTAACGCGGGCAAGTTAATTGTAAAAAGTGAAAACAATAATGCAATTTCAGCTGACTCAATAAAGATTACCGGCGGTACTTTTGTTGCAGGCAACGGCTCAGCGGAATTTCCTGTGTGTACTGTTACTCCCGATTTCAGCGGATACACCTCCGAGCATACGGTTCTCGCAAGTGAACAGCCTGACAGTCATTTCTTTGTCGAATATGACAGTGCTGATGCGGATAATTACAGAGTTATCAGCATTCAGTGCAAGCATGAGTTTGACGGAAATGTCTGCAAAAAGTGCGGTTTTGAATGCGGTGTTGATTGCGGCCATTATTTACAAGAAGGTGCTGTATGTGCAATATGCGGGAGTTATGTTTATGCAATTACTCATCAGCCTTCAGAAGCAGAGCCTTATGTAGAACTCAGTGATGATACGGGAGCTTCTTATCAGTGGTATACCGTTCAGGAAAACATATCAGAAATCACGGATGAAAATGCTGCCACCGTTTCTTATGCATGGGGCGAGAGCTCTTATGACAAAGAAACAGGCTGGACAGGTATTGCGTATCAGGAAAATTATTACGGACAGGATTTCTTCACAGTTGAGCTTAAAGAAGGTGAAAGCTTAACTGTTGAAATTACAGGTGATTTCGTCAGCGGTGTCGGACTTTATGATTACGATACCGAAAAAGGTGTTTGGAAGGAACCTCAGGAGGGTGCAACCTCTTACGAATTAACAGTTGAATCAGACGGTAATTATACATTCTATACTTATGTAAACAGCGGTGTTGTTACTGTTAAGGCATATAAAACTACTGCCCATAAAAACGCAATCGACGGCGAAACCTCTGCAGAGCTTAAAAATCCCGTAATCGGTAATAATCATTTCTGCGAGGTAACCTTCGCTGACGGTACAACCGAAATATCTGACATTTTTAAGGTAACGCATATACACACCTTCACAGAATACGAAGTAACAGAAGAAGCAGAATGCGGAAAGGCCGGTAAAGAAGTTGCATATTGTGACAATGGTTGCGGTGCGACAGACGAAAAGGAAATTCCTGCTCTCACTCACGAGCCTCTTGAAGCAGTAAAAGAAAACGAGGTTGCTCCCAAGTGTGGTGTTGCAGGCTCATACGACCTTGTAGTTTACTGTGATATTTGCGGTGAAGAGCTCGACAGAGACACAACAACAGTTGATGCTCTCACTCACTCCTTCACAAAGTACGAAGTAACTGAAGAAGCAGAGTGCGGTAAGGCAGGTCTTGAAAAAGCTGACTGTGACCACGGCTGCGGTGCAACAGACGAAAAGGAAATCCCGGCACTTACTCACAAGGACGACGACGGCGACTATCTCTGTGACCACGGCTGCGGACACGAATTCCCGAAGCCCGATACACCTGATACACCCGATGAACCCACGGACGAAGCTTGTGACCACCTTTGCCACAAGGACGGTATTCTCGGCTTCCTCTGGAAGATAATCAGATTCTTCTACAGACTCTTTAACATCCAACAGTATTGCGATTGCGGAATTCTTCATTATGATACTCCGCTCTTCGGATAAACCTCGTTAAGAAGATCCCGTTCACGGAAGTGAACGGGATCTTCTGTTGCCGGTTAGTATTCTGTAATTAATTTATCCCCTTATACTGAGCCTTTACCCTTTCGTAGCTTTCAAGGTTACCTATATCGTAACGGCTTCCGGGCATTTCCATAGCGTGAACGGGAGTTTTTGTACAAAGCCAGGCGACAAAGCTTCCGGGAGCATCTGTTCCGCAGCCGCTTTCAATTCCCTCTTCGACAAGTCCCGCATCAGTCTTTGTATAATAATAGAAGGGAGGACAGCACCAGTTTGTTGCGGGTTCGGGAGATTTTTCCGTCATAAGAAGAACCTTGTCGTTTTCATCAACGGTAACGACACCGCACCCCCGAAGCTTATTACGGTCGCCCTCAAAATAGCGCATTATACAAGAGGTGTTCTTTTCTTTTGCATAAGAAATAAATTTTGTAAGGCTGAAATCAAGGACATTATCTCCTGCAATTACAAGAAGGTCATCATCAATACCAAGCTTTTCTATAGCAAACTGAATATCCTTTACGGCACCGAGTCTTGTTTCGTTGGTTTCGGTCATATCGTCAACAACGGTGATCTTCTGCTTCTTTTCTCTTGCCCAGTTTTGGAAATGAACAAAATACTTATGATTTGAAATCACAACATATTCATCAACCGCACCGAGAGTATCAATATCGTCAATGAGCCAGTCAAGAATCGTTTTTTCGCCTACCTTAAGAAGAGGCTTCGGAAAGTTTTCTGTCAGCGGATAAAGCCTTGTTGCATAGCCTGCCGCAAGAATAAGACATTTCATAATTACACCTCAAGCTTTACTCCGTCTGCACTTTCGCAGATATGAACGGAGAATTTTCCCGTAAGACGGGGGAATGTATCAAGATATTCCTTTGTTACCTTTTCTATGATGCTTTCTTCATATGAGGGGTCAATAAGAGCCATACTGCAGCCCTTGAAGCCCGCCCCCGAGAATCTTCCCCCGTAGATTCCCTTTGTTTCTCTCATTATCTCATAGAGCTTTTTAAGCTCGGGAGAGCCTGTTTCCCAGTTATATATTGAAGAATATCCGCTTTCAAAGGAAAGTCTGCCGAATTCCTCAATATCGCCCTCGGTCCAAGCCTTGGCCCCCTTTTCAACGCGGAAAAATTCCTCATACCAATGAGTGGCACGCTTACGCCATGGCTCGGGAAGACGGTCCTTATACTGCAAAAAAACCTCATAGGGAACATCACGGAGATTTGTTTCCTCAAATTTTCCGTATTCCATACCCGAGTATGCCTTAAGGGCATATGCGGCACTTCGACATTCGTCAACTCTCATATTAAAGGCAGAGCCTGCAAGGCTTCTTTCAAGACCGCTGAAAAAAACAGCTATCTTATAAGGCTTCATATCAGCATGAGCGGGTATAAGCTTATATGTGTCATCCTTGAGATCCATATAAAGCAGATGGTCCTTTCTGCAATACACCTCGCAGGACTGATCAAGCTTTCCGCAAGCAATTCCCACATAGAGGTTTTCTGCCTCCTGTGAAATGGTTATCAGCTCACTTTCTGTAAGTCTTATCTCATTCATTTTGCAAAGAGCGGATAAAAATGTAATAATTACCGCCGCAGAGGATGAAAGACCGCCAATAGGAAGCTCTCCGTCAAGCACGGCACAAAGTCCGCGTCTTAAAGGATATCGCTTATTGAGAGCTATTGTTGCACCTCTGAGATGATCAGCCCAATCTCCCTGAGGAGTGTCGGGAGTGGCGGCGACATGCCACTGTGCTCTTTTTTCAAACTGCAGTGACTGGATCTCGACAACGCCGTTTTCCTTAGGACCGTATGCGATATGAATTCCCTTATTTATTGCAAAGCCCGTGATCTTTCCCAGCTGATGGTCACTGTGAGCACCGATGGGACAGACTCTGTAGGGCGTAAAGGCTTTATATCTCGGTTCTTTTCTATATGTTTTTTCAAACATTTCAGCTGCATTCATCTGTTTTCCTCCACAAAATACGGACACAGACAGGATATAAGAGCTTTTTCATATACTTTCTGTTAATATCCGATTAATAATAATTATTATATAATTTATTGCAATAAAAATCAATATCTGTTAAAATTACTTTATAACTGAAGGCGGTGGTTCTATGAAAAAGTATATGTATGTTGACCCGACTATCGGAACTGTTGGAGAGGATTACAGCAAAAGTCCTCACGGCGGAGGAAAAACGCACCCCGGAGCCTGTATCCCCGGCGGCATGGTACAGCTGTCCCCCGACACCGTAACGGGCGGAGATAACGGAACAGGCTATAATTACTGTCACGATACAATAGAAGGCTTCAGCTTTAATCATATGAGCGGTATCGGCTGGTACGGAGATCTCGGAAATCTGCAGATAATGCCTGTAACAGGCAAAACGGAGCTTCGATCGGGCTCAAATGAAGAGGTTCCCTTTACAAAGGGGACAGACGGCTGGAAATCGCCTTTTTCACACGAAAAAGAAACAGCGTCAGCGGGATATTACTCTGTTTTCCTTGAAAAATACAAGATATTAACGGAATGTACCGTAGCACCTCACACGGGAATTATGAGAATAAGCTATCCCGAAAATGCGGATGCAAGGGTTATATTCAATTTTTCGAGAAGAATAGGCGGACACGCTGATTTTGAAGAAATTACAATAGTAAATGACAGCCGTATTGAAGGAAAAATCATCTGCACCCCCAAGGGCGGCGGTTTCGGAAGAGGAAACGGACATATAAACTATAATTTCTGTTTTGTATGCGAGTTTTCACGCCCCGCAAAGAAAATGCAGTTTTTCTCGAATGAAGAATTTCAGCAGGAGGAGCTTTCTTCCTTTAAGAATGAGGATGCGGGACTTTTAGCCTTTTTTGAAGAAAACGGCGAGCCTCTTTACATAAAGTGCTCTGTTTCCTATACAGACATTGACGGCGCAAGAAAGAATTTCTGCGAAACCGAGGGCTTTGATTTTGATAAAATCAAGGAGCAGGCACAAAACAGCTGGGAAGAGGTTTTTGACTGTGTAAGCGTTGAGGGAGAAAAT
Organism: Oscillospiraceae bacterium; assembly: GCA_015066205.1. Lineage (GTDB taxonomy): Bacteria > Bacillota > Clostridia > Oscillospirales > Acutalibacteraceae > RUG806. Next base: position 106,265 of record SVOV01000003.1, read on the forward strand.
GAAACTGACCTGACCTTATTCTACACCTGTCTTTACCACACTCTTTTAGATCCGAGGATCACAGCCGATGTTGACGGAAGATATGCTATAGAAACAGATGTTTTTCAGGACGATTCCTACACCCACCGCACGGTTTTCAGCGGATGGGATGTATACAGAAGCGAATTTCCTCTGCTTACACTTATCCGTCCCGACATCGTAAACGACACTGTCAATTCTCTTCTTAAAATTGCCCTTAAAAACAATGCCTCATTCCCTCAGTGGGAGCTTCTCGGCATAAACGCAGGCTGTATGGTCGGTGACCCCGGTCTTATTGTTGTAGCCGATGCATTCGTCAAGGGAATAAGAAATTTTGACACCCAAAAGGCTTATGAAATTGCAAAAGCTTCCGCTCTTTCAAAAAAAGAGCTCTTCGGCAAGCCCTTCAAGGGCGTTCATCCGGATTGCAATCAATATGTAAAGGATGTATATGTTCCGAAAAAAATCAGTGATACTCTTGAATTCTTACTTGCAAATTACACCTTATCCCGCTTCGCAGAGGCTTTGGGCAAAACAGAGGATGCGAAGCTTTTCAAGGCGAGAGCAGACCGCTATCCCGAAAACTATAATCCCCTTCTCGGCTTTATGGCTCCGAGAAAGGAAAACGGAAAATTCATGTGGATATGGGGCAGATATGACGACAACTGCTGTGTAGAAAGTAATATTTTCCAGCAGTCCTGGTTTGTCCCCTATGATGTAACGGGACTCAGCCGTCTTTTCGGCAAAAAGAGAATGATAAGACTCCTTGAAATCTTCTTCAAAAAAGCAAAGCTCAGCGCATTATGGAGTAATGACTACAACCACTCAAATGAGCCCTGTCACAACATAACCCATTATTTCAGTATGCTGGGACTGCCCCACCGTACTCAGTACTGGACAAGAAGAGTTCAGAAGGAATCCTATAATCTCGGAGCATACGGCTTCTGCGGGAATGAGGATGTAGGCCAGCTTTCGGCGTGGTATGTTTTATCTGCTCTCGGCTTTGCGCAGGTCTGCGCCGCCGATCCGCGTTATTACATCAATACTCCCCTCTTCAGAAATGCAACCGTCAGGCTCAATAAGACCTACCATTCCTGCAAGGTATCCGACACATTTACCGTAGTATGCGATAAGGATCCTCTTAAATATCCATATATAAAAAGTGCAACGCTCAACGGCAGAGAGATCAAGGAAGCTTATCTCACATATGACGAGATCACTGCAGGAGGCACCTTCTCTCTGACTCTCACCGATACCCCTGAGATCTGAAGCATTTTCCCACCGAAAAATCGGTGGGTTTTTGCATTTGTTGTAAAAAACAGGGCATTTTTTCCGCATAAAGTGTTATTCTGTTTTTTTAAGCTGTAAGTTATTATATATTCAAGGGCAATTATCATCCCCCTTAAGTTTTCTTAATATATCAAGGAGTGAAAAAAATGAAAAAAACAGGTGCAGTGCCTGTTATTACAGGTATAGCTGCGGGACTTATTACAGGTATTATAGCTTTGTCGGCGGGATTTTTTATTTCGGCCACAGCAATAAATGTACGCAATCCCGGTTTCTGGCTTATTATTATCCTTGCTTTGTTTGCCGGAGTTTTGGCCGGAAGCATTACAAAGGGATATAAGGATTTCGGTCATAGGACCGTTTCCCAAAAGACAGGCCCGAAGGGACGCACAAAAAAACACAGTGAAATCAAATTTTCCGGAATACCTTTCATTCTGCCCATTGCTCTGTCTGTTATCGTTATAATTGCAGGCATTACGGGCAGTACTGTGTTCAACGCAACCTCTTATGCAAATATCCTTAAGGTCAATGACTCGGATTTTACAGCCGATCTGTCGGAATCTGTTGAAACCGATTCCATAGCCCTTATGGACACAGCTTCGGCAAGAATGCTTGGCGACCGTGAAATAGGTGCTCTTTCCGATGTTGTGAGTCAGTTTGATGTTTCGGATGACTATATACAAATTGACTATAACGGAAAGCCCGTAAAGGTTTCCGCTCTCGAATATGCAGGCTTCTTCAAATGGATGAATAACAGGGACGGTGTCAAGGGCTATGTTACCGTTGACCCGGTTTCAATGTCTGCGAGCTTTGAAGAATCCGAGGGGATGAAATACATTCCTTCAGCATATTTTCTTGAGGATGCAAAAAGACACATATGGATGGAATATCCGACTCTGATGACAGAAAATCTTCATTTTGAGATCGATGAAAGCGGAAAGCCTTATTATGTCGCATCCGTAGTCAAAAAAACGATTTCTCTTTTCGGAGGAAAAACCGTCAGCGGATGTATAGTGCTTGACCCCGTATCCGGTGAAACGGTCATATATGATGCTGAGGATATACCTAAATGGATCGATGTCGTATTCCACGGAGATCTCATATGTGAGCAGTATAACTGGCACGGAATGTATCAGAACGGATATCTGAACAGTCTGTTTGCAAAAAAAGGCTGTAAGCAGGTCACCACCTACAGCTCGGAGGATGATTCTTCCGACGAGAAGCCTGTTTCCGATTACGGCTATGTTGCAAAAGACGGCGACATATGGATATATACCGGCGTAACCTCGGTCAACGGTGACAGCTCTAATATAGGATTTCTTCTTGCAAATGAACGAACGGGTGAAAGCCGCTATTATGCGATTGCAGGTGCTGATGAAAAATCCGCAATGGTAGCCGCGGAGGGAGAGGTTCAGGAAAAAGGTTATCAGGCATCATTTCCGTCATTAATTAATGTTGAAGGCTACCCCACATATATAATGGTGCTTAAGGATTCAGGCGGACTTGTAAAGCTTTACGCAGCAGTTAATGTTGAGCAGTACAACATCGTTACAACAGCCGCAACACAGTCGGAATGTATTGAAAAATACAAGGCTATGCTTGGTATAACCGAGCCCGTCCCCCCTGCTGAAGAAGTGAAGACAGCAACTGTTACAATAGCCTCCGTGAAATATATTGATATCGACGGAAACACATATATTTACCTGATCGATACTGAAAACAATATTTTCAAGGCCAAAGCATCCGAACACGAAAATATGCTGCTGCTTGAAGAGGGCGACACCGCCGAGCTTTCATACACAGGTTCAATTATCTTATCGTGCAAGCAGCTTATAAAGAACACTGACAGTACAGACGACTTATAAATACAGCCTGAGAAGTCAGTTGAAACGGATCCCCGCCAAGGTAAGCGGGGATCCGTTATTTATTGCATATATTTTTTCTCTGTGATATAATTAATAACAGTAACCATATCAAAGGAGTAACACTATGAACGAAAAAGGTCTTTTCGGGCTGGTCAATGCATCACCTGAAAAAAGATATAAAAGCTTTCTTGCGGCAGTTGCTGATTCGGAAGAGGTATGGCTTTTGTCCTCTGAAGACGGCTTTGCTACATTTGATGCGGACGGCTTTATTCATTTACTGATCTGGCCCCGTAAGGAATTTGCCGAAATGTTCAAGGACAAAAATGAAGAAGCAACATATATCGAAATACACAAATTTTTGGAGCAATGTGAAAAAACAGAGGATAACATCCGTTTTATGGTCTTCCCCACCGATAAGGATTCTTATGTTGCTACAGCTGAAAAGCTTATAAATGATATCAGTGCTTCCCTCGATGAAATAGAATAAAAAGTATTCCGTCAACAAGGGCTTTTCAGTCCGTGACACAGACTAAAACAAGCCGTTATACTGCATTTTGATTTTTTCGGAGATTCGGTAATGAAAGTGATAAGCGACATCAGACTATATAAAAGCGAGGATATTGAAAAGCCCGTTGAATTTAATAACAAGGCTCTTAATATAAAATTACGCAGAGCTGTTATGAAATTAAGAGAGCAGGGCTTTTCATTAGGTGAATTTGACCACTTATATATAAATTTAACAACAGCCATCCCCGAGGGCAAGGTACAGCTGAGTGAGAAAACCGACAGCTACCATCCGTGGTTCAGATTCTGCAATACGGGAATCTGCAAAAGTGATTACAATAACACTGAGGACCACGATTTCATATTGGAGAAAGTAAGTCTTACCCTGTTGAAGCTGTATTCGTCTGAAAAGGATACAGAAATCATTGAAAACGCATTTTCTGAAGCGAAAAAGGGATCACGGATGTTAATGCTTTTCAAGGAAAAGAAAGCTGAAAAGGGCATTGCAAAAATCTATCTCAGTTTATCGGATGACGGGAAATACATACCCCTGCTTACCGTCACAAGAAATGACGGTGAAGAAATATTCAAGGCTGAACTGCCGCAGACCGCGGACCTCAATATCATCGGCGAATTGGCTTTATCCTCAAAAAAGGTAACGGTCAGACCGAGAAAAAATGCATCATCAAAGCATCTTAAACCGATATTTTTTGATATAAAATTATAGTTATCATACTTGTTGATTCCTTTTTTGTTTTCAGCAAACAGCTGTAACTGAAACAAAAAAAACTTGCAATTTAGCGTTTGTTCATATATAATAAATAACTGAATTATTTTTTGTAAAATTTTCCGAAAGGATGAATAAAGATGTCAGAAGAAAAGAATGTAAATCTTCCCGTGGAAGAAGCTCCCGAGCAGGACATTAACGAACTCAAGAAAATAAGACTTGAAAAGCTTGCCGCTTTACAGGAAAGCGGAAAAGATCCTTTTGAAATCACTAAAGCAGGACAGAACATCCGCTCCAAAGAAATCAACGAGCGCTTTGAAGAGCTTGAAAACAGCGACGTATGCATCTGCGGCAGAATCAAGACCTGGCGTGATATGGGTAAAGCAAACTTTATCGATGTTTATGACCGTGACGGCAGAATGCAGGTCTATGTAAGAAAAGACGATATCGGTGAAGAGGCCTTCGCTGAATTCAAGAAATGGGATATCGGCGATATTGTTGAGGTAAAGGGCTTTGTTTTCAGAACAAGAAGAGGTGAGATTTCCGTTCACTGTAAGGAAATAAGACTTCTCACAAAGTCACTTCTTCCCCTCCCCGAAAAATATCACGGACTTACAAATGTTGACACCCGTTACCGTCAGCGTTACCTTGACCTCATTGTTAATCCCGAGGTTATGGATACCTTCAAAAAGCGTTCACAGATAATCAAGGAGATAAGAAATTTCCTTGACGGAAGAGATTTCATTGAGGTTGAAACTCCCATGCTTGTTTCAAATGCAGGCGGTGCAGCTGCCCGTCCCTTTGAAACTCATTACAATGCTCTTGATGAGGATGTAAAGCTCAGAATTTCACTTGAACTCTATCTTAAAAGACTTATTGTCGGCGGTATGGAAAGAGTTTATGAGATCGGCAGAGTTTTCCGTAACGAGGGCGTTGACACCCGTCATAATCCCGAATTCACTCTCATGGAGCTCTATCAGGCTTATACCGATTACGAGGGTATGATGGAGCTTACTGAAAGTATGTTCCGTTATCTCGCAAATAAAGTCGTAGGCTCTGCTGTTATCAGCTATAACGGCACTGTTATCGATATGGAAAAGCCCTTTGCAAGAATTACAATGACTGATGCCATCAAGGAATATGCCGGCGTTGATTTCAGCACCGTCGCTACTGATGAAGAGGCTCAGGCTATTGCCAAAGAGCACCATGTTGAATTTGAAAAGCACCATAAGAAGGGCGACATTATGAACCTTTTCTTCGAGGAATTCTGCGAAGAAAAGATGATTCAGCCCACATTCGTATGCGATCATCCCATTGAGGTTTCTCCCCTTACAAAGAAAAAGCCCGGCTCGAACGGTCTTGTTGAAAGATTCGAGCTTTATATCTACGGCAGAGAAATGTGTAATGCATATTCCGAGCTCAATGATCCCATCGACCAGAGAGAACGCTTTGCAGCACAGGAAGAGCTCTTCGCAAAAGGCGATGAAGAAGCAAACCACACCGACGAGGATTTCCTCACAGCTCTCGAATACGGTATGCCTCCCACAGGCGGCATCGGCTACGGAATCGACCGTCTTGTAATGCTCCTCACCGACTCCCAAGCCATCCGCGACGTCCTCCTCTTCCCCACAATGAAGAGTGTAGATAAATAAAACTCTCAAAAACCCTTATTTTCCGTTTTTTTTGAGGTGTATAAACTTAAAACCTACTGCTTACTGCAAACTTACTACAATCGATGCAAAAAAATGTGCAGAGATTTCGGTTCTTTAAATTTTGTAGTAAGCATACATCAAAA
>SVOV01000079.1 GCA_015066205.1 Oscillospiraceae bacterium
TATTCAAATATATAATTTTTCCCGAACCACGCGTCTAACGCGTGGTTTTACTATACAAAAAAGCAACCCTGTCCGCAGGACAAGATTGCTTGAATTTGTGATATTGCATTCCTGTCAGCCTGCCAACAAGTAATTACCTTAATCATTTTAGCATTACGGCATAGAAAATGCAAACATTATATCAATATTGAAATAAAATTGTAATATTTAACAAAAAGATGTTGTCAAATTTAGATGTTATAAAAGATAAACACCCGATTCGAGGATCACAAATTCACTGCTTCCGACTCTTACATATTTATAGACAGCTTCATCAAATTCTTTATAATCCTCAACTGAATAGGAATTAAGATCAATTCTTACAATTTTACGGGACAGCTTGTTGCAGACATATAAAAATCCGTCATATTCCGCAACAGAAACAGGTGATGAAAAGGTCTTTGAATCATCTCCGCCTATTCTCATAATAACTCGGTTTTGAAGAAGAGAATACTTAATTATAAGGTTTTTATCGGGCACAGCACTCCAGACATAATTCTTATCTACAGCAACATCTCTTGCGGGAGCATCTTTATAAATAAGATCATCGGTCTTTATCAGATTACCTTGCTCGTCAAAAACACCTATTTCACCTGTCGAGTAAATTATAAAGGTATGACCGTTCCAAAGCTTTGCCGCATCGCAGGAAACATAGTCGCCGAGCTGTTTTGCAATGGGAGCAAAGGAACTACCGAATTTTGTTAGAAGATAGGCATTTTTTGTAACTGTAGCTATTGACTTTGTCTCAAGGTCAAAGCTGTAAAATGATACCTTCACGGTTTCACTGCTCTGATTCTCTCTTAAAACAAAAAGCACACCGGAAGAAAAGCCGATAAGATCGAGAATGTCAAGGCTTACAACTTTAATCATCTGCATCACCCGTATTATTTTTAATTATAAAAGATAATGTCATAAGAGAATCACTCAGATGAACATTAGCGACATTAGTATCGGGATAATTCCTGTGAATGTCGAAATGAGAAAAATTCCAGAAGCTTTTGATCCCGAGATCTATGAGCATTTCTACCATTTCAGGTGCTTTATCGGCCGGAAGACATAATACTGCCATATCAGGATGATGAGTATTGCAGAATTCTTCAATTTTATCATCTGTTGAAATCGGAATATCCCGTATTTTTATACCGTTATAAAGAGGATCACAGTCAAATATTCCTATAAGCTTAAAGCCTTTATCTTCAAATGACATCTGATTTGCAACAGCGCGACCGAGATTTCCTGCACCGATAAGAATTGCAGTTTTAAGTTCATTAAGACCGAGAATTCCTGCGAATTCACCAATGAGCTGTTCTATATTATATCCGTAGCCCTGCTGACCGAACCCGCCGAAGCAGTTAAAATCCTGTCGTACCTGTGAAGCAGTGAGCCCCATGATTTCAGCAAGCTCCTTGGAAGATATTCTATTTGTACCTTTTTCATATAAATCACATAAGAATCGGTAATAACGGGGGAGACGACCAATTACTGATGTTGAAATATCTTTAGATGCCTTCATTTTATCATTCCTTATCGGCAGTAATTTTCAGGAGGGTGTCCATAATGAAGTTGCCGAATTCACTGCAGGTGCATCCGTCGCTTCTTCCTGTGATTTTCATTGTCTTGTCTGCCATACAAATGTCGATAGCCTTATCAAGAGCTACACTTTTTTCTACATAACCGATATGCGATAAGAGCATACTGGCGGCACGAAGCATTGAACAAGGATCTGCATACTGTGCTCTGCCTTCATTGACCATTCTCGGTGCAGAGCCGTGAATAGCTTCAAACATTGCATATCTTTTACCGATATTTGCGCTTCCTGCCGTTCCGACGCCGCCCTGAAATTCAGCTGCTTCATCAGTTATTATATCTCCGTAGAGATTGGGAAGAATGAATACCTTAAAATCGGTTCTGCGCTTTTTGTCAATAAGCTTTGCAGTACAGATATCTATATACCATTCGTCAGTTGTAATTTCGGGGTATTCCTTTGAGATCTCACGGCAGATGTTGAGGAATTTACCGTCAGTAGTTTTGATTACATTTGCCTTCTGGATGATGGATACACGGTCTTTATTATTGTTTCTTGCATAGTTATAGGCAAGCCTTGCAATTCTTTCTGTTCCTTCTGTTGTTGTGACTACAAAGTCCATTGCAAGCTCATCTGTGACATTTACACCCTTTGAACCGACAGCATATGCACCTTCGGTGTTTTCACGGAAGAATGTCCAGTCAATTCCTTCCTCGGGAATTCTTACGGGACGGAGATTTGCAAAAAGGTCAAGAGCCTTTCTCATTGCAACATTAGCACTTTCGATATTGGGAAGACCGTCACCTGCCTGAGGCGTTGTTGTGGGGCCTTTGAGGATAACATGGCATTTTTTCAACTCTTCCATTACATCATCGGGAATAGGCTGCATTTTAGCAATTCTGTTTTCAATGGTAAGACCGTCTATTGTTCTGAATTCGATTTTGCCGCTGTCAACATCTTCTTTTAATAAAAAGTTAAGAACTCTTGCGGCTTCATTTGTAATAACGGGGCCAATGCCGTCACCGCCGCAAACGCCTATGATAATTTTATCAAGCTTTTTGAAATCAACGAATTCCTTGGTTTCTTTGATTCTTTCGTTTCTTTCAAGCTGTTCTGTGAGTAATTTTTCATATGCTGCAAGTGCAGCAGATATTTTTTCTTTATACATTTTCTATCCCGCCTTTTTATCTGTTTGCTGTGTAATTGAGCATACCGCCCGCAAGAATAATCTGTCTCGCTCTTTCCGACAGATCAAGCTCGAGTTCATATTCATCGCCGGTTGTGATATTTCTGAGCATTGTTTCTGTTTTTTCGGAAACTGAAAATCTGATGTCTGTAAGCTCAAGCTCATCACCCTGTGATATCTTATCATAATCATCCGAATTCTTAAAGGTGAGAGGAATTATACCTGAATTGATAAGATTTGCCTTGTGCATTCTTGCAAAGGATTTAGTTATTACAGCTCTGATTCCGAGGTAAAGCGGAACTAAAGCAGCATGCTCTCTTGAAGAGCCCTGACCGTAGTTTGCACCGCCGACAATAAAACCGCCGCCTTCATTAAGACATCTTTCAGGGAATGATGTATCGCAGACACCGAAGCAAAATTTTGAAAGATAAGGTACATTGGAGCGGTAGGGAAGTATCTTTGCACCCGCAGGCATAATGTGATCAGTTGTTATATTGTCCTCAACCTTAAGCATAACTTTAGCAGTGACGGTCTCTTCAAGGGGTCTGCCTGTAGGAACATTCTTTATATTGGGCCCGTATTTTATAATTCTGTCTTTACTTGAAATTATGTCATCAGGCATAAGAACCATATTGTCATTTATGGTGAATTTATCGGGCATAGAAATTTCAGGCATTTCTCCGAGCGTTCTCGGATCCGTAAGAACACCTGTGACGGCGGAAGCTGCAGCAACCTCGGGGCTTACAAGATATACACCTGCATCTGCGGTTCCTGATCTTCCTTCAAAATTTCTGTTAAATGTACGAAGGGATATGCCTTTGGAATTCGGTGACTGTCCCATACCGATACAAGGACCGCAAGCACTTTCGAGAATTCTTGCACCTGCTGAGATCATATCTGCAAGTGCTCCGTTCTCAGCCAGCATATTAAGAACCTGCTTCGATCCGGGAGCAATTGAAAGACTGACATTTTCTGCAACGGTCTTACCCTTTAAGATAGCAGCTACCTTGAGCATATCAAAAAGTGATGAATTTGTACAAGAGCCGATACAAACCTGATCAATGGCGATCTTACCTATTTCGGTAACCTTTTTCACATTATCGGGCATATGAGGCATTGCGGCAAGAGGCTCAAGTTTGTCGAGCTCAATAATTATATGCTCGTCATATACCGCACCCTCATCAGCTGAAAGCTCGGTATAAGCATCTTCTCTGTCTTGTGCCTTAAGGAAAGAGAGTGTTATTTCATCAGAGGGGAATATTGAGGTGGTTGCACCAAGCTCCGCACCCATATTTGTGATTGTTGCACGTTCAGGAACTGACAGAGTTTTTACACCCTCGCCTGAATATTCGATTATTTTACCTACGCCGCCTTTAACTGAAAGACGTCTTAAAACTTCAAGAATTA